>NZ_CP035502.1 GCF_004135585.1 Sphingosinicella sp. BN140058 | reverse complement strand
GTCCAGTCAATCTGGCTCCGGAGCTCATACTTGTCGTGGATCGCCCGCCGGTAATCCGCCTCTTCCGCAGAACCAATTCGATTGATCGTCACCAGCCGCCTGAAAGCAACATCAAACCTGTTGCGAACCGTTGCATAGCCAAGATGCCGCGTTTCGTGGCAATCACTGCAGAGCGCCATCATTCCCATCAGGCGCTGCAGGCCCGACGAGATATCGTAGGTCCACGTCTCGTGGCACTCCAACCGGGTCGCCGCTCCGCAATCCTGGCACGACACTGCACGCGCTATTGTAACGTCCCTCAGCACGCGCCACGAGCTGGACGTGAGCATATTCGCCAGGCTCGCGCACCAGGACGTTTCCGGGATCAAATCAACGAGCTCCGGAACAAGGCTGCGCTTAGCCAACCGAGGCAGAAAGCGATCGAGCGCTACGAGATCGACGGCCGGCTTTCTCTCGATATACCACCAATCGCTCGCTGCGCGGCGCGCGCCGCTCCGCTCCAGGAACGATCGAGAGGCCCCGTACGCACCGACGAGCCCGATACGCTCTGTACGAGCCAGCATCGGAATCCCGCGAGCGTCGAGAATGGATCTAGGGCGATCGAAGTCGGAGCTCGCCATCAACCAGCAAACTTCATGAAGGCGACCTCGAGCCCGCTGCCCCAAACCGGCTGCTGGACAACAAGAACGATATCACCCGCGCTCACATCGAGAGCCTGCCCTTCGACATTGATCCGTGCTGAAGCACTCCCCTTCGCCATCACGTCGGGAGTCGGAAAGCGATCCGCCAGCGCGCCTCCTCCGCAGGCGCGGATAGCCTGCCCGACCTGAGCACCAGCCTGCAGCTCACCAGAGGCACCGACGAGCAGGACGCTGTTCCCCTGATCCTCCATATAATTGCGGAGAAGCTCGACCTCGATCGCCGAGACGTGCACCACGAAGCTCGTGCCAAACGGCATGACAATCATGTTGCTCGACGGCAAATTGTCGATGAACGCGGCCGGTGAGCTCGCCTGCCGCCCCTCCACTCGGAACATCGCGACTTCCGCCGCCAGACCATCTCGGAAGGCCAGCTGCGCCGTTCCTGCTACTCGGCCGCGCTGCGCCGAGAAGCCTGTCTCAATCAAAGCGTTACGCATGTGGCCGTCGTACGAACTATCCGCCGACCGGTTCAGATGACCGGCGGCCGTTTGAGCTATCTTCTCGGCTACGCCTGCCTTTGCACGAAAGACGACACCGCCAGAGGCATCACGCCGGGCGATGGTAGCGCCAGCACGCATCAGCGCTTTCACAGCCTCTTCCGCCGAAACTCCCAGGGCCCGATGATCCACGATCCAAAGCACGCCGCCTCGCAGCACCCGCTGCCGATTTAGACCTCGCAACCGATCCGCGCCCGTGCCTTTGTACTTCGGCTTCCAGCCGTCGACGTCAGAGCCGCTGGCCACTGCATACCGCACAGCCGGCTCTGGCACTTCGTGTTGGAACATCGAGACATCCGCTCGCACAGCGGCCGCGCTCACCTTCGGATCCTGACGCCACAAGTCTGGGACGACACACGAGATACCCTTATGGGCAGCTTCGGCGCCACTACCAGCGATGCCGGACAGTATTGCGGCCGCCGTGCAGCGCACGAGCAGCGAACGTGATGGGAGCATCGGTATGGTTCCTTTGCGCGTGACGATACGGCTTCACCCCCTGATGCGTCAACGGAAACTCAGGGAAAAGCGTGGATCTTTCAGCCATTACGTAGAGCCACGTATCCCGTTCGAGGCGGCTCCTTCGCCGCGTCACATTCGGTGCGTCGTCACCTTGCCCTTGAACGCTCGAATGAACGGCGTGGGGTCGAGAGCAGCGCCATTGTAGCGAACCTCGTAGTGCAGATGCGGTCCGGTCGAGCGACCGGTCGACCCGATCAACCCGAGTAGGGCCCCCCTGCGAACGTACTGCCCTTCCCCCACGATACGTCTGGAGAGGTGACCGAAGCGCGTCTGGTAACCGTTGCCGTGATTGATCTCGACGAGGTTTCCATAGCCTCCAGCCCACCTCGACCGGCCGACATAGCCATCTGCGGTCGCATACACCGGCGTCCCGGTCACCGCAGCGATGTCAACGCCGGCATGATTTGCTCGCCGCCCGTTGATGGGATCCTGACGCGCTCCGAACCCCGACGTCATCGCCTGAGCGAGGACGGCAGCAGACATCAACCCGCAGCCGATCACGGAAGCACCGATAAGCCGGGTCAGCCAAGCCATACGTCCCTCTTCTCTATTCCGCGCCCGTGCCAGCCAAGCCTGCCCCACGTGGCCGATCCTTAATCTGTGCGCTCGACCGATCTGCCAGGATCTTTCGCATCCTAGTCACCGACGCGCGAACAGGCCAGCGTAAAAATGGGCGGAACGAGGCCGAGGAGTTCTCAAAAGATCCAGCAACCGTTGCATGCCGCTACTCCTATCGAATATCCTCTGGGCAACGGATCAATCTGGCAAGGAACCTCACCATGGCTCTCGCAGCCAAACCCGACCGCATGTTTACGCACTCGCGCTTGCAATACGACGCCGCCCTCCGCCGCCACATGATCAGCGTCTACAACTGGCTGATCGCCGGTCTCCTTCTCAGCGCCGTCACGGCCTACGTCTCGGCCTCGACAGGACTGGCAGCGGCGATCACCGACAGTTCGACGCTTTCCCTGGCGTGCGCGGGCACGCCCATCGCGGTCGCCCTGCTCCCGAAAGGTGTTTCGGATCGGCTTTCGGCTAGTGGTGCCGGCCTCATGCTCTGCCTCTTTGCAGGCTCAATGGGCGTTGCCTTATCGACTATGCTCCAGGATCTATCCGGAGCGTCTCTTGCAGCAACCTTCCTCGCCACCGCAGCGTCGTTGGGCACGCTCAGCCTATTTGGCTACACGACGAGGCATGATCTCTCCCGGGCCGGCTCCCTTATCCTGAAGGGGGCTAGCGGCCTCTTGATTGCTCTTCTCATGAATTTGCTTGTCGGCTCGCCGCCCGTCCACACCGCCATTAGCATAGCGGGCGTGCTCCTGTTCACCGCCCTCACGGCTTTCGACACACAGAGGATCAAAATCGGTTACCTTAGCAGCACCGGATATGAACCTCGCTCGCCGGTGTATGCCGCCTTAAACCTCTATCTCGATTTTCTCTCCTTGTTCCTCTTCGTGGTGCGCCTAATTGTCGGCAGGACCTAAGCAAAATCGTCGCTGACGGATCTGGAGGGGCTGGGGCGACCCAGCCCCCTTTTTGTCCCAAGCGCTAGTCCGATTCTCCGCCAGAACTTCGCCGCTAAAAGCTTATCCACAGCTGTTGCAGCTTCGAACCCGCTTCGTTCCGGGACAATCGTTAAATTTTTCCAAATTTTTTTGGGGCTCCAGACCCGCCGCGGAAGTTTCCCTTAGCCGTTGAAAAGGCATCGCTTTTGCACCTTTTGGAGGGTCTGCTTCCATGGAACATCCAGGCGGCAAGGGTCTTTAGGAGGGGTTGCATTCGCTTTTGCGTACGCATTATGACCCATTTCACGTGGTCGGAAGTCGGTATATCCACAACTCAGCACCCCAGAGTTGGACCTTCCTCCGGGCCGCACACACGAGGGACCCAGAATCATGACGACCGAAACCCTGAACCTCACCAAGGATCTTCTGACGGTCTACTTGGCGAACAACCAGGTGCCGTACAATCATCTCGTCCCTCTCATCCAGGACGTTCATGGCGCCGTCGCCCAGCTGGCAGACGGGTCGAGCATTTCCAGCGGCAGCGCTCTTGCCGCCCCCGCAGCGGCGCTCCCGGCGCCGGCAGACGAGGAGTCGCTCACGATCGACGTCGCGGCTGAACCCACTCGCGCCTCGGATGAAATTGCAGGCGGCGAGACGAATTCGCTCGAGACGGCGCCGCTCGTCGACGACACCGTTTCCTCGGCTCCCGAGGCACCCTCGGCACCGGCGGAGGCCGCGAGCCCTGCAGAGGCCCCTGCTTCGTCGACGATCTCCACCGCGCCTTCCGAAACGGCGACCACACCGGCAGGCGAAGCCCCGGCACCGGCGAGCGCCAAGAGCCAACAGCGGATCAACACCAAAGTCGCTCCGATCCGTCAGGAAGACATCTCCGATCCGGTCTTTGCTGGTTTGGATCCGTGGCTTGCGAAGCGGATCTCGCCCGCGGTCGCGGCCAAGCTGGACGCGAACAACCCGATACACCCGTCCGTCTTCCCCGAGTTCATTGTGTGCCTTGAAGACGGTGGAACGGCGAAGCTCCTGCGTCCCTATGTCGAGAACCGCTTCGAACCCATGACGCTCGACGATTACAAGCGCAAATGGCACCTCCCCGTCGACTACCCCCATGCCGCTCCCGCCTACCTCGAGCGCAAGCGGGCGACTGCGCAGGCGAGCGGACTGGGCACGAAGGTGCGTGCCGCCAGCCGAACCGGGGCCGCAAGCAAAGCAGAAACGGTGACGGCCGCTGCGACTGCCCGCGCCGGGCGCGGAGCTGCCGCGAAGGCTGAGAAGCCGGAGGCGGCCAAAGCAACGGGCCGCCGACGTTCGGCCCCTGTCGAGGCGCCGCCAGCAGCTGCTCCTCAGGAAAGCCGTCGCGCCAAGCGTCGCGAACGTCCAACGCTGGGTTTATACCCCGCGAACGGCAGCTAAGAAGGCCGTCAGGACCAATCGTGCAGGGGTCGCCCGTCCGGGCGGCCCCTTTTCTTTGTCTCGGGATCGCCGGAAAGATCCTGTCTCCCGCCTATAAGAAGCTGAAGGTGGCTTCCATCTCGTATGGCGCTCTGAGGTAGGAGGAAATTCCCCTCGCGAGCCCTCCACAATTGCGGGCGGCACATGACCAACATGCACACAATCTCCTCAGCGTCCGGCCTGTGCCGCTCGCCGGCGCAAGGTGGGGCCTGATATGCCCACGATCGCAACGGACGGTTCCTCGCTCGGCACTCCAATGGCCGACGGAACCCGCAAGGCTGAAGGTCATGGCGGCTGGGCCGCGGTCATCCAATTCGAACGCGACCACCCAATCGCTCCGGGCTGGTCCCAGGAGCTCGTCGGCGGCAAGCGCCTCACGACCACCGGCGAAGTAGAAGTTCTAGGCTTCCTGGGCGCCCTCAAGGCCGTCCAAGCATATCGCCGCGCCCTTGCGACGGATCCCGCAAACGCGATCATCACATCCGCCTGCACGTTCAAGCTCGTCCTCGACAGCAAGTATGTGATCGACACGTACCGCGAGCACCTCCCCCGGTGGATTGCCAATGACTGGCGCAAGTCGACCCCGGGGAAAATCAAACACCAGAGACTGTGGCAAGCAATCGCGTCGCTCAAGAGCGAGATTGGGCATATGATCACCATCGACCATCAGAAAGGACACACGCGCCGCGCCGGCGACGGGATCGTCGATGCGAACGTCGAAGCGAATGATCGGGCGGACTACGCTGCGGGGGTCGTATCGCGCTCGATCCGCGACACAGGCTTTATTCCGCAGCCGCAGCCCATCGTCTGGCGTGCCCACGCGAGTTCCGCGGGCGATCGCGAAGCCGATATCGAGAAGCTCCGTCTCCTGGCCGAACGTATCCTGACGATCCACGGCCGTGACGCTGCGGTCACTGCCTTCCGGCTCGCCACCTTCAACACCGGCGTAAGCGAGTGATCCCATCGACCACGTCGTTCTGCTGATTGGAGGAAGAAACTGATGGCGCGCGCCAAGACGATCGCCCAGCAACCCGCTGCACCCGGCGCTCCCAGGCTGCATCTCCGCCCAAAGGGACCGCTCAGCTGCGCCGAGATCGAGCTCACTGTTTACGCCGCCTTTTCGGCGGGCGAGTTCGCGTCGACGCCGGAGACTTTCTCCTGCAGGGCTAGGGCGGTTCCACACCTAGTGACCGATAAGCCGACGATCGCCGGCATCCTGCCGCACGAACACATCATCGAGGTGGCTACCGCCGCGGAAGTTCAAGCCCGGCTGACACAGCTGCGCTTCTCCTACCCGGCAACCGTGATCGACGGGCGACAGGCATCCGTCGCCGGAAGTCTCGATGTCATCAGAGCCGCTCTTCCGGACGCCTATCGCATCGTCCTTTTCGCCAACGATGACGATCCGTCGATCGGGACGGTGTTCAAGGGCTGGAAGATCTCGAAGCCCGACAAGCGCTCCACCCCTCCCACAATCACCCTCACGCGAGACTGACATGGCCTACGCTCTTTTCGTCTTCTGCGAGCTCGCCGGCGTTCTGATCCTCTGGCTAACGCATCGCGGTGTCTTCTCCCTGCCGCTGGCGGCATTCACCACGCTAACGATGCTCCTGCTCTCGTTCCATGTGATGGTCAGGAAGCCCGACGCCGAAAACATCCGCCTCGCATGCCTCACGATGGCCTTGTGGCTCGCCTCTGCCTTCGCGGTCACCCTCGCGTTCGACGGTCGCGGCTTTCTCGTCACGCTCGGCGCAGCGGCCTTCGCGCTGCTCGTCGGCGCGGCGGCGGCGTTCATGACCTACGACCTCGCCCAGCGCCCGCCCTTCGTTGATCTGGAGGACTGACCCATAATCCACCACGAAACCCTTTCGGCTCGCAACGCCTCCGAGGACGCCGGCAGCGGCCACTTCAACGTCATCGAACACGGGGGGAGCATCCAAGTCGTCGACGGTGACGGCGGCATGTACCTTAGCGATCACCCCGATCTCGCCAGCGCGATCAAGGCCGCTGAGGAGGAGGCGCTCCGCTACGAGCGCCTGACCGGAGCCCGGATCACCGCAAGCCAAACCGTCGCAAGCGACCTCCTGGATCTGAGAGACGATCCATACGCACTCGCCGCGCCACAGCCCTCCGCATCCGCCGGCGCAACGCCAGCAGCGGTCATGGAGGTGCGAATTGCTGCACCAGGCCAACTTGAGATCACGACTGACCTCATCACATTCACCTGCCCCGCTGACCATGAGCTCAAGAAAGATGGCTTCGACCTCCTCTGAAAGCCCGCGCTTCGCATCCGCTTCGTCGAAGCACTGAACTGAACGAAGGTGACATAGAACTCTCCCGAGGGGTGAGAACCTCTCGGGGAGGAAAATCGCAGTCGACCTCTTCATCGCCGCTGCGCCGCAGCCGCGATGAAGGAGCCGATGCTCCTGGGCCTCGAAGGGCCCGCTGGTCTCAGCCCATCAGGCGCGGCCGCAAGCCGCAGGCGAACCTTCGAACCAACTCGCGAAGCCTTCCTACCCACCGTTCTAAGACGGCGGCCGGCATCGCGGTCAACGAGACCCCCGCACGCATCGCTGGTCGCCTCGGAGAATGGTCCCATGAAAACCTCCCCCATCTATCTCGATCGTCTCGAGAAGGCCCTGATCGCTGGCGGCTTCAAAGGAAAGCGCAGTGCGATCCTCGAGATCGCTGCTCAAGCCTTCGGCTACCACAATTCGAACGAGTTCTCGGCCGCAGCCAAGCGCGGCGACCTCGATCCGCCGCCTGTTCAGCCGATCGGCGTGGTCGCTTTGCCGAATGGCCAGCGTGTCATCCTCGTAACCGACACCCTTGCTGCCGCACCATACGGCATCGACGAGGCCTTCGTCGAACAGGTCATCGGAGACGAGCGCGCCGAGCGTATCGGCGTCACACCCTACGGGCATCTCGCTTGGCTCGGAGACCTCGCAGACCAGACTATCCCGGAGTTCAAGGCCGCTACCGACAGTGGCCCCGGCGTCTCCGCGTCTCCTACCTCCAATCAGAGCGAGGCGGATCTGCCCGCCGACGCTTTCGCAGTAGCCGCTCGCAGTCCCGCGACGATCCTGCCCCAAGTTAAGGCTGCCGGCTCGTCCCAGAAGGTCACAATCCATACCGCTCTCCATGAGCATCGCTTCGGCACCACCACGTTCGCATCCTGGACACGCGACGGCCTCTTGGCCGAGCTCGCGGAGCATTGCCGCAGTTTCTGGACCGAGGTCGCGGGCCGCCGAAGCGGCGACTACGTGGTTCCGGAGACGCCCGAAAGCATGTCAGACCGCGAGATTATCGACGCCTACTTCGAGGTGAACTCCAACGAGAGTTACACCTTCGACGAGGCGGACGTGGCAGTGACGCCCGAACTGCTGACCGCGCTTCGCGTTCGAACTGATAAGCCACTGCGGCTGAGCGACATCATCGCACCAGGCCACCGACGGTTGGTCGAAATCGCAGATGCTCTGACCTCAGGCGCCGGCGCTGACATCTGGTTCCACGCTCACGACTTCCAGGGCGAGGAAAGCGCTCATGAGCAGATCGTCGGCACTCAGGAGGCGATGCACGAAGCTGCGCGTATTCTACAATCCCTCGCCACCTTGACGGAGGTTCCTCCCGTCCCGGCGCTAGCAGCTGACAAGTCGTGCGAGCTCTCAGACTCGGCTGAGCCGACAGGCGAGACCGAAGAGTGCCGCATGGGGCTCTGCTCCTGGGTCGGGGAAACGGGAAAACTCCCACCCACCACTCAGTGCACGCGTTGCGGCGATTTATACGGCCACCCCGACTGACAGCAAACGCCGGCCGCCCCGGCCCGCATGCCTTGGAATGCCCCTAGGCTTGGCGCTGCGCCTGCCCGTCGAGCCTGATCCCGACCGCCTCGGCCTGTCTGGCTGATCCCCTAGTCCGCTCCGCGGCCTGCACCCGCTCGCGCGGCTGCGGGCCGCGCCGTCGCGCGACCCTGTCCCAGTTGGATTGCCTCTCCCGGCAATTGGAGTGCAAAATGAAAACCGAAACTTCGACGCTCGCGATCCAGTACCGGCTCTTCGAGTTCGATGAGCAGCAGGCCGCCCCGGGTGGCTCGGCGGGCAAAACTCCCGCGCGCCCGGCTCCGACGCTAACCGTCGTTCAGCCGCCCGCCCCCCTTGCTGCGGCGGTTCCGCAAGACTTCTCCCTTGCTGGTGGCCGAGCGCTGGCTCCAACGTGGCTCGCTCGTGCCCGGGACAACCTCGACGCCATCAAAGTTCTGAGGACGCTCGAGGCGGAGGGGCGCGCCGCCACAGCTGCCGAGCAAGCTCGCCTTGCTAAATTTGTCGGCTTCGGCGCGACTGAGCTCGCCTGCAACATCTTCGCTCATCCGCGTCATGGCTTCCGTCCGGGATGGGAAGGGCTCGGCCAGGAGCTTGTCGACCTCACGAGCCCCGTCGAACTGCAGGGCCTGATGCGCGCGACCCAATTCGCACACTACACGCCAGAGACAATCGTCCGCGCAATGTGGGCCGCGGTCGGACAGATGGGGTTCGCCGGGGGCCAGATCCTGGAGCCTGGCTGCGGGAGTGGCCTCTTCATGGCCCTCCGCCCCGCCGCTCTCGACGACGCGTCCATCTTCATGGGGGTCGAAAACGACCCGATTACCGCAGGCGTCGCCAAGGCCCTGTTCCCCAACCAGGTGATCCGCAGCGAGGACTTCACCAAAGTCGCACTGCCGGATGATTTTGACCTCGCGATCGGCAATCCGCCCTTTTCCTCCCTTTCCGTTCGCAACAAGACGGCGCTTGGGCGGCTGCGGCTTTCGCTGCACGACTTCTTCATCGCAAGGTCCATCGAGGCGCTGCGCCCCGGTGGATTGGGCATCTTCGTTACTTCCCGCTATACAATGGACAAGTCGGACGCGAGGGCCCGCGAGCACATTTCCTCCATGGCCGACTTCCTCGGCGCCGTTCGACTGCCGCGTAAAGCCATGCTCGACGAAGCTGGCACTGAAGTCGTCGTCGACATCCTGCTCTTCCGGCGGCGCGGCGACTGGGATCCAGACCAAAGCCCCGCGTGGCTTGAGGTCAACGATGTCCCGAACTCCGATGCCGGAGAAGGCCCACTCCGCGTCAATCGTTACTTCCTCGACCACCCCACGGCGGTGCTGGGTCAGCACAGCTGGACCAGTGGCCAGTTCGGGCCAGAATACACCTGCAACGCCCCTGCCAACTTCGATCTCGCAACCGACCTGGCGGCGGCGATCGCGACCGTGGTCGCGCCCCACGCCGGGCGCTACGTTTCCCGGCCGGCGGGACAAACCCCATCGCTGGCGGACAAGGACAGCCTCGCCATCAGTGCGATGCAAGCAGGAGACCACGCTGCTCTGAGAGAAAGCAGCTACGTCATCGAGAACGACGTGCTCTTCCAGATCGTCGGTGGCATGCCCACCCGCGTCAGCGTGAAATCTGGCCGTGGCGGGCTCGGCCTCTACCCGAAGCACGCGGCCATCATCCGGAGGCTCATCCCAATTCGCGACGGCGCCCGGGCGGTCCTCCGCGCCCAGCAATTCGACGAGCCTTACCAAGACCTCCAGTCCGAGCTCGCGAAGCACTACCGTGCGTTCACGAAAGCCTTCGGCCCGATCAACAAGACGATCACGACCCATCGGGTCGACCCCGAGACCGGCACGTCGACAGAGGTCCAGCGCCGGCCGAACCTCCAGCCGTTCATGGAGGATCCCGACGTCTGGCTCGTCTCTTCGATCGAGGAGTATGATGAAGAACGCGATGCCGGGGCGCCGGGCCCCATCTTCTACGATCGCGTCATCCACGCTCCGAGTGTCGCCGACGTCCAATCGGCCGGCGATGCACTTGCCGTCTCACTTCACGAGACGGGTCGCGTCGACCTTTCTCTGATCAGCAGCCTGCTCGGCATCAGCGAAACCGACGCTCTCGCAGAGCTTGGTGACGCCGTCTTCCTCGATCCTGGGCAGACGACCCCTGATCGAGACGTCTGGATCACCGCCGATGAAGCACTTTCCGGGCCCGTCCGCACTAACCTCGCCATCACGAAGCAGATTGCGGCCCTCGATCGCCGCTTCGAACGTAACGTAGAGGCTCTTGAAGCAGTTCAACCCGTCGATCTGAAGCCCAGCGACATCACGGCTCGGCTTGGCGCGCCCTGGATCCCGACAAGCGACATTGAAACGTTCATCGCTGAAGTGATGGACGTTCGGACCCAGGTCTACCACACGGTCGAGATCGCCTCGTGGACGGTGAACAAGAACCCGTTCCTCGGCCAGGCCAGCGCCATGTCGACGTGGGGCACGGGCCGCCGTGGCGCGGACGACCTCCTCGAGGACGCTCTCAACTCCTGCATCCCGAAGATTTGGGATGTCTGGCGCGACAGCGAGGGCGAACACCGCGAGCTCAACGTCAAGGAGACGGAAGCCGCGAAGGAGAAGCTCGCCGCCATCCGCTCCGCCTTCGAGAAGTGGGTCTGGCAAGACTCGGACCGGGCTGACCGCTTGGTCAGGACCTACAACGACCTCTACAACAATCTCGTGATCCGGCAATTCGATGGCCGGCACCTGACGCTGCCTGGTGCGTCAAACACCATCCAATTGCGCGATCACCAGAAGCGGGCCATCTGGCGCGTGATCGCGGCCGGTTCGACCTACATCGCGCACTCCGTCGGCTCGGGGAAAACCTTCAGCCTCGCGGCCATTGTGATGGAGCAAAAGCGGCTCGGGCTTGTCTCGAAGCCAATGGTCGCAGTGCCGAACCACTGCCTCGCGCAAATGGCTCGCGAGTGGCTCATGCTCTACCCGACAGCCCGCATTCTGGTGGCAGACGAGACCAACTTCGCTCGGCCCAAGCGCCAGCGCTTCCTCGCCCGCGCTGCAACGGGGAACTGGGACGCCATCATCATCACCCATGACGCGTTCAAGTTCATCCCGACGCCCACGGCGTTTGAAGAGAACTTGATCGACGATCAGATCGAAAGCTTCACCAGCCTCATCCAGGATCTCGATTCCAACGATCGAGTCTCGCGCAAGCGTCTGGAGCGCATGAAGCAAGGCATGCGCGCGAAGCTCGAGCTGCTCAAAGCCCGCAAGGACGATCTCGTTCACATCGGCGAGATCGGCATCGATCAGATCCTGGTCGACGAAGCGCACCTCTTCAGGAAGCTGAGCTTCGCCACCAACCAGTCGGATCTCAAGGGCATCGATCCGGATGGCTCCCAGCGAGCCTGGGACCTCTACGTCAAAAGCCTCTACCTCGACACGATCAATGACGGGCGGGCGCTTGTCCTCGCCTCGGGAACCCCGATCACGAACACGCTCGGGGAGATGTTCACGATCCAGCGCTACCTACAGCCCGTTGCTCTTGCCCAGCGGGGCATCCACGAGTTTGATGCATGGGCCGCGAACTTCGGCGAGACACGAACCGAGCTCGAGCTGCAGCCGAGCGGCAGCTACAAGCCGGTCACGCGCTTCTCGGAGTTTGTGAACGTAGCCGACCTGATGGCCATGTACCGCAGCGTCGCGGACGTGGTGTTGAAGGACGACCTGCGCCAGCACGTGAAGCTGCCTGTGATCAAGGGCGGCAAGCGCGAGATCGTTGTCGCCCCCTCTGGCGAGCCGTTCAAGGACTATCAGAAGTTTCTGGCCGCCCGGATCAAGGCGATCGAGAACCGGACTGGAGCCGTTCAGAAGGGCGACGACATCATCCTCTCTGTGATTGGCGACGGCCGGCACTCCGCCATCGATCTCCGCTTCGTCATCCCAGGTGCCGCGAACGATCCGGACAACAAGCTCAACACCCTCGTCGCTAACGTCTTCGAGATCTACCAACGCACGAGCGACCAACGCTACCAGGATCCGGAGACCGGCAAGCCCTACCCCTTGGCCGGCGCGGTCCAGATGATCTTCTCCGATCTCGGCACAGAAAACGCTCTCAACACCCGCGGCTTTTCCGCTTACACCTGGATTCGCGACGAACTCATCCGTCTCGGCGTGCCGGCGGACGAAATCGCCTTCATGCAGAACTACAAGAAGACGGCCGCCAAGCAGCGCCTCTTCAACGACCTCAACAATGGCCGCAAACGGATCATTCTCGGCTCGACGGCGACGATGGGCACTGGCGTCAATGCTCAGCAACGGCTGAAGGCGCTCCACCACCTCGATGTGCCGTGGCTTCCCGCCGACATCGAGCAACGGGAGGGGCGGATCGAGCGCCAAGGCAACCAGCACGACGAGATCGAGATCTACGCGTACGCGCTGCGCGGCTCCATCGACGCAACAAGCTGGCAGATGCTCGAGCGCAAAGCTCGTTTCATCGCACTTGCCATGTCTGGCGACCGTTCCATTCGTCGCCTCGAGGACGTCGGATCCGACGCCAACCAGTTCGCTCTCGCCAAAGCCCTGGCCTCAGGCGACGAGCGGCTCATGAAGAAGGCGGGCCTGGAAGCCGAAATCGCTCGCCTCCAGAGACTGCGGGATGCTCATATCGACGACCAGTTCAATGTCCGCCGAACGATCGATTCGTCTCGTCGAGCAATCGTCGCCTGGACGCGAGACATCGCGAATCTGGAGCACGACATCGCGCGGCGTGTCTCGACCAAAGCGGACAGCTTCCGCTTCCGCATGGACGAGGTCGTGCACACCGAGCGCAAGGCAGCCGGCGACATCATCATCTCTCGCGCCCGCCTGATGCAGAAAAACGGAACGGTGGGCGCTTTCCCGACAGGGTCAATCGGTGGGTTCGACCTCGAGCTCGTCGGCGAGCAGGCTCGATACGGCTATGGAGACAAGCCATCCGCGAAGCGTGACGTCGACGTTGAGCTGCGCGTACTCACCACAGGGTCGCCGGCCCGCATCAACATCACCTCCAAGTCGAACCCGCTCGGAACGATCGCTCAGATCGAAAACGTGATCCGGGAACTCGACGGCGATCTCAGCCGCGCGCATTTAGCTCTCCAACGTGAGGAGCGTCGCCTGCCAGCCTTCGAAGCGCGTGTGGATCAGCCTTTCACGGAAGCAGCCGAACTGACCGACAAGCTTGCGGAGCTTGCCGAGCTCGAGGCCGACCTGGCGCGTTCTGTTGAGGAGCCGGCGAACGACGACGAGGCTCCGGCGGACGACATGGATCAGGCGGCCCTCGCCGCCTGATCACAAATTCCCCGAGATTCCAGATCTAAGCGGATCACGATAAGGAGAGGAAATGTCCGTTCGACGCTACCAGCCCGAGGTCCCGGAAATGGGGCTCTACATTCCGGCCGCCACACCCGCCCTTGCCGCCGTGAAGAAGGGGTCCGCAATCGTAGGCGCCCCACGCGAGGGTTATCTCGTCGTCTACTACGAGGGCGGCATCTACCAGCATAATAAGGACATGCCCTTCGCGGAGAAGCTCGCGATCGCTGCCGGACGACTGTCTGACCGCGCTCCCACGGTAGCGCTGGCTGCCGTGCAGGATTCCGACGTCCAGAGAGTGGGAACGGTCTCCTACGATCAGATCTTGCGCGGCTGGATCTTATCGGACCTCACCGACGCCGCCGCCTTGGCCGATTGGCTGGGATCCGGCGACGAACTCGTCGTCGGCGGTACGCCCGAGCAACGGCAGCGCGCAGCCGGACTGATCCTCGACGAAGGTCGCGGTGGGACCGGTGCCATCATGGCCTACCAGCGGGCTCGCGCAGAAGGGCGGGACGGGATCGAAGCTCTCATCGAGTACGATCGTCAAAACAAAGAACCCTAATTTGTCCGGAGCTCCGATCGACGCTGTCCCAACAGGACGTGGGCAGTGATCGGGATGTGGTAGCCGCGGCGATGATCCGCTTCCGTTGAACCGGAAGACGCCCCAGGCAGCGGGGTAGAAGAGGGTTTGGGCCTTTCGGGTGAGAAGATCACCTAGAGGAAACGCCCTTGACGCTTTCAGCGACCATTGCCGGTCTGAAGAGAGAGATGGGAGAGGCGTCGGCCCCCGCCCCGCTGGAAGCCGATGCCCTCATTCGTCAACTGGACCAAATCGACGTGGTCGGCCGGCAGATGCACGAGCGAGACTGCCTCATCTACACGTTCGGTCATCGGCGCGTCGCACGTTCGTCCGCCCTTGGCGAACCGCAGGCAATGATTACGGCTCAAGACGTGCTCGCCGCCGTTGCCGACGCCAGCGGGGCATTCGACGTCGAGCAGCAGCCGACGGTTCAGTAGCAACTCTCCGCTTACCACTTCAGACCTGCTGCCATGGCTTCAACACCCAGGCGCCCGCCCCGCCGCAGCACCCCCTTTCCACGACAAGGACCGCGCATGCCCCTTCCGGCTTACATCACCGCTCCGATCACCGCCCAGCCGACGGATGTTCTCACGCGCCAGATCCAGGCGCTCGGGGTCGAGATTGATCTCACCCGCAGCGGAGCCACTCTGACCGTCCGCAACCTCGACGTCTCTGGCGATAACGACGACCTCATCCGTCGCGCCTTGCGTCTCCTGACGCTGCACGCTGATGCAAACGGCCTCTCGATCGACGCGACGGCATATCCGGTCCAGGAGAACATCGTCAGTCGCTACGAAGCTGCCGGCTTTCTGGTCCAAATGCTCGCGGACGAAGCTGACGACGATTCCTACACGCTGCTGCGCCGCGCCGCCCGGAGCTAACCCTTCCGGTCGCCACTCCAGCCTCAAACGAGAAACGATTCCCGATGACAAAAGCGATCTTGGCAATCCAATGTGAGCACGAGGGGCAGACAGGCACCTTCCTTTTCACCCGCAGCGACGACGGCGGCAGAACACCGGTTTCGCCCATCCTTGCAGATTGCGTGGCCCTGTTCGACTGGGCCAGCCAGAACGGCTGGGCTCCCTCCCCTGGCTACCATCCGAGCGAGCCGACCGGCGTCTACATCCGCCCCTAGCTCTGCCGCCGGCGCCGGCCGCGACGTCTCCCGGCTCCGCATCCTTCTTTCTTCTCAACAAAGGTCATCCACCCATGCTCTGGCTGCGCACCCCCGTCGAAGATCTCCAGACCGGCAAAACGGTCCTCGTCCGCGGCATCTGCCCCCTCCAGCCGGCGCTCGCCGACGGTCTGATCCGAGCAATCGTCGCGGACGGCGAGTTCGGCAACGAAGGCGCGCGCGTCATGGCATGCCGCAAGACCCGCACGGGCAGCTGGATTGGCCTCAGCCCTGCGCCAGAGGTCCTGGACGACAGCGCACATCCCTCGCTTTCGGGGCACGAGAATGAGATCGTCCTCGGCGCGCGCGAAATCCTGAAGTCGATCGGCAGCGATCATGAGTTCGACGTGACGCTGAGCACCCGCCGCGGCCCGGACGGCTTCGGCAACGAGCCTGAAGCTTCCGTCTTCCTGATGCTCAAGAACCGCAACTCGCGCTCTCTTGCGTCCGGCGGCCTGATGCTGGACTCCGCGTTCAACCTCGTTCCAGGTGTCCGGATGCTCGAGACGTCGGCCGCCCGCTTCTATTACACGATGGGCGTCCAGCCGCTCGCCGACGGCGATATCGGCATCGACGGCGACTTCAGCATGTCGATCGACGCAGACTTCCTCTCGATCAGTTATGCGGTCGAGGAAACCATGCTTGAGCTCGCCAGCGAACGAGTATCCGGCGTCTGGCTCCACACGGTGCGATTGACCGTGCCGCTGGTCGACCAAGTCGAAGGCGGCCCGGCTCCTTGGGCCAGCGCTTCTCCGGAAGACATGGTCCGCAGCGCTTGGTCACGCTCGCGCTGCAAGGAAGCCTTCCCGGGACTCGCCGCTGGATCTGCCAAGATCATAGGGGCCGCGCTGGCCAACGAGAGCCTCGCCGACCGCATGGTGATCGCTGTCGATCCGACCAGCATCCAGTCCAGCTCACCGTTCTAAAGAGCACCGTCGCAGCCAGTTCTGCGTTCCTGACGGAACTCCCCCGCACCCGTTACGAAGAAAGAAGACATGGCACACGAGCCCGATCCCCGCCCTCAATGGATGCGAGACCGCAACCCGTCAGCGCACTGGAACTTGATGAATTGCGACGAACGCGAACAAGTGCGCGAGACTGTCCGGCGCTACCCGTCAGTCTCCAGCTACGACACCGCGATCGGCGTTCCCACCCGCTTTGGCATGGTCAATGGCGGACGGCTCCGGATTGACACGGAGAACGGCGGCTCCTTTGATCTCGTGCTCACCTACGACGAAGTCCGCACTGAGCACACGCTCAAGGTCACAGCTGTCGAGGGCTTCGAACCAGGTCGTACTACGGAGATCACCGCGCTCGCGAGGTGATCCGTCGGGGCGCTTGACGTCGCTCGATCTATCGGGTCCCAATGAGGTCGCATGAACCGCTTTCCCCAGATCCTCCTCGCTTCTGCAATGCTGTCCGGCTGTCAGGAGCAGTCAGGTGCTCCAATCGCGATCGCCTGTCGCGGAAGCACCACCAGCCAGCTCGCCGCCGGTGGCTCGCGTACTGAGGAGGAAAGGCGCACCTTCATCCTCCGCGAGCACGACCAGAGGATTGATCAAGTCGTCGACGGAGCCGCGGTCGACCGCTGCATGCTCCAGAACTGCACCACTCGGATAACCAGCGATCAAGCGACCATACATGCCTCCGAAACAGCGCCATTCGCCGGCGGGGGCGGATACACCACGGAGTATCAATTTACACTCGACCGCAGCTCGGGCCGGCTGACCATTGACTACGCAGCTGGCCCCCATGGGGACGGCGGCTTTGGCGGCCCACATACTGGCTTCAAGAGCATATTGGACTGCCAGCGCATTCCGATGCCGACCCTCCGCGCGCCAAAGACCTGAGCGCCACAGCGCCTGAGCCTGCTTAGCACGATCTCTGAGCGGGCCTCCGTCGACACCAGTGGTTGCATCGCCAGCGGCCCCACAGCCGACCTCGCGTCCAGCTCGGACCCGGCCGAGGAGGGCTGAGTTCGGTGAACTCCACGTGCGAAGGAAAGATATGCAGATGCTCTCCATAGACTCCGGTCACCCCGCCTTGCGGGCGCTCATCGACTTCGCTGCCCATGCCCCGGCTTTCGATCCAGGAGAGGGCGACTGGGAAGATCAGGAAACGGCCTTTGGCTGCGGGCAGGAGCAAGCCAAGTATGAGCCTGCCTCAAAGATCCGCGCGCTTCTCAATGCCCTAGGCATTGATGCACCCGCTGGCAAAGACGACGTCCTCGCCGAAGCAAAGGACGGAAGTTGGGTCTGACGCGCAACAGGCTGAGCAACGCGGCTGGAAGCTCCATGTCGACGAGATCTCAGGGACCTGCACGATTGCCGAAGACCCCTGCTCCGGCAACTTCGGGCGCGACTGCCCGGACGAAAAGGCGAAGCAACACGTCCAAACTTACGCCGCAAGCCCACGCGCCAACGTGCGCTATCGAGAAGTCTGCCGGCGTGCGCTCATGATCGTTGCCGCGGCACAAGACGGTGAACACGACCCGCTCGCAGCATGACCTCTCCGCGCCTTAACGCCACTATAAACCAAACAGGCGGGCAAACCCCGAACTGCAAGATGAGCATCTCTCAGGCTTGCAGGGCCTGAGGAAAAATGATGACGGCTCTCCCTTCACAGCGGCAGCTTGTTCTGCCGATCCTTGACGCTGTCCGCCGCTGCGGCGGCGCGGCGACCACTGCCGAAATACAACGACAAGTCGCCGACGAGCTTGGACTCGATGCGGCGGCGCGTGCGCAGCGCGGCAAGATCGGCGGCCAGGACCACAATCTCCTCGGTCATCGCGTTCGCTGGGGGCAGCAGCACAGCCGCCTTGCAGGTCTCATGGAACGCGACGGCAACGCCTGGCGCCTCACTGATGCCGGCAGCGCACACCTGACACGCGCCTTCCCAGGGCGGCCGGTCACCGTCTTCCTGACCCCCAACGGCTGCGCGCTCTGGGGACTTGCCGAGGAGGCCGCCAGCGTCATCGATCACGGCTCGGTTCGACTTCTGCTCACTTCACCGCCCTACGCGTTAACCACCAAGAAGCGGTACGGGAACGAGGTCGGTCAAGATTATGTAGACTGGCTCTGCTCGATCATCGAACGTCTGATGCCGGTAATGGAGAGCAACGGCTCCCTTGTCATCAACTTGGGAGATGCCTTTATCCGGAAGTCTCCTACCGTTTCCCTGTACCAGGAGCGAGCCATCATTGCTCTGCAGGATCGCCTAGGCTTGCACCTCTGCCAGAAGCTTCATTGGCACAATACCTCAGCTCTACCAGTGCCTTCCCGCTGGGTAGGCGTCGAACGAGTGCGACTGAAGTCTGCCGTGGAGACCCTGTGGTGGCTATCGCCGGAGGACCGGCCCTATGCTGACAACCGGAACATCCTCCAGCCCTACAGCGATCGCATGCTCGAGCTCATTGCGAAAGGCGGCGCTGCCCGGAGCAAACGGCCGTCAGGTCACGCCTGCCGCGAAGGAAGCTTCTCAGTCGACAACGGCGGCTCTATCGCACCCAACCTTTTCACCATAGCAAACTCAGGCGACCAAAGCTACACACGCTCGTGCCGCGCCGCGGGCCTCCCGCCGCACCCCGCACGCATGCCGATCGAGCTCGCATCCCGGCTGATCAAGTTCCTCAGCCGCCCGGAGGAGGTCGTCTTCGACCCGTTCGGCGGCTCTGGATCGACCGCGCGCGCCGCTGAGAGCCTCGGACGGAAATGGATCACGACGGAAGCGCTTCGCGAATACGTCGAGGGCGCCAAGCTACGCTTTGCCGACGAACTCCTCCCCGCAGCCGCCTGAGCGACCCCGATGCCGATCAATGCATATTATCTCCTCGGCTCCTGCCGAAACGAGGCTGAGCGCGACAAGGGTCGCCTTTTTCACGCAGTCCCCGCGGGCGTAAGCAGCGCTCTTTGCGGAAGAGAGCCTCGGCGCCGATCGGCGGGGTGGGCAATGCATCCGTCGCAAGTCGGCGCCAGGTCGGACATCAACTGTCCTGCCTGCTTGAAGCGCCTTCGCGCCCCCTCCGACGTCGACCACACCTCATGACCTATCAGTTCGCTATCGACGACCGGATCGAAGCAGCAGCGCGCTCCGGGGCGATCTTCGCGCTTAACCTCAGCGGCGGGAAAGACTCCACCATGGCCGCGCATGCGGCCAACGCGATCCTCGACCGTCTCGGCCACGACCGATCGCGCCGCCTGGCAATACACGCAGACCTAGGTCGCGCTGAGTGGAAATCGACACCGTCCACGATCGAGGCCCAGGCCAGACAGATCGGGCTCCCGCTGGTCGTGACCCGCCGCACCGCCGGCGACATGGTGGCGCAATGGGAGCAGCGCTATGAAGACGGCTGGGCGCTCTATCAACAGCTGAAGCTCGGCCGGCTCCGCGGCCCCTGGTCTAGCTCCGCTCAAAGATTTTGCACCTCTGGTCAGAAAAGAGAGACCCTCCACAAATATCTCTCCACGACCTACCCTGGCGCGACGATCGTCTCCGTCCTCGGCATTCGCCACGAGGAGAGCGCCAAACGCGCCCGCACGCCGATCTCCAAAGTCGACACAAAGCTCCACCGGAAGCGGGCCGGTACGAACGGCATTCTCTGGCATCCAGCGGTCCACATCACGACAGACCAGGTCTTCGCCTACCATGCCCAGCACGCTCTCCTGCTCCACGAGGCCTACAGGCGCTATAACGCATCGAGATTGTCCTGCGCCTACTGTGTAATCGCCAGTCTGCGGGACTTAAAGATAGCCGCCAGCGTGCCCGCAAATCAGGATCTTTTTCACCTTCTTGTCGACATGGAGATCACCACCGGATTTTCCTTCCGCCAGGGTGGCTGGCTCGCCGACGTGGCGCCGAATCTCCTCTCGCGAGATCAGGAACTTCGCCTGGCAGCCGCCAAGACTTACGCTGCCGAGCGCAGGGAAATTGAAGCGCATATCTCTGGAAACTTTCTGGAAACATCTTCTGGCCTACCTTGGCCGCTGAGGATGCCGAGCCACGACGACGCAGCAGCGATCGCCGAGGCCCGACGCCTCAACTCCTGTTGGACGGGCAGAGGTCTACAATTCCTGACCACGGCAGCGGTGAACGACGAGTTTGCCCGCGTGATCTCAGCCCGCCGCGTAGGGACGGCAGTTTCGATCGCTCACTGATCGAGCGGCGAAAGCAAG
Organism: Sphingosinicella sp. BN140058; assembly: GCF_004135585.1. NCBI lineage: Bacteria > Pseudomonadati > Pseudomonadota > Alphaproteobacteria > Sphingomonadales > Sphingosinicellaceae > Sphingosinicella > Sphingosinicella sp. BN140058. The sequence continues at coordinate 326,693 of NZ_CP035502.1, read as the reverse complement.
CGCCCCGACGCAGGGACGGGGCTTGTGACCTGGGGGCATGGGGTTCCTCAGGATGTTTTCCGCCACCCGGCGGATGCGAGGGGAATCGCGTTTATGTCTCAAGTTGTACTTGCCGAAGTCGTCGGGGAGGAACTCCCACCCCGTTCCATCAAGAGGGTGCCAGTCGGCACCAATGCCCTCGATCTCACATCCGCGGAGCGTAAGCTGCTCCACGAGATCACTGTCATTTTCGAGGGCGAGAATGACAATACGCATGCCGGCCGCGGCAAGCTGCACATCAGCGGGCTCAGCACGATCCACCAAGTTCGCGCCATGCATGCGGCAATCGTAGGCATCGAAGCCCTGCTCACCTACAACACGAACGCCTTGATCCAATCAGCCCTCATGGGGCTCATCGAAGCAGACGAGATCCAAGGCGTCTCTCCCTACATCTTTGACAAGCAGGACGACGCCGGCCGACACATCGTGCCGCCGCAGCGCGCAGGCCTCATCGATCTTGCAAACCGCCTCGGCCGGGCCACGCGGCCTGGCCGCCAGGTGGAGATCGACCGCGCAAAGTGCCTCCGCGCCCTCGTCTGCGCGGCTATTGCGGCGGAGCGCGGCCTCACGCACCTAATCAAGCACAACTTGGGCGTGATCATCCGAACCGTCCACGACGAAGACTCCGAGCTCCGTTCACAGGTCAAGTGGACGGACGAGCTTGAAGGCTTTGCCCGCCGCCACGTCCGCTCGACGATGGTCAAAATGCCGTGAGCTTTGGCGCGCTCATTTGGCTCCTGGTGAGCGCCGCCAACCCGGCGCCGACCGTCTCCACACCGGTCGGCGCCGAAATGGCAGACAAACCCACCACGGAGGTCCGCGACGCGTGCTTCGACGGCATGAACGGCGACGCAGCCGCCCGCCGCGCCTGCGTGAAGGCCATTCTCGTCCATGCCGAAGCAACTCGCGTCGACCAGCTCGACCCCGAGTTCAAGAGCAGCTGCCTCGTCATACCGCGCGTATCCTACGGCGACCTCGTCTGGAAGTACGTGGAATGGCTGGGCGAGCACCCCGATGCGGAGCAGAAGCCGGCCTCCACCACTATCAACGCAGCGATGCTCGACAAACTCCCCTGCGGTTGGACCTACCGGTAACCGAAGGGGAGAATGAAATGCTGACGGAAAGGGGGCTTCAAGCGCCGGCGAGGTGGTCACTCGCCCACCCCTTCGCCAATATCCGCTCGCTCCGCGGTCCAGTGCCGCTTGACCTCGTCGGCGGCCCGCGTGAGCGCTATGATCTAATCTACGCCGATCCCCCGTGGGAGTTCGAAAACTACAGCGAGGCCGGGGAAGATCGAAATGCAAAGAGCTGGTACGACTGCATGTCGCTCGAAGAGCTAAAGGCTCTCCCGATCGGCGACCTAGCCGCAGACAATTGCATGTTCGCCTGCTGGGCCACCTGTCCGATGTTGCCGGAAGCATTGGAGTTAATTCAGCACAATGGATTTCGCTACGTTACCATCGGGCACGTTTGGGTGAAATTGAATAAAAGAGTAGGTCTGCGCCGTATCGTGAACCTTCTTGTCGACGTGTTCATGAGCACCGGGTATTGGACTCGGCAGAATGCCGAATTCATTATCCTTGCGTCCCGTGGCTCACCCGTACGTGACTCCCGGTCTATCCGGCAGGTTGTTTTTGAGCCTCGCGGAAAGCATTCCGAGAAGCCTCTCGTGTTTCGTCAGCACCTTGAGAGGCTCGTCGTCGCCGACCGTCGCATCGAGCTCTTTTGCCGTCATGATGCGACTGATACGTGGGACGCCTGGGGCAACCAGGTCGGAGCACACGCTGCCGGCACAATCAAGAAACGCCGCCCGGCTCCGGCCGTTTTCCCCCTCTTCGATCTAGCCGCGTAGCCGAGACGGAAGCACCTCATGTCCGACAACAATCACGCCGAATTCTTCGCTCACGCGCAGGGATCATTCCTCGCTGCCTTGCTCTTCGCCAACTCGGTTCTATCCGAAGGTACGACGTTCGAAAGCATCACCGAAGGCTCTGGCGCAACGCTTCGGGAGGTCATCCGCTACCGCGGCGACAGTTGCTGGGGCGACGTCATCCGCTCTCGTGACGGTCTCGCCGTCACGATGATCCCCAACGTCGGCCAACTGCCCGCAAATGCCGTTCCTCGACGTCTCGTCTTCCCGATCGGCAACTGGCAAGCGTCTCTCCTCATCACGACGCCAAGCGCGGAGTTCGTTGCGGATGGCGGGAAGCCATTCCTCATGCGCTTCGCCCGCATGATCGATGCCCAGCAGCAGCCCGGATCTGCGCTCACGATCGGCGCCGACGATGAGCTCCGACTTCTCTGGCAGCGCGAGGCTTCGGCCGAGGAGTTGAACCAATCCAAAGATAACGAGCAACTCTCCCGGTACCTCGACCTTGAGCTCGCTGCCCAGAACGTCTCCGTCTTTACCCAGCATCCCGCCTTCGACCTCGCCGGATCCGCGTTCCTCATCGATCATCATGGTCGCGCCCGTCCCGCGGATGGCGAAAGCCTCACGCGCCATCTCGCCCGCCTCGCGGCCGGCGCCAACCGGCTCGCTCCTACTCTCTCGTTCATGCGCAGCAATGATGGCGGATACCCACCGACCTACTTTGTCCGGCCCTTCGCCTTCACTCTCAGCCTTGCCGAAGACGCAACGCGCGCCAAGTCCGAGGCTCTGGGCGCCTCCTTGCGCTTCGCCGCCAAGGAAGCGGGCAACGACCTGCTGGCATCCTACCGCGGCTATTTCGTTGTGACAGCTGGCTCTTCTGATGCGGCGCTCGCTGCTGCCTGGCATGCGCTCCAGCGCGACTGGACGACGGCAGCTGCAGATTTCGATCAGCCGCTCCAGGTCGATCGACGGGTCACTCGCCAACTCGGCGAGCAGTTCGACGTGGAAATCGATCTTCGGGCCGAGCCGGCCGCGGTGAGCGCTTACGCAGAGAAGGGCCAGTTCTCGATCCTCCCGCAGGAGGCTGCCTCATCGACAGATGAGCCCGGCCATGTCTGAGCACCCGTTCGCTCTCAAGGCCCATGCCGAAAAGCTCAACGGACCCGACCACGTCCCGGTCGCTCCGGTCCGCCGCGCATTGCGCGCGAAGCCTACGCCGGCAACGAACAGTTAGAACGGAACCACCTCGTGATGACCGTTGACCCCGATAGCATTCGAAGCCGCGGCCGCCCGCGCGGTCCCGCCAAGCCTTTCGTGCCGATCCCGCTGCGCGGCCTTCGAGCGCTGCGGATTGAAGCCAGCCTCACGCTAGAGAACGTGGGCGCTCTCCTCGACGTGAACCGCGCACATTACCGCAAGTTTGAAACCGGCGCGGTGCGGCTCGACATCAACCGTGCCAAGATCCTTGCCGACTATTTCGGCGTGCCGATCGAGGGACTTCTTTAAGCCTCGTCAACCTAAGGCACCATCGGCTGCGCAAAGATCCTGGCATGGCAGGATTTTCCTGCATCTCGCGTTGCCGAAAGATCCACAGCTGCTATGATTTTATACATGGGGAAGGTTCGAACCCGGTCCGACCCTTTGGTTCGAATGAAATAAGTCACCAATCCAGGAAGGACAGGTTATGCATCTCAATCAGGTCGAGCTGCTCGGCAATCTCGGCTCGGATCCGGAAATCCGCTCGCTGAACAACGGCAAGGAAGTTGCCAACCTCCGGCTCGCCACCACCCAGCGCTGGAATAACGAAGGCGGCGACCTCCAGGAGAGGACTCAGTGGCACACCGTCACCGTGTTCAGTGAGCCCCTCGTCAAGCTTCTCAAGAGCTACGCACGAAAGGGCAATCGCATCCTCGTCAAAGGCCAGCTCGAATATCGTGAGTGGACCGACAAAGACCAGCAGAAGCGCATCAGCGCTGAGGTCGTCCTTCGCGGCTACGATGCCAAGGTGATCCTCCTCGATCGAAACGAGACTGCCGGCGATGGCGCAAGTCCGGCGCAGCAGCGCCAGGGCGCCGCTCAGGCCAACGGCCACAGCAACAGCCAGGCAAACGGCTACGCCCGTTCGCCACTGCCTCCCATGTCTAACGACATCGACGAAGGCCCCTTCGGCGACGTGCCGTTCTAGGATCTTAAACCTCATGCAAAGGGTCGCCGAGCACCTCGGCGGCCCTTTCTCATGCTTTCTGCCAGAAAAGTTCCTGCAGCATCGACCGACGGCCAAGGCACCGGGTCGATCTGCTCACCGGATGAGATCATGCGTCTTCCTCGCACGTTCATTCCCGCACTCATCGGCCTCGCGATCGCCGCCTGCTCGCCGCCCGTGGCAACGGTGCGCGAGCCGGCTACCGCAACCCAGGAGCGCTCCGCAGCAGAATGCCGCGGTCTCTATCTTGGCGGCAGCGAGCCAAGCCTTCCTCCATCTCAGGCAGCCGATGCAGATCGCCTGTGCTTCGAGACCTTTGCGGTACTCCACTCTCCGCGGACCCGGACAGCGCTCTGGTCTGCAGAATTCCTCTCCGAAGGGATTGTGCGCCAAGCCCGCCGTCTCGAGCGCACAAGCGACTTCTACTCCGAGCCCGGCCTAGCAGCTCCCGCACGCGCCAACCTTGAAGACTATCGCCGCTCCGGCTTCGATCGTGGGCATCTCGCTCCCTCTGGCGATATGCCGACTGTCAGTGCTCAACAAGAATCCTTTAGCCTGGCGAACATCGTTCCTCAGAACGGCACACTCAACCGTGGGGACTGGGCCGATCTCGAGAGCGATGTCAGGGACACAGCCCAGCGCTATGGCGTCGCCTACGTGGTCACTGGGCCAATGTTCATAGGCGACGAGATCGACACGCTCCGAGGCCGGGTCGCCGTCCCAACTGTCCTATGGAAAGCAGTGCACGTCCCCGGTCATGGAGCAGTCGTCACCGTGGCGACAAACGAGCCACAGAGCCGGTTTGAAGTTATGACGGTCGGCGCCTTCACAGCGCGCTACGGCATCGATCCCTTCCCCGCTCTCGCCGCAGCCGATCGCGGCATCTTGCTCAAGCTGCTCTAAGGACAAGCCCATGCCAGAGTTCATCCCATTCGCACCAACACCGCAGGAGACCGACATCCGGGCCGCGCGCGATAGCGGCATCACCATCTCCAGCGAGCCCGGCCAGGTCGTCTTCTACGGCAGCCTCGACATCACGCCGGATGCGGAAGGACTTGCCGCGGCTCGATCTCTCCGGGACATCGTCGACGCCACAATTCGGCGTATCGAAGCAGGAGGCTTCGAGCAGGAAGCAACCGAGCCTCCTGTGCGCCGCCCGAATCCGCTGGGATAAGCCATGAATCCCGCTGGACCGCTCCTCGACAATGATCATCTCTTCGCGGAGATTTGCGCTCGCCTGCGCGCGCGGGACCTCTTCGACGAAGACGTCACCTGGTCCGAGAACGTCCAGCCGCCGACGGAGCCCGATGCGTTCGCTCGAGAGACAATTTTCGTTATCGCGAACAGCGGTATGCACCACGATGTTGCTAGGCAGATTTACCAGCGCTGCTTGGGCGCGATCGACCGTGGCGAATCCTGCACCACCGTGTTCGGACATGTTGGCAAAGCGACGGCCATGGACCGCATCTGGGCGGACCGCGCTGACCTCCTCGCCGGCTACAACGCCGCGGATGACAAGATTGCCTTCTGCCGATCGCTTCCTTGGATCGGAGGGATCACCTGCTATCATTTGGCCAAGAACTTCGGCGCGGCGGTCGCCAAGCCTGACGTTCACCTGATGCGGCTTGCTGAACGCCACGCCACAAACCCCCAGGACCTCTGCGCAGCACTGGCGGAGCGCACCGGCTACAAGATCAGCACCATCGATCTCATTCTCTGGCGCGCGTGTGCTGTGGGCATCCTCGACGGGAACACAAGCGAGCTCGTTGCACCTAAGCCACCCGCTCCTCCCCCAGAGCCGTATCAGCAGCCCTTGTTCCAGCCGGTCCAGGCAGAGATGTTTCCTTTTTAGCGGCTGACGAGATCCAAGAGGTGCCCTCTCTGCTCCCGTCGTTGCTCAGATCCTGTTGGCGTCTGGCTGAGAGGAAAGAGGAAGATGGTCCCTGAGATCGAGACGGTGAACTATTCTGGTCACCGGTTTAGCGCGTTCCACGTTCGCCAAGCGCCTGAGAGCGCCCCCGGCTGGTTCGTCTTCGGACGGAACAGTGAAAAGTACGGCACCAATCGGGACGGCTCCGGCGCCTATATCATGCTCTGCGCGCGGCCGGCCGTACGCCGGCGGCACCACCCTTTCTATAATGGGCCTGTACGACGCGGCTGGCACCGCAAGCGCGATGCGCAGCTCATAGCTGACACAATGAACGCGATCGCTTCAGTCGCGGCATTCGCCGCGGCGATCCCGGCCCTAATCCGCGCCTGATCCGAGGACGAAACATGCATACCATCTCACCCTCCACCAGAGCTGAAAGCCAGGCCGCCCTGCCTGCCTTCAAGGCGGTCCTCAGGCCTGACGCCCTTGAGCTCTTCGAGAAGATGGAAGCCCGAGCTGCGGCCGACGCAGACTATTCCGCTGCACTCCTCCATTATATCTTGGACGGGAGCACGTTGGAGCTGCGCGAGCTCGCACGGCCGTTTGACGATCCGATGCGCAGTCCCTTCTTCAACGTGGTCTGCAGCATCGACTCTGCCCATCTTCACTTCCGCCTCGGGCGCACCCAGGCACGATCGGCCTAAGTCCGTCAGCGTCATCTCCGACGAGCGTTCTGATGCTTTCCCCATGCTCCAGCAGCTGGACCGACTCTGAGCCAGGGCCGCGCTAATCCATCGTAGCATTACGGGCGACGAAGCGTCCCGTTGACGAACTCGCCCTTTTTCAACATACATGTCCGGAACAATGGCCGTGCTGGCGTCCTTTTTGGCGAACCGGCAGGCAACAAGGGGGTTTTATGCTACTCGCCGAGCACCTTTTGGATCAGATGATCACCGCCTCCAAAGAAGCGCGCAGCATCATCCGTCAGGCCGCCATCGATCCATCTGATAAGAAGACGCTTTCCATCGAGATGGGAGCAACCGTAGCCGCAGATCTCCTCGGCCGCACTCCCGAAGCTCTGGCAAAAGCAGAAGCCCGCGGGCGTCTTCCCACCCCAAAGATCGGTGGCAACGGCCGCCGCTACTACACCGTGGAAGATCTCGCCGTGATTCGCGAGAAGCTCGGCATCCACGTCGGCAAACAGCCTGACGAGGAAGCGGTCGTGATCGCCGTCCAGAATTTCAAAGGTGGTGTCAGCAAATCGACTACCACCAAGCACCTCGCCGACTATCTCGCCCTTCGCGGCTACCGGGTCCTCGTCGTGGACTGCGATCCGCAGGCCTCCACCAGCACAATGTTCGACGTGGATCTTGAAGCGCTGCTCGACGACGTCGACACGCTCTCGAATTACCTGTCTCCCCGCGTCGCGGAAGCGGAAAGCTTCAAACGAACCATCCGCCCGACGTTCTGGCCGAATATCGACATCAGTCCCGCCAACCTCGGGCTCCAGGACGCGGAATGGGAACTCACCGCTTCGATCGAGGCGGGCCCTCAAGCTATCGCCGGCGCGTTCCGAAAGCTCCGCATTGGCTTAGACGAGGTGAAGCATGACTACGACGTCATCCTTCTCGATCCGCCGCCCGCGATGGGCTTTCTGGGCGTCAACACGCTCGTAGCCGCGCACGGGCTCCTCGTGCCAGTTCCGGCTCGCCAGCTCGACTATCTCTCGACGATCCATTTCATGGAGACCGTCAAAGAGGCCATGCGGCTGGTGGCCAAATTCGACGAGACGATCGACTATGCCTTCGTGCGCGTGGTCTGCACCATGTTGAACCCGAGCCGCCCGAATGAGCGCCGGATTCACCGCATCATGGAGAAGACCTACGCCGGCCGTCTCCTCGCCAATCCGATCCTGCACTCCGAGGAGATCAAGAACGCTGGTGTGGCGATGTCCTCGATCTACGAGATGAACAAGGCTTACGGCTCCCATCAGACCTACTTGCGTTGCCGCGACAATCTCAATGCTGTCTTCAGGGAAGTCGAGGAAGAGATCCGACGTCAGTGGAATTCCCGCTCTGAAGAGCTTGGCGGCTTGCGCCTGACGGAGGCCGCATGAGCGTCCGTCGCCGCAGTCTGCTGGACGACGCGATCGACCAAATCGGCTCGACCCACCCAGCCCCAACCGACTCCCCACCGCGCGCCGCGGCGCCGAAGGAAGGCACCGACTTTCTCACTCGGCGCGGCGCCGCTTTCGACGAGATCGTGCGGACGGTCAAAACGCCTACGATCAAGCTCAAGCCGGACGAATGTTCGATCTGGCCTGGCAACGCTCGGGACTACGAGGCTCTCACCTACGACCGGTGCGAGACGCTTGTCGAATCCATCATCAAAGAAGGCCGAAACCGCGAGCCGGCAGTCGTCCGCCGGACGCCCGGTGCGGAGAAGCCGTACGAGCTCATCGTCGGCACCCGTCGCCACTGGTCGATCGCATGGTGTCACGCGAACCATCATTCTGAGATCGACCTCGTCGTTCGGATCGAGCAGCTCGACGACGAAGCGGCCTTCCGTCTCGCAGACATCGAGAACCGCGAGCGCGAAGACGTCTCTGACCTCGAGCGTGCTCGCAATTACAAGAATGCGATCGAGACCTTCTACGGAGGCGTGCGACAGAAGATGGCCGACCGCCTCGCCATTCCCAAGCAACGCCTTCATGAACTGCTCCAACTTGCGGAAATCCCCGACGTCATCGTCGGGGCCTACGCCAGCCCCATGCACATCAAAGTTCATCACGCAGGGAAGCTCCTGCCCCTCCTCCGCGCTCACACGACACAGCTGTTGCTAGAGCATGAAGCAGGGCGCCTGACGGAAGAGCAAGCTGCACGCAGGGACGCCAGCCAGCCGCCAATCGAGGCGCCGCAGGTGTTGGCAAGGCTCATCGCTGCTACTGTTCCAAAACGCGGGCGCCCGGCCAAGCGCCCTCCCCTCGCAACGACATCAGGCGTCGCTGTTGGGACACTCGTCAGCAATCATCCGACCAAAGGTTTGGTGCTCAAGGTCATGCCTGGCGAGCCCCTCTCAGTCGACGAGATCCTCGAAGCCCTCAGGCCAGCCATCGCCGACGCCAAGTTCAAGAAGCGGTCTGCGTGATTTCCGCCACTATGAAAATGGCCGTTTTCGCAGCACATTCAGTAGTTTGAGCCAAAAGTCCGGAATTCCGGACTTTCACGCGGAATGAGAGAGGGTTCGACCATGCCACTCGGCAAGACAGAGGGCTTCGACGCACAGGTCGACCTCTTTCTCCCCCCGATGACGAGCCTTCCGATCCGCGATCAGCGCGAGATGATGGAACGGCCCTTTTTCGCGATCACCAAAAGTAAGCGGACCAAGCCGATCATCTATCGGAGCCCTTGCGGCCGCATCCAAGTCCACGTTTCAGGGAACTCCGAGTACGGGATCGCCACGATCTACGACCTCGACATTCTAATCTACTGCGCTTCCCTACTGATCGAGCAGAAGCGCGCTGGGGTGAAGGAGATCCCACAAACGCTCTCAATCATCCCGTACGACCTCCTGAAGACGATCCGCCGGCACCCTTCGGGTCGAGCATACGAGCTGCTGGGTCAGGCGCTTGACCGCCTTCAGTCCACCACCGTCAAAACAAACATCCGCGCCGTCGATGAGGTCGAGCGGACCTTCTCTTGGATCGACAGTTACACGCAGCTTCGTGACTCGAAGACGGGCCAGATCAAAGGTATGAGGATCACCCTGTCGAAGTGGTTCTACGAGGGCGTCCTCATGGAGGGTGGCGTGCTCGCTATCGACCCTTCGTACTTCGATCTCGAGGGACCCACCGAGCGCTGGCTCTATCGGGTTGCGCGTAAGCACGCAGGCGGCTGGGGCAGCAAGGGCTTCAGCATCAACCTCCCTACTCTCTTCGAGAAGTCTGGGTCGGACGCCATATACCGCAAGTGGAAGGCGAAGCTTAAAGCTCTCGTCCAAGACCCCTCATTCGCCCTGCCGGGCTATTCCGTACATTGGCTCGAGCGGTCCAACCAAGAACCTCAGCTGCACCTCGTCAGAGACTCCGAGGAGCGCCTCCTCGACGGCGACATCGCCGCGCCCGTCCCCCAGGTCGATGCGGTCCCCTCCTTCCCCTCCGGCTCGATCCGGTTCTCGCCTTTCTCCGCGATCGCCCAGGCGAACCTCCCACATCCGCAGCCAGATCACGGCGGCGTTGCGAATGCATTCCGGGCCTGGTGCCAACGAAAGGGGATCCCTCTTCAGTCTCACAGCATCTGTGAAACCTTCGCTGGCTTCTGCCGCACCCAGCACCCGGCTGACTAGAGGCGGCGATCTCCGGAGCCACGATACTCCGGGGACACCTCCTGAAACGGTAGATCCCCAGCCAGACTGAACCGTCGCTGCCCCATTTCCTCCCGTCCCCAGAGTATCGTGCCTCCTCGGTTTAGCTCCGCTCAATCTCGGAGGCTCCGTGCGTCCCTTGGCCAGCCAGGAACCCAGGCTGGGAGCAGATCCCCACGAGCGTCTCCCGCTTCAACTGGAGCTCGGCCAGCCGGATCCTCGTATTGCGACGCCTAACATTTCATCGCTGCTGGTCGACGCGCCTCCAGGACCGTCCCCTTCCCGGCCGCACGCCCCGCAGCCTCGACCTCCGAAACGATCGGCGCGTGTCCAAGAGCACTCTCGGGCGGCGGCAGACCCACTCGGCCGGCCGCCGGTACCAGACGTCTGCGCGGCCCCTAACATCGCTGCCGCTACCTCAGGAAGCACGCCTCGATCTTCCAGCGCAGCGCACGCCCCCTCTCCTTTCGCTCCCCGCAGCCCGCACAAAGCGTCTCCGGAGTATCGTGCCATGCGTATGGCGCAGCCTGTGTAGCCGCAGCGCGATCCCGGCGTGCCTCCCTCAGCAACCCGTGACTCTGCAACGCGAGCGAATTTGGCCCCTCTCGGACATCCCTTTGCCGCCAGCTCCTTAGAATGCAGAGCACGAGGTTCAGCCTCGCGATCTCTATGCACCGCGGCGCCCGGCCCGGCCGTCCCCGGAGTATCGTGCCTTTCCGGACTCGAGCTTGATGCAGAAGCCCGCCCAGCGAGGCCGCAGGCCAACGCGGCTAGCCTCCAGAATTGGGGCTTTCGCGCTATCATTGCCGCGCTACGGCGCGATTCCACCACTATGGCAAGCCCCCGGAAATGGCAGTTTTCCGGGCGCTTACGGCGAAAGTCCGGAATTCCGGACATCTCCGCTTCGCCCCCCTGCTTCCGGACCGTCCCCAGAGTATCGTGGCTTTCCGGAGTTGACCCCAGTGGGGAGAGCGCCCGTGCGTTCGTCCAGCGCCGAACGTTTCGGCTACACTGGCGGAGGCGAACTACCCCATCGACCATCCCCGAATGCCGTTCCGACCCGCCGACCCCCTTTCAGTGGCGCCAATCCCGTGCACGTCCGCCACTATGAAAATTGCCAAAAAGCCGCACAACGCCCGGCACTTAGGCCCAAAGTCCGGAATTTAGGACTTTGCCCCTCTCGGCCCGATGGTCAGTTGTCCCCAGAGTATCGTGGGAGGGGCGTAGGTGCCGAGCCAGGCTCCTCGCCGCTGCCTTTATCCACATCCAAACGGCCACCAGACGATACTCCGGGGACGGGGTTCGTCACTCTGGGGACACATCGACGATACTCCGGGGACGCCGATCACGATACTCCAGGGACGCAGGCACGATACTCCGGGGACGGCTCCCGCGCGCGACTCGCGGAGTCAGCGCGATTCGCGCCTCTTTTCGAGACCGGTAACTCTCTAACTTCTCTTCCGTCTAACGGTTCTAAAAGGGCGCCTGCGGCGGGCCTCCTCTTGAATAATGATCGGTAGGGAAGGGGAGGGGACGCCGTACCTCTCCTTAATTGCGGCGAGAGGTGCCGCCCGATTAGATCCGAGGGATGAAATCCATGGCTGAGAATCGCATCCGGCTCGTGCCTACCCGGGACGAGCAACAAGCGTTGCCACACAACGTGGAAGCGGAAGCGGCGCTGCTCGGCGCTCTCATGATCGACAACCGGATCGCCGAGGACGTGCAGATGAAGCTGCGTCCGGAGCACTTCTATGAGCCGCTTCATGCCCGCATCTACGAGCAGATCCTGAAGCTCATCGATCGGAACATGATCGCGTCGCCGGTCACCCTCCGGCCGCTCTTCGGGGGAGACCTCGAGATGCGCGAACTGGGAGGGCCATCCTACCTGGCTCAGCTTACCGGGAGCGGCGCTGCTGTCATCGGTGCACGCGACTTCGCCGCTCAAATCTACGAGCTCTCGCTCCTGCGTGCCCTCGTCACTGTAGGCCGGGAGATGGTCGACAGTGCCCTCGACACCAGTGAAGATGTCGATCCCAAGAGCCAGATTGAAGCCGCGGAGTCCGCACTCTATCGGGTCGCGGAAGAGGGCGGCGCCGAGACCCAGGTCAAAAGCTTCGCCGAAGCCACTCGAGCTGCAGTCCAGCTTGCAGAAAAGGCGCTCAACACCGGCGGCGGGCTCTCGGGAGTAACTACCGGCCTCGAGAGCTTCAATTCGCGCACAGGCGGCATGCACCACAGCGATCTGCTGATCCTCGCCGGCCGTCCCGGCATGGGCAAGACCTCGCTCGCAACGAACATCGCCTTCAACGCCGCTCAACGATACGTGCGCGATATGGCGGACGGAATCGACCCGAAGAAGTCCGCTGGCGCGCCTGTTGCATTCTTCAGCCTAGAGATGTCCGCGGACCAGCTCGCGACCCGCATCCTGGCGGAGCAATCCGGGATCAGCGGCGAGAATCTTCGCATGGGGAAGATCAGCCAGCAGGAGTTCCGGAGCCTGGCACGCGCAGCCGCGGAACTTGAAAGCCTCCCGCTCTACATCGACGACACTCCAGGCCTCACGATCGCAGCCCTTCGCACCCGCGCACGCCGCCTGAAGAGGCAGCGTGACATCGGCTTTATCGTGGTCGACTATCTGCAGCTCCTTCAGGGCAGCGGAAAGTCCAGCGGCGACAATCGGGTCCAGGAGATATCCGAGATCTCTCGCGGGCTGAAAACGCTCGCGAAGGAGCTCAACGTCCCAGTCATGGCGCTCTCCCAGCTCAGCCGACAGGTGGAGAGCCGCGAGAACAAACGTCCCCAGCTGTCCGACCTCCGCGAGTCTGGCTCAATCGAGCAAGACGCTGACATCGTGCTGTTCGTCTATCGCGAGGAGTATTACGTGAACTTCGCTAAGCCGAAGGAAGCTTCCGCTGCCGCCGGCGACGACGCGCACGCGGTTGCTGCGTTCGAAGAATGGCAGCGGGCGATGGCCGACGTCCACGGACGCGCAGAGGTGATCATTGCGAAACAGCGCCACGGTGCCACCGGCACGGTCACTTTGAAGTTTGAAGCCAAGGTCACGCGCTTCTCCGACCTGGTCGACGAACGAAGCCTAGCGGAGGAGAGGGGATGACCCCGAGTGGGTCGCTCCTCTCTGACCACCGTCTTCTCGCCCGCCTTCTCCCACACCGTCTGGGTGCTCCTCCAGAGCCAGTCGCCAGCTAGAGTGCTCGATGAGAGGCGCCTTTTGAGATCTGCTAAGCCGTGGGGGCGGCGCCTACCCAGCGGAGAGCAATTTAAGGCCCGTACAGGCCTTTTTCGCCTCGGGGGTACTCAGCCCTTGGCGATCGCTCGTTTCGGGCTTCTACGGGGCCTTCAAGGAGGTCGATTTTTCGGGGTCGGAAGCCCAAATTCGCACTAGATAACCGATTCCGGCGTGCCTTGCCGCCTAACTCCTACCGGGCTCTGTCCGCGACCTTTGCGAAGAACCTGCCATACTGGCGATCCAAACCGATCACCTCCGCGTCGAACCGGTCATATACCACAGACATTGGGATGGAAACGTCCAGATCCCGATACCTCGCCAACATCTCCGACGGATCCACGACCATCGCCTTGCCGCGTCGGAACGACGACGACCTCGACCGCACGGATCGATCAAACTCCCCCGCGAAACTTGACGTGGCCCAGAGGCGAAGCGTTCGCTGACCGCTGCTCTCCCCGTGACCAATCTTCCGATCGGCCCAATGAACGATGAGGCCTGCATCGGCGAGGCGCTTTACTGCACGCTGCGCGTTCCGTTCGGGGATCTGCAACGCGTCCTCGATCCAGCCCACATCCAAAGCGGGCAACAACAAGAAGCCATAGATTACGTCTGGCAGCGGCGATCTGCCGTCGACCTTCGTTGCAGGTGATCGCCCGAATTCCCCCAAGGCTCGTTCTAAGCTATCGAGAAGAGCCAGGCCAGCTCGTGCATCCCACGCGAGCTGCCGAAGAAAGCCTACGAAGGCCCGCTCATCGAGCCTGCGTTCAAACCCGAGGCGCTTCACTGCACCTGTGAGACAGCTTAGCCGATTGACGGTGACGCCCATGTCGACAAGGCGATCCGGGAGCACCGCGAAACAAGCACCCAAGTGCGGCTGCTTGTCCCATACGACGGAGCGGATGAAGTCCTCCATATGCTCGTCAGACTCCCGTACCTCAGGCGGGGGAGGGGAGGGGAACAGCTTTTCCGCCAGGCGTGCCCGGGCGCGCGCATCATTTTCGAAGCTCAGCCGGACCTTGTAGATCCGCTCGAAATACTCCGGATCCGGGTCGGCAGTGACCGCTGCCCTCATCGCGCGCGCCAAGCCCCAGTAAGTCGATCCGGTGTGCTCGAAGCCGCGCATCACGTCCAGAGCCCGGTTACTGACGCCGACGGCGTAGGCGTCGACAGTCTCCGCCACAGTCCCCTTCTTCTCGATGACGCGCCGCGCTGCTGGCGAATAGGTGTCCTCGACATCGAAGTCGCTCTGTGCTTCTCTAGCTGCCCGGGAAGGGGAGGGGGTCCTACCGAGCAGGCGACTCCCCACGTGCGACAACGCGATCCGCGCCATGCAGCGCCGCCAATGGGCGAATCCGATCGTCGCCGGCCGGTAAGCAGCTGGGGAGGGCAAATCGACGCCCAGCATGAGGCCAACGATGTCTGCGACCCGGGTTGGCATCCCATCCACTGCTGCCAAGCGCTCAGCCGCAAGCAACGACGCCCGCACCTGCCACGGCTCAACCAGAGAAGTGGCGGAAATCCGCGCATCTAAGCGGGCAATCAGCTGGGCAGCTTCTTCGAGCGCAGAGAGAACGGTGTCGGAGTTCATAACCGCCTTTCGGCCTACTCCGCAGATCGCGGCGACACAAGTCCAGGCACTTATGTCGGTCACCGGGGAACCGCCTGAGACGCGGATATCCTGCCTATTCTGAGGATCGAGCAATCGGCAAGCTGTTGCCCTTGGCAAGCAGTGGAATGCTCACCGGTTCCGATCGCGGCGAGCCCGTTTCCCTTGTTCGGATCGGCCGGTCCGTCCGAGCTCGCCGCCGCCGACTCCTTATTGCGGCAGACGTAAACGACCGTTATTCTCTCACCCCATGAACCTGACATCCCGAAGCGAGGCGCGGCCTCTAAGATTTGCGCTCCGCTGCATAAAGGACGCCGCAGTCCTATTTTCTTTCCTCTACGCTCCCGTCGGCGTGGGCCGGCTTATCGTCGCTGCAGGCGATGAGGCCCTCCTAGCCGTGTCGGTCCAGTACGCGCCCGTCGGAGCCATGCTCGCAGCAGCAGCCCTGCTGGCGCTCGTTTTCCTCTCATTTGCTGTTTCGGCTTGCGTGAAGCGCTACCTCGCTTGGAGTGGAGACGGCTTCTTCCCAGCGGCAATGGTGACAGTCGGAGCCATCATCATCGTGGCAATGGTTCAAGGTAGCCTCCGGCAAGCCTTGGCAACCTTCGACGAGCTATCCGCACCCACTCTCGCCCACTCCAGGATTCAGCAGTTCAGCGAGATGTTCGCCACCACATGGGCGCTACTGATCGCATACCTCGGAAAGCTCGCTTGGGATCACTACAGTGCCTGGTGGAGGAAACGTCGCAATGGCTAGCCTGATCGGCTACGCCCGCGTCTCCACCGAGGAGCAAGACACCGAGGCGCAACGCCGCGCCCTTCGGTCATTCGGGTGCATAGCAATCTTCCAAGACAAAGCCTCAGGCAGCGCGCGAGACCGCCCCGAGCTCGCCCGCTGCCTCGGGTTTCTGCGTCCCGGCGACACTCTCGTCATAGCCCGTCTCGACAGACTAGCGCGATCGCTCTCTCATCTGCTGGAGATCGTAGAGGAACTCGAGGGGAGGGGGGTCTTTTTCAAATCGCTCGCGGATCCTTTCGACACGACCAGCGCCCAAGGCAAGCTGATGATGCAGATGCTGGGAGCGTTCGCCGAGTTCGAGCGTACCCTTATCCGAGAGCGCACCAAGGCGGGCCTCGAGGTCGCGAGGTCGAAAGGGAAGCGCGCCGGTAATCCCAGGCTCCGTGCACGTGACCCAATCGCGATCGGCATGTTGAAGGCGTCGCTTCACGACACCTACCTCCAACGTGCCCGCGCCTCGTCTGTTCATTGGAAAGACGCGGTCGAAACGCTACGACCGCGCCTGCCGTGGCAAGCCGTCACGGCTCGCATCAACCTTACCCGCGGAGATCGTCCGGAGATCAAACCAGACACACTGCGCCGGCACGTCCAGAAGCTCGTGGAAGCGGGAGATCTTCCTCCGCACGTCCTCGGCGCTGCCAGACCTCCGAAGAAGGGTTCCCTCGCGGAGACGGCATCCCAGCTCCGCGATGCTAACCCTGGGATCTCACTTCGGGCACTCGGCGAACTCTTGGAAGCGGACGGCCACCATCCGCCACGTGCCGCGCGTTGGTCCGCTGAAACCGTGCGCAGCCTTCTTTCTCGGGCGCGCAAATAAGCCGGTCGACTATCCGGGCCGCCTTCTGCGATACCTCGCCAACTGTCAGTGCCGTACGCGCAGCTCCCTTCCGTCCAGCAAGAGGCACTCAAAGTCGTGGGTGCCCGTATCGATCCTGTTCGAGCCGAGGAGATCGGGTGTGAGAATCACCAGCCCATCGAAATCGATCTCGCATCCAGGACCGAAGCTCTCTACCGCCGGATCGTAGTTGAACGTCACGTCCTGTGGCGCGACCTGGTGCTCTAAACCATTGACGATCACCTTTATCGCTCCTCCGTCCGCGCATTCCAAGATATCCTCGATTTCGCCCGCGACGATCTCGTGCTCCTCGTCGTCGCCAGCGTCAGCCACAATCCAGAGGGACTTGCCCTCGAGCGTGAAATGATAGGAGGGTGCCTCCTCGAGAGGGTGCGCCTCGAGCTCCATGTCGGCATCTAGGAGGACGGTCAGATCGCTGATGTTCAAGCTGCGACCTTGAAGCGAAATCTTCGGATACGGATAACGGTGCTCCCAGATTTCGCTACCGAACCGGATTACGATACGTCGACGCGCGTCCATATGTCCCTGAAGCACATCAATTAGTTCCAGCTTCGCCAGTTCCACGTCCGTCTCAGCTTCCGAGTCGAGGCGATCAAGCTCATCCTGAAGGCCACTGATTAGCCGGTGGATCTGAATAAAAGCCGACGTGCCCTCATCCCACCTCTGCACAGCCGCTTCCGCCTCACTCAACGCGACCACATGCCGGGGCTCAAAGCAGACGCGCGTCCCGTCGGTCGACGTGCATGTCAGACGAAGCGCATGGCCGCCCAGGGACGTTCCTTCTATGCCGATCGGCTCCTTCCGCCCGTCAAGGAACACCACAACGAGCTTCCCTTCGTCATCGATGCTGAACCCTGTCGTTTCCGCACGACAGACTTCAACATCATCATCAACTTGTATCTCTACCTGATTGAATCCCAGATCGCGCCAAGCAGCCAACCGGCTCTGGAACCGTCCGATCATCTCCCACTGATCGAGAGCCTCGGGCGACATGTACTCGTGCGTTTCCGGCTGCTGGCTGTCGAATTCAAAGGCCCTATCCCCATCATCAGCGTAAAGGTGCGACAGGAAATCATCGCCAGCATCATCTACGCCCGTCCACGCGTCGAGCAATTGGCGCAGCTCAACAAGATCGGTTCTGTCTCCCTGCAAGACGGCCTCGAATACCCGAGCCGTGCGAGGGTCCATAGCAGACACTGCTTGACCGACCTCCGGGCTCCAGTAGCTCTTCGCGCCATCGAACACCTTCTTCAGAAGATCGCCGTCTTCGATTACTCGTTGCTTACTCGGCATTTTCTCCGCCACTCGGCGCATCACCGTTTCCAGCGCATCGCCGTTCGAGCAAAGATGCACAACGATCTGCGACCACAATGGAGCGGAAGGCGCCACCTGAGCCCAAATGGCCAACGTCTCGAGTTGCTCGCCAAGGTTGAGGCGCTCGCGTCGCAATGCGTTAGCGAGAATGATCGCCAGCCCAGACCATATCTGATTGACTTGCTCGATCATAGACAAACCCGCGAAGCATGTCGTAGCGTCACGGCATACTCCATTGCTGATAAGTCGGGAAGGCGAGATTGCCTTTGCCTGGACCAACCCGCAGCCACCCTTCCTGACGCACGCAGAGACGGACGCGGACGTTCCTAGCCAAGCAACACACCGCCCGCATGCAGCGCGCCGCGGACCATTGCCGCACCGCTTAGATCAAGGCACATTGTTGGGATCCGCCCAGGAGGAGAACGTAAGTGACGTCCCCTGATGCTCCGGACACCTCGCCTGCGCGAGGTCTCCTCTCGCGCTCCGTCCGCTGGCTTGGTGGCCTGAAGGATCGGCCCGCTGTTGCTCTCGTGGTCCTATTAACCGGTGGCATCCTTTGGACCACATCCGCTTTCGACGGTTTGTGGAGTGTCACGGCTCGGGCCTACCGCGCGATCGCTGGGCCGCCAGTCACGCACGTGGAGGTACTCAGCCACCTCGGTCCTGGTGTGGGCCGGAGCTATGCGGAGCGCAAGCTCGGGCCCCCGCTCCGAGACGTAGGGCTCACGAGGCTCGCAGCGTTCGACAAGCCTTACGTGATCAGCCTTGACCTCGCCGCTCCCAAGAACGTCACCGGCACTGAGCCACAGGTCGGTTCGTCCGACGCCGGCAAAGCAGTGACCCCCTTCAGACACTCCACGTACGATGTGCACGGCGCCACCGTGGTGCTTCGCTTCAACGAGGCGAACGAAGTCTCGGCAATGAGAATCGAGCGCCCCCGAGAGTCGACGTCGACCGTCTGCGTCGACATAACGATGGTGAGGCCGTTCGACACTGCATTCGTGAGCGACCTCGTGCGCTGTATCGGCCGCACCACTCTCAAAGACTATGAGGTGATACTCGGCCACTTAGCCCTTGGAAATGCCGGTGCCGAATGTATCGCGCGCGCTCGACCGGATCACCTGCGCTGTCGGTCCGACGGTCGGGGCGAGCTACCACCGTTCGATGTGGCGTTCATCTTCGAATCGATGAATGGTCTCTCGCAGTTTAGAGCGCTCGAAATGATGGCAGACGACGAAACGGCAATGCGCCACACGTCGACTGAGGGTGAATACCCGCCCATCAAGTTCTTCAAGTATATGGCGGACGCGCCTCTGGACGCGGTTGAAGTTTACTCAACCTCCACCCGACCCGTGAGCTCCGCAGGGCCCTGACCGATCGAAATCGTCCTTAGCAGCTAGCCCGGCCGATTTGTCCCAAAGCGATGACGCCCGAGCTCCTGGGCTGAGTTGTCACAAACTGAGCGCCTCAGCCCGCGGCGCGACGCATCTTACTCCTCGGCCCAAGTCGGATCGAGCAGCCTCACGCAAACAAGCCCGATCCTATCGACGACCTCGCCGGCGTTGCCCCGAAAGCCGAGCACAACGGCATCTTCTGGAACGGTCCAGTCGAACGCCAAAGCTCCGCCCGGGCCTCCAGCCGAGATCATTGTTTCGTCCGACAAGCGTACTTCGATGCTGTCGACGTAATCGCCGGACCGACCGGATATCGAGCGCACCACTTGCTCCTCGGCGATCGAGTAGCGGGGCAGCAGCGTTCCGCCCTCGCCTCCGTGCTCTCGGATATAAGAAGAGCCATCAGCTCTCTCATAAGTCACCGAGATCCGGTCGACGTAGCCCCCGCCGCGAAACTGAATCGCCGCCAACCGCGTGCCAGCGAGCAAGAACGTCCGAGGTGATTCTACGTCGTCGAACTGAGCACCGCCCGGGGACCCGAAAAGCGGAGCGTTCACAACCTTGTAATGCAAACGCGGGCGGCTCCTCCCGACGCTGGTGCGCTCCGGGATTTGTAGGTCCTCATGGGGATCGCTCAGGTACGCCCTCCCGAGCGAGATGAGTTCCTCTACATCCTTTTCAGCTGCCTTTGCGCACTCGCTGAGCGCGTCGGGAATGGTGCCGCGATGCATCTTGTAAACTCTGCTGACGGCTTGGATTTCTGTGAGCCTTTCGCGTGCATCGAGTAGCATATCAACCACTCCGGGCTCGCCCAAACTCCCGGTCAGCTTATCACGGTTCGTCGCCACGGGGGCGAACGCCTTCGTAAGCCCCGGCACCTGCTCATATCCTGCAAAACGCAACGCGATCACATCTGGCCCGTTCACGTCCTTCTCACCAAAGGTACGTGCGAAGTCGACAATCTCTTTCTCATCTCCCGGGAGCGTGTACTCTCTCAAGCCGACGACGCTCTGCGCAAACGTGCGGGCAACATCAATCTCTCGAATGCTCTTCGAGAACTTCGCCTCAATCTCGGTCGATAGGCTCACGCCATTCACGATGCCTGCAGCGGCAAGCTGCCCGACCACGCTCATTTGCGTCTGCCGATCTTCCGACTGGAACGAGTAAACTGCAAAATACTCGCCCCCGATCTTGATCTCGGAAACGAACCGGTCACCATAGACGGCGACAAACTCCCGCAGGTCTGGTTCGTTGTCGGGGGGCAAGACGCCATCCTTCAGCTCGACCCCAGTTGCAGCGTCCCCGCCTAGAACCCTCACCGCTCGAACTGCCACATGGACGCTGTGCGCGGTCAGGTTGAGAGTTTTCGCTAAGGCAAGTTTATGTGACCCTTTCGCGATCGATCCGAACCCGGCCGCTGAATCCTCCGAAATCTCGAGCGTCTCCAAAAGGGTACGCGACGAAGTGGCCACGTAGCATCTAGCGAAACCCGATGCTTCCACGTTCGACTTCGTCCCGATTAGGGCTGTGGACAGCCCCGCTCCAGTTATACTGTTGTAACCCTGGAGGAACCCGGTCGGGGATGCTGGAAGTAAACCATTGCTGGCGGGCGAAAGGGCCATCGTTTCACTCCGAGTCGGCAATACAGGAGGGTTTCACGTGTTCCGCGCGGGTGCAATACCTCGTCTATGATCCATGCAGTCGAAACAGCCCGGGAGGAGTGCGGGTTTATGCAGGTATCTTTCGAGGCTGACCTGCTCGAATGGATCGGTCGGACGGTAAAGCATCGGCGCTTCGACGCTCGGAACGAGACCCGCGGCTGACGGCAACCGTAGACCGATCTCATCCTCCCCACGCTGAGCTTCGCTCGGCTCAAACGGCTAAGCTGCTTCCCTAATGAGCGGCAACGCTGCACAGCCAGCCATCAACGCGATCGCGCGCGGGTGAGGGGGATCATTATGAAAGAGTCATCAGCTGGAAGTGGCTGCTGGAGCCTTCTCCTAGTAGCCGCCATTGTCTACGGAACCTACGCCTTGACCATGTGGCTGCGCGGCACGAGCGGATGCCCGGCATACGCCTCCGAATACTCCTGCTGGTACCTCGAAGACAAAGCTACCTACGACGTGTTCTACTGGAAGAACCTTGCGCAGGACGACGAAGCCGATAATCAGCTCATCGCCTCTGCCGTGGGTTTATCGCAATGCCGAGCGAAAGCCATTGAGCATGCCGCGAGACTGCGTGAAAAGTGGAACGATAGGGCTTACATCTGCATGCTCATGGAACACGGTCGTTACATGGAGAAACACCGTCTGCTGCCTACATAATCCCACGCCCGGCCGATGCCCTCCCGGCTAATGACGAAAATCGATGCAGCCGGCTGCCGTACGACGGCGCGCCGTCAGCCCCAAAACATGCCAACTACCCGACCGCGGCCGGCCTCAACCCGCTGGTGCCAGTTTCCTGAATTCGCCGCATAGGCTTGCGCAAGGGCGGTTTTTCGCGGCACGCTGAGCTCTCAGGGTCCATGCGGGAATGAAAGAGTCGATGCCAATCACCGATCCCATGAACGTCTCGCGCTTCGGCATCGACGTAACGCTGCTCCGGACGTTCCTCCGGTCTATGCTGAGGTACCCGCAGCAAACCTTCACGACACCTGAAGCCATGGCGAGCCTTCGTCTTGCTGAGCCTGCTGCGACGGAAACGCTGCTGGAGCTCGCCCGCGCCAGGTGGCTCGTCTATCTCGGCGTCGAGCAATCCCTCGACCAGTGGAAGGTCGGCCGCCTCGGGCTTCAATTCTCGATGAAGCAGCTCACAAAGCGGATGCCAGTCCGCGAAGCCAATCAGCTACTCGATCGGGCCATTGAAGCTGCCAAAGCCTTCAACCGCACCGACGTCTCGACCAGGATCGAGCGGATTGCCCTCTTCGGCTCGCTGGCCCGCGGCGGCGATGAGAATGGAACAGTCGGAGACATCGACCTCCAAGTCACTCTCGCTTACAGGCGCGACATCTCTGCAGAAGAGCGGGAAGCCCTCGTGAACAAGGAGGCGAAGCTCGCGCCGAAGAGTCGGTACGAAAGCTATCAAAAGAGGACTTGGGTCTACCAAGCCGGCATCAGGGCCCTGAGGGCCATCGGTAGCCGCCTCACGGTGTCGACCCACGACAACATTCGTGACATGGGCTGCGAACATCGCATCGTCTACGTCTACGACGGCGCTACAGGCAACGAACCCGCCTGCGATCGGTCACTCGTACCTGCGGATGCGACAAAGCAGGCAACCTTCAACGCCGACGAAGACCACCATGCGACACTCCCGGCGTTACCGCCTGCCAGGCCTGCACCGCCGGCACCCAAACGAGTCATCCCGAGCCAGCTCCGGTCCCAGGTTGATCGGCATATTGCCCAGTATCATTGGGTCCGCGGTTTGTCCCTGGCCGAGATCGCACCTCTTGCAGAAGGCACGCCGTCCGAGGTTCAGGCCGCTCTGGCGAGTGCTGAGGATCCAATCCCAAACCCTGACGAAGTGGTCCTCACCGCCTGCCCCGTCGATGCGCTCGCACCGTTTTTGGCAGGGCATCCCGAGATCCACGCGCGCATCCGGATTGACGGCGGCAGACGCGGATCGAGCCCCGTCGGCGTTCATCTTCGGCTCGGCAGCGAAAGCGCATATTGCGGCGCCTCGATGACTACGATCGACTGTTCCGGTGCGCCCGCTCTCACGAGTTTGGCCGAGGTGATCGCGCGGGCGGCCGCACGTTGGCAGAAGAGGTTGGTCTCTAAGATGAAGAAGGCGCCATTCTCGCTGTCCTTCACGATGCAAGGAGAGATCGAGCAAAGCGGGGCAGGGCCATCGCCCCTGAAGGAAGCCTCAGCGCTCGCGGAACGGTTTCGGTCCTTTTTTGACGCGCGCTTTGCTGAGGTGCCCTTCAGCTTCCACAAGTATCGCCCGGACCGCTCCCTCTCGATTGAGCTCGATCTATTGCGCCTCAAGCTCGTCGTCGACGACGGCGGCGGTGAAGCGGAAATCCCTTTGGGCGTCCTCGCCGATACCGCGCTCCCGGTTCGCGCAGCTTTCCTGGGAGCGCACGCAAGTCGTTTCGAACGCGTGGAGATCCGGCGCTTTGAACACGTCTGGGGGCCACGCGCGACAGAATGATCGCGGGCGGGCTCCGCAACATGAACGATCGAGCTTCACGCCCCTCGTGTCAGTCGTCCCGCCCGACAACGACCACACGCACTCGGCTTCGCGGCCGTCCAGCTTCAAGCCCGAGAGCTCCAAACGCGAACGGCATGAGCTAGGCCACGCGCCGGTTGCCACCGGCCCCGGCCCCTTCGCTCACGCCGCTCACTACCGTTGGCAGGCCACGTTCGTCGCAAGCCTCCACCGTCCACGACCCTCCCGTCCCTCCGCGCTGACGAGCGAGATCAAGCCGCCATCTGGGCCGCCCGATGCCGGGGCAGGGGAGGGGTTCCGATGGAGCTGCAGCCACCCTCCACCTTGTCACGGCACCGGAGAGTTCGTTCAAAGGGCAGACACCCCGACGGCCCCATCTCTTGAGCACCAACGCCGGTGTTTGCCCCGCCTCGGCAGCCAATTGCAGCCTTCGAGACGCCGTGAGATCCACTTTCGGAACTTCTCCGACGACACACCCCAAAGATCCATCCCGCAGACAATCTTCCATGACTGCAAGGGCCTCGTCATCGCTGCTTGCCTGAGCGAAGAACACATCCGCGGGATCCAGGCCACACCGCTGCAACCCCGGACCGAAGGGCAATTCGCGTCGGATCACCCAAACGGATGTCTTCCGAACCATCCGACCGAAGCGCCCGGCGATTCCCGCTACGAACGCGGTGGCTGCCGCTTCGCTCCCTTGAGCATTAGAGGCTGCAGCTACTTCGTGCAGCCCGCAAAGCTTCAGGCCGCCCCATCGGAGCACGCCGTCGATTGCTTGGTCTTCGAAAGGCAGCACCAACGGCGCGGGCTCGCTCCGCGCCTGCGATCCGATGCCGTCTACCTTGGCCTGCAGTGCTCGCAGCGTGTCGAGCTTCGCGCTGGTTGTCTGATCCATAGGCGCCTCTTCTGTTCCGCCTATGTTCTTCTCCGTCCGATTCGGTCAAGCATGAGTTCGTCCCGCTCGGTCGCATAAACAACGCTCCCTGGAGACGTCGCCCTAGACCATTGCCTGCGGCCACAGCATCGACCAGGGAGCGATCCTCGCCCGCACGTCGACGATTGAAGTATATACAGACGCTCTCCTCCAATCCCCTCAAGACGATCCAAGCCAACTATGCCGACCAACCAAGCCGAACTCACTAAAGCTCTGCGTCAGATCCGCCGTCGTCCCGGCGAGCAGTCTGTCGCCGATATTCAGCGCATCGGCCGCATTGCAGAGCAACTCGCGCTGGCCAAGCGGCCAGCCGCCGCGGACGACATCCTCGCTGCCGATAGGGCTGTGGGCCGGGCAAGCGTGCTGCTTAGCCAGCGTGGCCGCAAACCAGCCTTCGCCGCGCTCATCGAAATCTACTCCAAGGGTCATACCGCGCCAAATGACCTCGTGGCAGCCTGGACGCACGCCGATGAGCTCCGCCAGGAATCCAAACAGCTCAAGGACGCAGCCAAGGCAAAGAGAGCCGCAACGCGCGCGGAAGACGACGCCTTCCTGCGCGCGCAAGCAACAGCTCACGGCCGAATGAAGGTTCCGCAGACACCGGCTGCCGACGACATCGTTCTCGAGAGTGAATCAACCAGCACCCGGGCTTTCATCGCCCGTCGCCTCGATCTTACCCCATGGGTCAGGCATCTCTACGAGCCACTCACACACCGTCTGCTCACATCGCCTGACGGGTTGCACTGGCTGGAGAGCCCCGCGGACCGCAATCTGAAGTGGCAAGACCGTCAGAAGGTGGCGGAGCGCGCCATCATTGCAGACGCATTCGACGCGGACCCCCGCGCCCACTGGGGTCAAGTTCGAGGCGCTTTGCTCAAGCGCCTCAAAGACCCGCGCCTGTCACTCCTTCAGCGAGCCGACTTCATGGCTCTCCTGGATCGTGCGCGGACGGCTGGCAAAGACGCTGTCGTCGTCGGAAATATGGCCTTTCTATGGGACGAGAGCAGCGGATCGTGGCTGCTTCGAGAGGCCACCACATCATCGGCTTCTGGCCCGGATGGGAGCAAACCCGCTATCTGGATCGAGGGCAAGATCATCTCGCGGAACCACGGCCATCTGATCGTTCTCCCGCACATCAAGTCCAACGGCGAGCGCGTGAACGGCCACACCAAGAACTCGCCGTACCAAGGTCCCGCTGAACTTCGGTCCGCTCCACGCGAGCTTTCGTTCGAGCTTGTAAACGCCGCCGACTATCTCGCGATGTGGTCCCACGACGGAAGGATCCATCTCCCATAAGACCGCCGGAGGCAATTCACGCTGGGCCACGCGGCGGAGACGCTTTGCCCTACGTCCATTTGCTCCGCTTCCTCAAGGCCGCGCGCGGCTGGCATCCGCCGCCTGCCGCCTGGCCTCCGCCTCGTAGAACCTCGCTAGCGAGACCCACCCCGATCGATCGCTGGCGCTCTCCGACCTGGTCGCCTGGCTGCGCGCCACCTGCGCTTCTCGCTGATAGAATTCCGTTGGCGTGACCATGAACATAGCCTTTGATCTGGTATCCGCAGCAGCCCGCGGTTCCAAAGTGCATTCTGGATGTGATCGCCTAATGTCCTAGCGCAGGTGAGGTTCCTACCCGACCGCTTCGCGCGTAGTTCCCGCACAGGGACCACCAGCAGGCAAGTCCAGCGAGCGAAACGACCGCTGCGGAGGCCGGCGCCCCGCGCCGACAAGATGGTGCCCGCCGCGTGCGGCAACAGGGGAGGGGGGAGTTAAATTCCTCGCACATTGTTCCCGTGGCCGTAGGCAATCCCCAGGGGAGAAGAAATTGAGCAAGCTCGCTACCCGCGCAACCGCCACAGAGCAGGCGACTGACCGATACACCTTCCGTCCCGGTAGCACCTACCAACACGCCCTGAGCGGTCACAACCACCAGTGCCCACTCGGACTTGCGCCGCCGGCGGACGCTGATCTGCGCTCGGAGGATCCCGGTCGCCCCAACGTCGCGGATCTCATCACCCCCGGGACGCTCATCAAGACGAGCTACAACAGCGGTCCCTACATGGTCGGCCACGTCACACCGGTCATCTATTATGGACGATTCCGCGCGTTTTCGGTGACCGGCTACCAGGCGGACGAGCATGGCAACTTCGTCAAGTCGGCCGGCCGCGCGGGCTACCTCAATGAACTCGTCGTCGACTGGACGGGCGGCGAGCCCCGCATCCGAAAGCTGTTCCAGGCGAACGACGACGAAATCTTCATTGTCGGCCGCGCGCAGGAGGTCGATCGGCGAGGGCAGGGGCTTTTGTTCTGACCTCGTCTGATCTCCTCAGAAAGCCAACCATCGCCACGTCCCTTCTAAAATACCCTGAGATCGCCCAGCTCGCGCTCGCGATCATGCCCGAACAGGATCCCAGCCATGCCCCGCTTTGTCGCAAAGCTCCGCGAGTGCCGCCAGTTTCGTCGCTACCTTCGCCTCCCGGCCCATGCTCACACGCACGACCAGGTCCTCGAGGCCGCGGCCGCATGCCCGCTGCCGCGCCCGTTTGCCCGAGACTGGCGCATCACGAGCACAAGCGCTCCCGTCTTTCATCTGCCGCCGTCCAAGGAGGACGGCTATTGGGCGCTTCATCTCTACTCAACGGTGACCGCCGAGGTTGCGATCCTCATATACGCCAAGAGCGCCAAGGAGGCTCGCGCCCAGGCTTCCAGTCGACCAACGGCCCTTTGGGACAGCCTTATCCATCATGGAGACGAAAACGGCTGGAGCGGCTGGTCCCGCGAGGCGGTCGAGATCCTATCTCTCGAGCAGGACCGGACCGGCAAGCCACTGCGCCACACGTTCGAGGTAGCGGTCGACGATCTCGTCGCCAGTGACCGGTCCTTCTTCCCGCTCGAAGTCGATCAGGCCTTCGAGATCTTCCGCCACCTCGTCGCATCCGGCGAGGGGTACGAGCAGCGCTGCACCTGGCACACGCAGAAGCTGAGCCACATTCTCGACGGCGGCTATTCGACTAACCCCTTCGCACTTTGGGATCACAAGCCAGTCCTCTCTTTAGGCGATCTGAAGGAGCGTCTCCAATTCGCTCTCCTCGCGCGCGGCTACCCGTTCTACCAGGAGTGGCGTGAAGCCGTCGGCTACAAGCTGGGCGGCACTCTCAAGATCGTCGCGCCACACCGCGGCGCCAGCTGGCGCCATCTTAGAGGCGCCTCGCCGCACGGCAGCGCCGATCAAATGCTCCGTCGGATGCTGGTCGACTCGAAAGGGATGACCCTCGCCACGAGCCTCAACAGCAGCCACCCGCGAGCGGTTGAGATCCAGGCCGCCGGCGTCCAAGTGCTTCCGCGCGGTTTCAGGTTCCTGATCCGCTACGGCTATCCAAGCGACAGCTCTCATTGGGACTTCGTGCTGGCCGAGACACGGGGCAATGAACCGTTTTTCGAAACCTTCATACGAGCACACTCCGCCTTCAGGCAGCTCGTTCCTGATTTCGATAAGCAGATTTCTGATCGACACCGCCTACCGCCGATTAGCTTCGCACGGGCCGAACCAGAGCCTTCCCTCGGGAGCTGAAGGACTCCTGAAAAATCCTGCCGCCAGGTTGGTCCCATTGCTCGTTCTTCCTAAAACAGGAAGACCACCCCTTGAAGAACTCCGCCGCGATCTATCCTGACAGACCGCAGGCGAAGGATCGTTGGCCGCCGGGCGGCTCCCCCCTCGCGGCGGCCAACGCTATCCAGACCAGCCCATCGGTTCTTCCTCGGAGACTCTGAGGACTGGAGGAAAAATGGATGGCCTGACTGCGCACAGCGCTGAGACAGTGGGAGTGGCGCTATCAGCCGATCGCGAACGCGCCGCCCGGGACGAACGCAGACAGCACTACGCCTGGCGCAAGCGGGTCGGTTCGAGGCTCCCCGACTTGGCGGCACGCACCTTTGCGCTACGCGGCAGAGCTTATCACGGCTCGCTCTACCACCATGGCCTCGAAGCGCAGCTCGGCGAGGTCATCAAGATCGCGAGCACCATCGGTGACCGACCGGACTGCCAAGACCAACTCGTAGATCAAGTGATCGTGGAAGGATTCTTCCGAGACCTCAAGCGCGCCGAAACATCCGCCCTTGCCGAGGCTGCCGCACGTGCAGCTTCCGGTTCGTAATCAGGAAAGTCTCTTATGCTGGTTCAAACGCTTCCCTCCCAAGCACTCGAACGATCGGACGTGCCGGAGAGCGACCTTCCGCTTGCTCGCTTGCTCCCGTCGCCCTCGAGCCGCAGCAACGCTGCGGTTGCGCAGACCTGAAGAGCGGACCCGATATGACAACGACCACCGAGACGCGATCGGCGCACTTCGTCGTGTGCCCATTCTGCGAATTCCAGCACATGATTTCGTACGAGATCCTCCGTGAAGAGTTCCAGCCATTCTCCTGCGAGTGCTGCTCGGCGCCCTTGGAGATCCGCGGCGAACCCACCCGCGGCGACGACTTCGACATCATCGCCCGGCCGGCGGCAACCGGCTCTTCTGCAGGCTTGGACAGAGCTCTCCGGAACGCGTTGGACGACGCACGCGAACACTTCCTGGACACCTCGCTCGCGTGGCTCCAGCTCGCGCAGGGCGGTTCGATCGAAGCGGAGCTTCGACAAGAGAACGCGTCGAAACTCGCTTATCTGTGCGGCTCCGCCTATGATTCGTCGTCGACCAGCTGGGCTTGGGGCGCACTCAGGATAGCCCGCCGCGGCATGGCGAAGCATGAGCAGTTCTGGGCTGTCTACGACCACGACAAGAAGTTCGAAGCTGAAGCTGCACGCCTCAGGAAAGCAGGCGATATCCTTGACTCGTTCCTGGCGGGCGCTCCCCCCGCACCAAGCGAGCTCATGTCGCTCCGACGGCCCTTCGTGCGGATCGATATCACGACACCAAGTCGCTGGAACCGCCACGTAGCCTGGCGGCTCAAGGGCACCTCGTTCATTCTCGCTGCCGCGTTCTCCCCCACCTCCTTCTACGCCGGCGTCGAGCTCCTCACCGGCTACGGGAAGGGGCTCGCTCTCTGCCTCGGGCCAGTTTGGCTCGGCTTTGCCGTTGCGCCGGCCGAGGGCGATACGCAGCCCGGTACGGACGGGGAGGAAGAACATGGCTGACGGATCGGTGCTCATATCCTTCATCAAGGCGAGCTATCGCCCTGTCGGCGTCGTCACCGTTTGGACCCTGATCGGGTTGACCGTGCTCGCGCTTCTCGGCCTCGCATACCTGACCTCCGGATACATCTACGGCGCAGTTCGGCAGCGCCGGCGCGGCATTCTTCGCGCTGATACACCCTGGTGGGCGCTCATCCTGATTGGCCTTGAACGCCTGTGCGGGAAGGGCGGGGACTTCTGCGCTCATCGCGGCGAGCGGGTCTATCACTTCGGCTTCGCCCGAGTGGAGAAGGACGAGATCTGGACGCACGAAGAGGAGCGGGGAGGAAAGGCGATCGGTGACTAATCAGTCGCGGACCTCGGAGGCTGACACCAGCCGACACGCCCCCCGGCTCATCCCGGCAGCCCGATCAGGAGTCGATATGCAGTCCTTTGAAGCCACGTTCAGCTACAACGTTCGCCGCTTCGTGCGAAAAACCGTCGAGGCCGCCACACGAGAAGACGCGATCGCCCAGGCCCGCGCGATGGCCTCCGGGGTTATCGACGCCGACAGCGTCGCACTCGACAGCACCCCGGATTTCGGCTCCGCCGCGGGTGCCGATGCCGCACTCTTTATCGATGACGATCAGCATCGCGAGGTCCTGAGCGAAGAACTCCCCGACATCGACTGACCGAGGCTTACAATGTCCGCCATCCTCAGCGGCGAGGGCGATCAATTCGCCGTCGCCATCTCATATGACGCCTTCGCTCCTAACGCTGAAGCAGCCGCGGAGACCGCGCTCGCCGCGATCGCGGGGCGGAGCGGCGCCCGCGTCACTGTGCGTGCGGCCGATGGCTCCATTGCCCTCGACGCCGATATCTCAGCACTTCCGCGCGACAAGAGCGACGACGAGCGCCCGGACAGCGAACTAACCCTTCACAGCAGCCTTGTCGCGGCCCTCGAGTGGATCGACGCGGTGCCGGCGGACGTCGTCGCGGCTCTTCCCCCGATGCCGGGCTTCGATCGCGATGCCGTCGACCAACTGGTTCGCGCCACTGATCCCCGCCGCCAACGATCTGGCAGAGGCCTCGGCGCGCTGCTCTTCCGGTAAGCCAACTTTCGAACATATGCCTGTTTCGAACAGACTTTAGGTTGTTTTTCGATGACCCATGACCTTCCAACCCGCCGCGGCGCTTTGGTCGACCTCTTCGCCGGCGCTGGCGGTGGCTCCTTAGGCTTTGAGCAGGCAGGCTTCGACATCAACGTCGCGGTCGACAACGAGCCAGTGAACACCGCGACCCACGACTACCTGTTCAGCTATGGGCGAGCCCTGACGCTTGACCTCATGAAGAACCAGGAAAAGGCAATCAGGGCGGCGCTCCCGACCAACGCCGATGTCGACTGCCTAGCGGTGGGTCGCCCCATCGAAACGATTTTGGGCGGTCCGCCTTGTCCCGGCATAAGTTCGATCGGCAAGCGGGACCCCAATGACTCCCGCAACCTCCTAATGGGTAGCTTCATCGAGCACGCGACCGGCCTCGGAGCGAAGATGATCGTCATGGAGCAGGTGCCCACCCTCCTGCAGCAGCAAAATGCCTGGATCCTCGACGACATCCGCGAGCGGCTGCATCGGGCCGGATATTCCCTCGTAGAGCCCCGAGTTCTGCGAGCGATCGATTTCGGCGTTCCGCAGCGACGCGAACGCGTCTTCCTCCTCATCCACCGCAACGACTGCCAGGCGCCCGAATACCCTCAGCCGACCCACGGCGAAGGCGGGGACATGTGGCTGCACCCGACACCCACCGTCGGCGACGCCTTTGACGGCCTCCCCGATGCCGACGAGTTTCCCGAACTCTGGCACCAGGATTGGGCGGAAGCCGGCTTCACAGCCCCGACCAGCCGCTATGGACGCATGATGACCGGCCTCGAGAATGATGCCGACGACCTCAGCTACAAGCGCGACCATCGCCGCGGACAGCTGACCTGCTCGCAGCTCACAGTCCACGAAGCCAAGTCGATCGAGCGCTTCAGCGCAACTGCTCCCGGCGGGAACGAGAAGATCAGCCGGCGCCACCGGCTGGATCCGGCAGGCCTCAGCCTGACCCTTCGTGCCGGCTCGAACGCGGACCATGGAAGCTTCACGGCGGTCGTTCCGATCCATACCAAGGGGACCCGCGTGATCACGGCCCGCGAAGCTTGCCGCCTGCACTCGATCCCGGACTGGTTCCGCCTGTCCCGCATCAAGATCCTCGCTTATCGGCAATGCGGGAACTCGATTCCGCCCCTGCTCGCGCGGGCGGTCGGCAAGCAGGTGATGAAGGCACTCGAGCTCGCTCCCGCGGCGCCCTCCGAGGTCATTCCGCTGGGCAACGACGACCTGCTCAACGTCAACAACTCAGGCGAACAGAAGCTGGCCGCCTGACCACCGCACCATCATCATCTGTCGAAACAGGAACTTCCTTCATGCCCAAGATTCTCGTCACCGTGACCCAGGAATACGATGTGCCGGAGGGCACCGAAGTCGTGCTCGCGCCCACCGGAGTCGTCTCCGGCCTTCGCCTGCCGTCGGGAAACTTCCTGAAGCACCATATCGCCGTGGAGCATTTCGAGGGAGCCAACGACGACGAAGACGCCTGCGGCGATCTGGACGAGATCGAGCTCAACAACATGGATGTCCTGACTCTCGACGGCGATCGCGTCGTTGATGTCCTGAGCGGCGAGGTCCACACTGACGACACTCGCGTCCTCGGATCCTAAGTTGCCATCAACGACAGGCGCCAAGCGCCGCAAGGAGTTCTCTTCGATATGTCCGACCGCCAACCACGCCCGGAGATGACCCTCGACGGCCTCGGCGACGACGCTATCCTAATCGCGGGCTCGACATTTGCATTGGCCACCAAGCTCCACCTTGGTCTTCGGGAATCCAAGCCCAGCGATCGCCTGCAAGCCGCTCTCGACGAGCTGGTCGCCAAAGATATCCTGTCGGTCGAACCCTTCAATGACTTTGGCGGGCTGGTCTACCGCACTCAGGCAAGCACACGCCTGGCGCAGCAATGGGTTCAAACCGCGCTCCTCGACGCAGACAGCCTGAACTATGGGCGGCTTCAGGATGGCGGTGACCTGCACTTCGCGCTCTACGTCCCGATCGGCCTCGAAGAGGCGGAAACGTTGATGACGCCTTACGGGCGCGGCGTGTTCGCCGGCGAGAAGGGCAAGCCGAGAAGCTCCAATCCTTATCCTGCCGACACCGAAGCCACCGCGCACAAGGACTACAATCGCGGCTGGCGGCTCGGGCGACGCTCGTATCAGCCGTCGGCCGCAGCCGCTTAGCTCGACGCGTAAACGCCGAAGGAGCCTATCCTTGCTCGACACGAATGCCCCTGCGCCTCGCCGGAACTCCTCCTGGGAGTTCAAATTCTGGGGCAGCGATCCTCGCCAAGCTCGCACCGAGGCCATGCGTCTCCTTCAAGAGGCCGGCTTCTCGGTCGGGCGCCTACAAGCCCGGTCATTGCAGGGTCTCCTTTTCGGCGATTACGACATCCAGAAATGGAGGAATCTGCGCGCGCAGGAGCGCGAGGACCTGCACGGCACCCTCGAAACCGGGGACGTGCCGGCGATCGCGCGCTTCAAGGGCGGGCTACCGGACGAGATTGATGACGCCCTCCTCCGCCTCAGCAACGCCATGCTGGACGAGGACCGTGCCCGAGCCGCCGAAAGAACAGGAAGCTATGCCCCGCAAGTCAAATCGGCCCGTCGCCCAAGACCGCTGGCTCTCGCTTGGTTCAAACCGCATCGGCGAGCCGCTCTTCCACACCGCAGACGGCGTCCGCTCCCGCCTCAAGGATGGTAAGTCGTTTGCCCGAGAGATCGAGCGGTTCGGACCAGAAGCCGGCGGCGACCCGCTAGACCGGCTCGCGATCTTCCTGACGCGAGACGAGTATCGACAAAAGGAGGCGCTCTTCGTTCACCAGCAGGCCCGCCAGGCCAGCCTTTTCGCTTAAGGACCCGCTCATGATCAGCCCGCGTTCCAATCTGGGCGACCTGCCCTACGACATGGACACCACCTTCGATCCGCCGCGCGCGTTCATCCCGATCGATGAAGCTGCCAAGGATGGCGACCGCCAGCTCGTCCGTCGCGGCGCCGATTATGCGGCGGCCCAATGGGTCAGCGACTTCTGGTCTTACCCGATCGACCCGACCGGCGAGACTGGGCAGAGCTGGGCGCAGGAGATCGACTTCGAGCCGACCCACTACGCTCCGAAGGATCAGCGCCCCTTTGCCGGTGCTCAGGCAGCTGCAGATGCTGACGACGCCGAGCGCGCAAAGAAGCACGCCTCGACTTCCTGATTGCGGCTTTTGCTCAGTCAGAGAGGAGGGGACACGGGCGGCAAGGAAAATGCCGGCCGGAGGACCAACGCGCTTCGTAGCAGCCAGAAGGAAGACCCGATGAGGTGGCGCACCGCCAACAACCGCCGAAAGCCACGCTACGTCTGCCTCGGCGGCAACTACGTGCTCAAGAGCCGCACTCGCGGCGTCATCTGGTCCGATCCAACCACGACCGCTTCTCACCAAATCGCTCCGGGCGCCCAGGACGCGCCACGCTCGTCACAACCCGACCTTGCCGAATGCGGCTTTTGCGGCGACGCGACGGACATCAACGCCGACGATACGGAGCGCACCTGGCAGCAGTGGCAATGCGGGGGCTGCAGCTCCTGGAATGACCGCCAGCTCAAGCCGCTCGCCATCGGCTCCGCTGCCGCCTGATTGGTGACGAAGCCCCTCACCCGGAGACAACATGACCCACGTACCCCTTCGCCGCTATCCAGCGGCGCTCGAGCTGCTGCACTACCCCAAGGTCTACGACCGGCGGTCCCTGCGCATCGTCGCAATCGGTGATCGTGGGGAGGAGCTGGCCGCCGGCGATCCCGCCGCCCACCACTTCGCCGTCCTCGTAACCGAACGCTCTACGGAAGCGCGCCAGGAACACGCCATCGTTGATTTCGAAAGGCAAGCGGACGCCGAACCCTTCCGCAGGCGGATCGCGGCCATGCTGGACGTCGATGGCGAGATCGCCAGCGCCGCCATGTGCCTCTGGGAAGAGGTTCTCAAGGTCATCAGCGGCCATAGCGGCGCTCCATCGGCAATACGCGCGCTCATATTGGCAGCCTCGCACAATCACGGCGCCTGCGCGCTCCGAGACGCCGTGCAGGCCTTCGCCGAGCGGTGCGACCTCGAGTGGAGCGCTGCCCACGAAAGCGGCACCTTCGACGACAGTTTCGATTGGGAGTGGTGCCCGGCTTGGCTTGCAACCCGGGTGGAATGGGACCCGAGCGGAGTCGATCTTCCGCGGGTCAAAGAGCGAACCGCTTCCAGCGAAGCCCTCGCAACGCCGGCCGACCATGCCGCTGCAGCCTGATCAACAGCAAAGCATCCGCTACCTGCCGCCGATCGGCGCCCCGATCCGCATCATCCAAAGCGAGAAGACGTCGAATTGGACCCGCATCGACGTCGGACGCATCGCCCGGATCGTCGGTTACAACGTCTTCAGCTTCCGCACCGAGCCGGGACCCCGAGTCCACGTTCTTGCGAAGCTCGACACCATCGAGAAGTGGGATGGCGACCTCATTCAATCCGGCCATCCAATTCATCTCGCCCCCTGCCAGGTCGAGGACATCTCCGAGCGGGACCGCGCGGCTGGAACCGCGGCCTGAGGCGGCCGATCACAGGAGTCGACCGAAGCAGAAGCGCACCAACCGCAGGCGCTAGGCCACGCCTTCTTGGGATCTTTCCGGACCTGCGCCTTGGCGAGACGTTAACGAAGATGCGGCCACTAGCTGGCGTGGAGAGGCCAAGCCGCATGTTTTCCTGAGCGCCACCCGCTCGTGCCGCGCAGCCACGCGGCTTGCCAGCGAACCGATCGAGATAGCGAATGTCATTCTCTCAACAATTGCTCTCCGAGCAGGCCCTGAATCTCACCGGGCCGCTGGCCCATCGCCACAGGGTCAAGACCTTCGGAGCGGGACCAAAGATCCTGGTCTTTTCCCACGGGCTCGGAACCGATCAGAGCTCTTGGTCGAAGGTCATTCCCGACCTACCTGATCTCTACACCGCAGTCACGTTCGACCTGCCCGGCGCCGGCCCTCTGCTGCCTGATGACTTCAGCCCGGATCGCTACTCGTCGATCGCCGCTTACGCGGACGATCTGCTGGCGCTTCTTGACGAGCTCGGTATCGATCGCTGCACCTACGTCGGGCACTCGGTCTCCGGGAT
The DNA here is from genome assembly GCF_004135585.1 of Sphingosinicella sp. BN140058. NCBI lineage: Bacteria > Pseudomonadati > Pseudomonadota > Alphaproteobacteria > Sphingomonadales > Sphingosinicellaceae > Sphingosinicella > Sphingosinicella sp. BN140058. The sequence goes on along the minus strand of NZ_CP035502.1, from coordinate 290,651 downwards.
GATCGGGGCTCTGGCATCGATAGAGGCGCCATCGCTTTTCGATCGTCTCATCCTGCTCAATGCGTCGCCTCGCTATTTGAACGACCGAGCTTACACCGGCGGCTTCGAGCAAAGCGACCTCGACGCCCTGTTCCGCGCGATGGACGACAACTACCAGCTGTGGGTCGCGGGCTTCGCCCCCATGGTGGTTGGCGCCGATACACCCAGCGCCGTCCTCGACTTCGCGGACGGACTGCTGTCGATGCGCCCGGACGTCACCGCGCATATTGCCCGCATGATCTTCCAATCTGACCTTCGCGAATTTCTTCACCTCGTGTCGGTCCCGACGCTGGTCGTTCAGTCGCGCGGTGACGTCGCTGTACCGGAGCAGGTCGGGCACTACCTCGCCGAACACATCTCAGGCAGCTCGTTGGCCTGGTTCAACGGCGCCGGCCACCTCCCGCACCTCTCGGCTCCCGACGAAGTCACCAAGGTCCTCAATGCCCACCTCAGTTGAATTTTCAGCGCCGAAGGGGTCTCGTGCCCTCGCGTCCATCGGCGGCCTTCTGAGCCTTGTCCAGGAAGCTCTCGCGGGCAGTCTTGTCGTCCTCACGACATCGCTTTCCCACGATACTGTCCGCGTTGAGGACTGCACCCCGGGCGCCGGACTAGTCGGGACCGAGCTTCGCGTCCCTCCTCAGCTCCTCGCGGACGAACCCGTCCTCCTCCCGACTGAGAAGCTGCGACTCCCGGTCGCGTGGACGGTAGCATGTCGCGGCCGACCCACCTTTGCCGCCGCGGCACCCGTGCCCCGTCATTCCGCACATGTCCTGGCCGCAACCATCGGCTCGGTCCCTCCAGATCTCGACCGTTTGGCATGGGCGGGCGAGATCATATCTCTCCTTCTCGACGCAGGAGCAGCAACCGTTCGCCAGGCCGAACACTCGCGCAAAATTGATGCGCTGATCCAGCAATTGCCACTCCCGATCGTCTTCGCTGACCACGACGGGGAGATCATCACGAACGACGGGGCCAAGCTCCTCCTCGGCCTCAACTCGGGACAGCCGACAAGCGCGGAACTCGCCACCGCGATGGCTCGACTGATCAACGCGCAAGGCAATGTCGATGCGCAACGATCCCTTATGAGAGACCCCTCGGCCACCGTCAGCCTGGAGACGGTGCACAACGGCCGCGCCTACAAGGTCGAGCGTCGCTCCATTGCAAACGACGACTTCTCGGGACGTCTTTGGACGTTCACGGACATCACGCTCCAGCGCAAATTCCAGAACATGGCCACGCATGACGCGTTGACGGGAGCCTTGAACCGCCGCGCCTTCGACGAGATGATCGAAAGCGAGACCGAGCGCGCCAAGCGCTACAGCCAGCCGCTCTCGCTGCTTGCCGTCGACCTCGACCACTTCAAGCTCGTGAATGACAAATACGGGCACGACGTCGGCGACGTGGTCCTGCAGGAGGCTTGTCGGCGCATCTCAGCTGCCATCCGCGAAGTGGACGGTCTTGCCCGCACGGGCGGCGAGGAGTTCGTAGTGATCCTCCCGGCTACGGCTCGATCGGGTGCGGTTGACGCTGCCCAACGCATCAAGTTGGCAATCGCCGCCATGCCAGTTATCCATGGCGATCTCTCGATCCCCATCACAGCCAGTATCGGGGTCGCGGGCTTTCAACCGGAATCCGATACCGTGGACACTTTCTTCAAGCGGGCGGATGCGGCTCTCTACGCAGCGAAACGCGCCGGCCGGAACCGAGTCGAACTCGCCGCCTGACAGGGGCCGTGCGCAAGGATGGGGATCTGCAGTCTAGATCCACAATCCGGAAGAAAGCTCTATGTCCGCTCGAGCAAAGACCTCCCTCGACCCCTTCTGGCTCCGAGCAAACGACGATGCCGGCCCAGCCGCTGCCATCGATGACGAAGACCGCCTCAGCCAATGGCTGGCCTGTCACGGTACCGGCTCCACCGTGGACCTTATGCAGGGTCACTCCAGGATAAACCGACTGGATTGCTCCCACATCTGCGACCTCGGGAGTTTCATCGACGCGCTCATTGCGCTTCCGTCTCCCGATGGATCGTACGGATCGACCTTCAGCCAAATCTACACGGCCGGAAATTGCGATGTCTTTGCGGTTGCTTTCCAAGGCATCGCCGGCGGAGACCTCTACGCCGTCACGGATCCGAAGGACGACAAAGGTCGGCGCGTTCGCCTCCACTCCCTTGTCCACGCAGGCGTCTACAGCCAGGAGACCGTCTACGATATAGAAGGGGCTCACAGTGCCTCGGAGTGGAGCTTGCGCTGGCGCCAGAATGGTGGGTGCACCGACGACGGTACGACAGACATCATCACCGCGGCGCGTCTCCAACGCCTCCAGATGTGCAAGCATAGTCAAACGGAGATCGCCGCGGCCGCAAGGATCGCCTGGCCCATTGCCGCGCTGACCGGCGCCTTGGACGCGGTCGGGATAGCTCGATATCGCGCCGCACGCCCCGCGCTCGCGCACGCCGCTTGATGTCGTACCTCTCTGCATCCTCCGAGCCACACCGATCGGGTCGAGCCGAATGACATGATCGAGGCCTATCATCTTACCACGAAAGCGGGCTTCTCCCGCTTCCGCATCGCCCGGCGCGACATGGGCATCCATTTCGGCACCCGTGCTCAAGCAGCTGATCGCTTCAACTGGAAGCTGCTGCAAGGCAAGCCCATCGAGGCGGCTGCCACGATCCCGGTCCTCCTTGATTTGAGCAACCCCCTGCGGATCGACGACCTAGGCACCTGGCCGCCCGATCGGGTCATGGACGAGCTCTATATCGCGAACATCCCTGGTCTGGATGATCTTCGAGAGAAACCCACGCACGCGCAGATCCGGAATCATCTCCTTGCCTGCGGCTACGATGGGTTAGTTTACCCCAACCGCGGCGAAGGGCCCGGGCTTTCCGACGCCGCCCACGAAGAGCAGCAAATCAGGACGGCAATGGGGCTCCACCCCTATCAAAGCTCCCAGTGGCTCGCGCTCCAGCAACAACTCCACGCAGCCGGCCGCCGCCTCGCCCGAATCCGGCAAGCCGCAGAGGACAGCTATGTCGTGTTCCGGCCGGACCGAATCTTCCTGCGGTTTCCCAGATGAGCACTCCGCGCGTCGGCATCCCCTCGGGAGCACGGCATATTTCCATATTCCGGCGGTTCTCGCGCTGATCCGTGTCTATGATCTTTCTGATACTCGGCCGTCAGCGGCTTAGCAAACAGCAGAAAGACGCATCCGCGATGACTCTTCGCACCAAGCTTTTGTCGTGCCTCGGCTTCCTTGCCGGGGCTATCCTTATGATGGCTGCCCTTAGCTTCTTCTCCAGCCGATCCAACGACGCGGCCTTCGAGAACCTCATGGAAGCCCGCGTCGTCGCGCTGAACGACCTCAAGGAGACGCAGGATGCCTACGCTCTCGGCGTCGTCGAGGTTGGTCATAAGGTTCGCAACGATGACATGTCCTTTGCCGATGGCCTGAAGTCAGTGCACGACAGCCGCATCCGAGGAAAGGCCGCCTATAAGCGCTACCTCGCGACTCCAATGGACGAGCGCGAGCTCGCCCTTGCCGAGGCGGGCACAAAAGCCTTGGCTGACGGCAAGCGGGATCTCGATCAGCTGGAGCGGATCCTCGCGAGCGGCAACCTGGAGGAACTCAATGGCTGGGAGAGCGAGACCGCTCGCGCCGTCGAGCCGATCTCGGATGCGGTCGGCGCCCTGACCAAGTTCAACATCGAGGCCGCCGGCACCGAAGTCAAAGCGAGCGGCGCCAGCAACGACATATACATGACCATTGGCATGCTGTTCGCTCTCATGGGCATCGGCGCGATCGGCGCATCGTTCTTCGTGGTGACCCGCAAGGTGGTCCAACCCATCAATGGGCTGGCGAAGTCGATCGGAGACCTGTCTAAAAATCCCGAGGCACCCGTGCCTAACCTTGACCTCAAGGACGAGATCGGCGGCATCGCACGAGCCGTGGACACCTTCCGCTCCTCAGTGGTCGAGAAAGAACGGGTCCGAGCAGCCGAGGCGGCTGCAGTTCAGGAACGCGTTACCACTGCGCTCGCCGAGGGCCTTTCGGCGCTTGCCGCCGGCGATCTCACCTATGAGATGGCGGTCGCGTTCCCGCCCGAGTTTGAGAAGCTGAAGATCGATTTCAACGCGGCCGTACGCGAGCTGAAGGAGGCTATGGCTGGTATCTCGCGCGCGACGACCAACATCCACGGCGGCTCTGGCGAGATAAGCGACGCCTCGGAAGATCTTTCGAGGCGCACCGAGCAGCAAGCTGCTAGTCTCGAGGAGACAGCCGCCGCGATGACGGAAATCACCGCCACGGTCCAAAACAGCGCTGCCGGCGCTAACGAGGCGAACAAGCTCGTTCAGGCGACCCAGGCGGACGCACAGGCCAGCAGCAAAACCGTCTCCGACGCCGTCACGGCAATGGCCGAGATCGAGAAGAGCTCCCAGGAGATCACCAAAATCATCGAGGTGATCGACAAGATCGCCTTCCAGACCAACCTGCTCGCCCTCAACGCCTCAGTCGAGGCAGCCCACGCCGGTGAAGCCGGCCGTGCCTTCGCCGTCGTCGCCAACGAAGTGCGAGCACTTGCTCAGCGCTCGGCCGATGCAGCGCAGGAGATTACTGCCCTCATCTCGAGCAGCTCCCGACAGGTAGGCCATGGTGTCGGTCTCGTCGGCGAAGCCGGCAAGGCACTCGGGCGCATCATTGGTTCCGTCGACGAGATCAGCGGCCTCGTGTCTCAGATCGCAATGGCTGCCGATCAGCAGAGCTCGGCTCTCGCTCAGGTCAACACCGCCATTACCGAGATGGACAAGGTGACCCAGCAGAACGCCGCGATGGTCGAAGAAAGCACCGCAGCGGCTAAGAGCCTCTCGGACGAAGCCACCGGACTTACCCGGCTGGTTGGCCGGTTCAACACCGGAACAACCGGCGCGGCGCCGGTCGCGGCCGTGAAGCCCAGCAAGGCCGCTCCCCGTCCGCAGGTGCGAGGCAATACTGCTCTTGCTCTGCAATCGAACCTCGCCACGGCCGTGGACGACTGGAACGAATTCTGAGACATCGCCCCGAGCACAAAAGAAAGAGGGCCGGTGGCATCCCTGCCGCCGGCCCTTCCTATGTCAGTCCCTCTGGATCAATGGCCCTGGAGCTGATCTTTCAACCGCAGCTTCTGCTTCTTCAATGTCGCGATCCCAGCCAGGTCTGGAACCCTCCGCCCCGCCTCCGCAGAGATCTTCCTATCAAGCGCCTCGTGACGGGTCTGGAGTGAAGCTTGGTGAGGTGAATGCATACTGGCCTTCTCCTTTGCTTGAGTCGTCATGCTGCGCCCAGATCCCTGCAAAGTCAGCATGTTTCTCGACGAAAAGGCGAGAAGGAAAGGCGGCCCGCCGGCGCTTCGCCAGACCATTGGAGCATCCATGCCTGAACCAAGCTACCGGGAAATCGCGGCCGCGGCACGCCGGCTCCGATGCGAATTCGCCTGCGGCCTGACGCGCGCTATTGGTGAGCGTGTCCTCGATGGCAGCGACGCCCCGATCGTCATAAGCGTTTCGAAGCCTGGCCTTGGCCTCCTGGAGACGATCCGTGCGGCAGCACGTCTTTTTCAACTACAATGTTTGCCCACGGACGTCGCGGACGCTCCCGACGCTGCTATCCTCGAAGACACCATCGCGTTCTTGAAACGCGTCCGTTCCGACGGGTCGAACGACGGTGTTCTGATCATTTCAGACTGGCATCAGGACCCTCGGGCCGCGCAAGAGATCTTGCGCGGCCTCCTCGACACCCGCCGGCCCGATCAGATCATCGTGGTATTCGGCATCGACTCCGATCGGCGCCTCGCAAGCGACGTTGCCGCGGTGCTCGGCGATTACTGCCTCCGTTCAGATCAGACTTTGATCGCGGTGGAGGCTCCGGATATTCTCGACGAGCTCGCGATCAGGCGGCTACGGGCGAGGACAGACTGAAAGGGATCTCCCCGGTGCACGCAAGCGCAGGCACGATCACTGTCCCCAACGGCGTATCCGTCCCCGCACGTTGGACCGAAGCGCTTCGCGAAGCGGTGCTGGAACACGCGTCCGCCCGCCCAGACGAAATCTTCCAGTATGGAACGGACATCTGGTTCGTCGCGGGCCGCGTTGAAGAGCATGTCGATACGCACATCATTCCCGACCGATCCCACCATTCCGTAGGTGTCGTCATCCTCGCGGACGGTCATCCCATCCTCCATACGCAGGACACGTCGGCCGCTCTCGACGTCGGGACTTTCTTCAAGATCGATCCTCACTCGCCGCACGAGGTCGATGGCTTGGCAGGGCAGGGCTTTGCGTTCCTCGCCTGGGATTTCCCTCTACAAGACATAGACGTTCAGGATCTCTGCCGCGACATCGAGAAATCGCTCACGGAGACCGAACCGCACCACTTTGAAGGATGATTCGTGGATCCTCGCATTCTCGTTCTTCTGATCGGCATAACGGCAATCGCCGCGATCTGGGTTGGCATCTGGCAAAAGCTCCGGCCGAACGCCTACCATCGAAAAGTTCGTGGGCAATCTGAGCGCGCGCTCGACCGCGTTCGCGACATGCCAGACGGGGCGATCATCGCCTACCTCCGCAAGATGAACCCCCACGCCGTTGAAGAGCTCGTCCTCGACGCGGCCAGCGCTGCGGGCCACGCCGTCCGGCGGAACCATAGCTACACCTGTGACGGTGGCGTCGACGGTGAGATTCACGTCGATGGCTCCTGGTGCCTTGTGCAAACCAAGCGCTACTCGCGATCCATTGATCCGAAGCACGTTGCAGACTTCAGTCGCGTCTGCGCACATCGCGGCCAACCAGGCCTATTCATTCACTGCGGCCGAACCGGCAGGAAGTCGCGCGACAACGCCACCGGCGACGTTCGGTTCGTGTCGGGGCAGGCTCTCGTCGCTCTCATCAAGGGAGAGTCGCTCGACAACCCCGTTCCTGCGGCGATTGCAGCCTGATCCACTCGGAGCACCTCATGCACATCTGCTATAGCGACGATTGCTGCTCGCATTCACAGCATCCGGACCTTGCCTCCCTTACGACCAACAGGCCGGTGTCCGTGTCCGACGACGATGCTCGCCGCATCGACGAAGCCCGCCGCGCCCTCGCCGCGCGCTTCAGCGGGGCGGCGATCGCGCCGGCACCTGATTATCTCGCGATGGCTACCCGCCAGATCGACCCTCCGCCTGGCGAACGTCCGATCGAGACGCACTCAGTGATCGTTTCATTCCGCGTCGACAGCCCAAAAGCACGGAGCTCTATCACTCAGTATTTGCGCGGCCGGATCACACCTCACGCGCGCCCTCATCGCGCCGCGGCCTCCAATCTCTGGCGCTTCGACGTCGGAAGCTCCTCGCTCTCCAGCTTCGAGAGCCTCATCATCACGCTGCAGAGCCTGTACTCGATGGGCGAGGTCTCGAAGGTTGTCGCCGACGGCCTTTACGAAGATGGCCTCTTTGTCATCGAAGTCGACTCCCTGGGTAAGGCTGCCTTCAGGCTCGTCGGTGACCTTGAGCGCTCTGATCGGGCCGCGACCTGATGCTCGTTTTCGGGAAAGCGGACGCGGACACGATCACCGCGATCCGGGCGGACATCTTCGCAATCAGCAATCGGCTTACTGCCCAGGTCGGTGAGATCAAGCCCTCGGCACCGGCCACGCACCGGCTCCAGCTGCTCGACGGCTTCGAGATCCGGATCAGCGCCGACACGATCGGCATCGGCATCGAGCTTTTGCTCCACGGCAACCGCGCGGCATACATCTTCGACTCCACCGTCGCCGTCTATCCGGAGGAGGCGGCTGACGTCGCCGTCGGCGTGGGATGGCTCGAGCAGCTCGTCGACCGACTCGTCGAGATCTCGGCCGACTTCGTGCACGTCGATGCCATTCAGGATCCGAGAGCTCAGCTGGCTGCCTTTCCGGATCCAGACCGCGCGATAATCATCGAGGTCTATCGCCGCGTCGCCGCCCTGATGGCCGGCACGATCGCGGCGCGTCCCTACGATATCCACCTCACTCTTCCGACTGGATATTGGGCGCCCGACATCTTCTGCATCGACGCTTCCGGCCAAAAGCACTCCGTCGAGCAAGACGCCCAGCTTCGCCCCCTACTGGAAGCCCTGCCGGAGTGCTGCGAGATGATGATGGCCAAAACCGTCGACGGCCGCGCCGTCGACCTGGTTCCCCTTTCACTGAAACCGGTCCGGATCGAATAGGACCTCCAGTCCCAACGGTCGCAACCAAGCAGCGCAGGGCTGGTTGATCGTCAGACATTGCCGTATCCGCCGGCAAGCCCCGGCGGCCGAAGGAGGTCTAGAATGCGTGTCGACAGATTCGACCCTGCTGAGAGGGCGCGGGCGAAGGCTTCCGAGCGGAACGCTCTCGACGACGATCTCGCTTCAGGTCGCGTCTCCCCCGAGGAGATGCAGCACCGGAACAGCGTGTTCGCCAACGTGGACTTCTCCAAAGCCCGGATCGTTCTGAGTGACACTGACCCGGAACTCTGATCGGCGTCGCCATCCGGCCGTCCACGCACAAGAGCGTGATGCGGCGATGCGCTGACCTTCTGTGCCTCGGGCGCGCGCGCTCGGAACACGTGAGGGTGCCTGGTGAGCGTCGCACCGCGACTGTCGTGACTGGAAGCTCAAGGATGCAATCAGATACGGTGATGAAATCATGAAGCCTCACAAGCAGATCAAGGCTGCCAAGATCACCCCGGTCGCAGCGAAGGTCGCATCGCACCCTCTGATCGAGGCTGCCGGCAACGGGAAAGCGGAAATCTTCGTGGCGCCCGGCTTCATCGCTCCGGACGCATGCCGCGCGATCGTCGACCTGATCGACGCCGACCGGCGGCCCTCGACCGTTGCCGACAGCAATGGAGACTTTCTTTTCCGAACAAGCGAGACCTGCGATCTGGATCCAGCCCTGCCGCTCGTGCAGACCATCCGCGCCGGGCTCTTCGACCTCACGGGGATCAATCCAGCCCACGCCGAGCCGCTGCAGGGCCAGCGATACGCGCCTGGGCAGGAGTTCAAGCTCCACTGCGACTGGTTCCGACCGGGGAGCCACGACTACGAGCGCTACTGCGGTGTCGCCGGGCAACGCACCTGGACGGCAATGGCCTACCTCGACGAGCCCGAAGAGGGCGGCCAAACGGTGTTCCCACACCTCGGTATCGAGATTCGCCCTACAATCGGCACGATCGTCCTGTGGAACAACCTCAGAGCCACCGGCGCGCCAAACCCCATGACGGGACATCACGCCCGGCCGGTGGTGCAGGGGGTCAAGCACGTCATTACGCAGTGGTTTCGCGAGCGACCATGGACCAAATAGTGGCTGATCCTCAGATGCTCGCCAAGACGGCGTCTTTCTTGAATTCGATCGGTCTAGAAGCAGCGCCGGCAAGCGGCGCAGCCGGCTTCCTCAGCGCTGTTCAAATTCACGATGGGACCCTTCGATACGATCCAGCTCGAGCACTCCCTTCCGATCTGTTGCACGAGGCAGCTCATTTAGCCATTCTCCCGGAGCGGTTTCGGAAGCTCGCCAGCGATGACCTTGAGCCGTTGTTCCTGCACATGTGCGAGGAGGCGGCACGCCACGTGGAGGAGGATCCTGACCGCGCGAATGATCACTTCGTCCGGTCAGTTCTCCAGGCCGGTGAATGCGAAGCAACGGCTTGGGCCTTCGCCGCGGGCCGCGCGGCACGCCTTCCCGATACGGTCATCATCACGGACGACCAATATGAGGGAGAAGGAGCCGACATCCGCCGGGGCCTCGCGCTGGGGGCCTATCTCGGCATCAACGGCCTCGTCGCCAGCGGCATGTGCGAGTCCGTCCGCAGCTATCCGAGCCTATGCCGCTGGCTCCAGCAATAGGTCGGCGGTGCTGAGACGAGACGCCTGAGGAAAGAGGCTCTGGCCCCTTCCGAGACCACCCACCTGGAGCGGCAAAATGAACATCTTCTTCGTCGCGCACGGCGACATCGAGAACAACTTCGACCTCCATGTCGAAGCGGAAACCTCAAGTCACGCCGTCCAACTCTGGCGCGCCTACTACGCACTTCTCGACGACGCGGCGCCGAGCGGTGTCGTACCCATTGCGCCCATCGGCACCGCCGAAGCTGGCACCGAGGTCTACTTCGTCGCTGACAACAAGCGGCGTCAACCTCGCGACTTGCACGTCTGGGCGATCGGCATGGCGCAAGCGCTTGACGCTTGGCGCGCTCACTTCGGCCTGCCCGACGCTACCAACCCGGAGAAGCTCTACGCACTTAGGCGACGCGGTACCGCGGGAGCGCTCGGTTGGGACGATACAAGTTGCGAGGCGATAGATGCCTCTGCCGTCGCCCTCACGCATGAAGGCGCTCAGCGCTTTCATTGGGCGAAGCGGTTCTGATAATCACCTTCCCGAAGAGGACACAGCATTGCGAACGATCGAACTGCGCGACGGGCGTTGGTTTGCCTACAGCACAGGGGAGCGCAATCAATGCTTCCCCGCCCTTCCGAGGCAGACATCTGACGAATTCCTTGCCGAAATCGAAGGCCTCGCCTCGTCCGTCTCCGAGACGATCGGAACGGGAGTCCGAGTAGTCGACGAGAACGGACTCGAAATCGAGCCTTGGGTCGTCAGACAGCGTCGCGAAGGCGCGATGGAGCTCGCCAATCACCTTCTCGACAAATACCAAGAGGCCTGACATGCCCCGGCTTCATCCCTCCACCGCCTCTCAGCCGCGGGATCCATCTCGCCCGATGACCGTCGACGGGCAAACTCTCGACACGCCTGCGTTGCAGGCCGGGGTCAACGCTACGCGCCCTGGCCCGGGTGTCGACTATTTCGAAGCATACGACGTTGCGAAGGCGCTCACCTCTGCTTGCCGTCTCCGGAACCTGAACCGAGATCTCGTCGCATCTCGGCTCCTCCAGCGCGCTCGAGCAGACGGCCTCATCGTGCAACGCAGCCGAGGCCAGTGGATCCGAACCGATGCCGCCGGACCGACCGACCAGGAATAGGACCCGATGGACGATCTGCCACGCGCCTACGTCGTTGACCTGCGCCCGCCCAAGAAGCCTTGCGCCGAGTGCCCGTGGCGCCTTGATGTCCCGATCGGCCACTTCCCCGTCGAGAAGTTCATCGACCTCGCGAAAACGGCCTTTGACCAAGCCCATATCATCTTCTCGTGTCACCTGAGCAGCGAGGAAGCCCCGACGGCCTGCGCCGGCTTCCTCGAACGTGGCGCCGCCCACAACCTGACGGTCCGCCTCGCCTACATCTACGGGCGTCTACAAGCAGCCGACCGCACAGGAGGCTACGCGCTCTATAAGGACTATAGGGAGATGGCGGTCGCGAACGGCGTCCCGCCTGAACACCCAGCCTTAGCTCCGTGCCGAGGTCCCGATTGAACACGAGGAAACATGTCCGCGTCCCTCACCTTCGAAAAAGAGCCGCCGAGCGCCAAGCGCTTCTTCGCGGTTTCGATCGTCTCCGGCGTAACCGGGCTCATCATAGGGCTGGGCGCTTCCTTCTTCCTCACCGCTGGCGCGACAGCAAGGGTCGCAGCGGCCGAGGCATCGCTCGCGGATGTCGTGTATCTTTCGGACGCAGCGCGAATCCGCTGCCCAGCCGCAGCAGCGGTGATCGATCGCGTCCTTGCCGATGATCATCTCACCGCCGGCGAAAACCTTGAGGCTCGCGCAGCGATCGCTGCCGGGGCGAGTGCCTTCCGACATGCAGAGGAGGTCGCAGCCTCACTTCAGCGCGGCGGGGCGGCAGCGACTCTGCCGGGTCGCTGCGCGATCTGAAGAAGGGGAGGGCAGGCGACGCTTCTGATCAGCGTCCATTTCGCTCCAACAGATAGTGGGCTGCCTGTGCGATAGGTCTTCGGAGAGGAAATTCTCCTGAGGCTCGCACAGGAGGTTCCGCAATGCGTAAAACGATCGTCCCCCTGGAGACGGCGAAATCCGAGCTCCACGAGCTGGGCTATTCGCTTAGAGTGAAGAAGTTAGACGGCGCTCTCGTCGGTTCGCTCTACCGCCGAAAAACCAAGAAGGTCACTGGAGGCGCGGTCGCGCGGCCATCCCGCCCAACGGAGCAGGAGCGTGCCGAGCACCAGGCTCTTTTCGCCTACCTCGATCAAAACGCCGTCGCCGACGGCAGCCGCGTCATTGTGTTCTGAGGAGGCGAGAACATGGCATCCGCAGCCCTCGCGCGCCCTGCGCGCATCACCGTCGACATCGCCCAGTTCCGAACGGACATGAAGGCTCTCGGCTACAAGATAAGAACCCGCACCGGCTCCTCATTCATCACCGCCACGGTCCTCGACCAAGACGGCAAGGCGATCAACAACGCGAACGTTCTCACGGCGGAGCATTACGAGCAGCACAGGGCATTCTACGCCTACCATACCACGCACTCCGTGCGAGACGATGGCTGGGTCGTGGTCTTCTGATCGGCATACCCGGCCAGATGTGCTTTCCGTCGGCCGCACGCCAGCCGCTGCCCCGACAGCCACGATCTCAGCACTGCCCGTTCATCGTTCCACAATCGATCCCTGCATCGTCAGCCAAAGGAATCCAGGCATGACCAACCTTACCCTCGCTGCGCCCTACGATTTCGCCGTTCTCGACAACAGCGAGCAACCCCGCAGCATCGTCTATCACCTGGACGGAGGTCCGGAGGTTGCTACCTTCGGCGACGATCCTCTCGGGCAACGCCAAGCGGAAGTGGTGTCGACCTTCCTCAACGCCATGGACCGACCGATCACCCGCCGGTCCACGGAGCGCAAGCTCTTCATCCAGTCACAGCTCGATGGCACGACGCGGATTGAAGTGATCGCCGTTGCGGCCGACGCCAACGCCGCCAATGCATACTGCGAGGCCAACCCGGGCGTCGGCGTGGTCGATCAGTGGGGCCCCCTGATCCTTCTCGCCAGGAATGACGACCTCGGAAGCTGATGCCAGCCGAGCGGCGCCGTCAACGCGGCCCAAATGACAGATTGCCCGCGCCCGCCCTTGTTCACAGTGACAGACTGCCCGCTGCGCGGCGCCCTCGTCGGGAACGACAGATTAGCCGGGGCGCGTGCTTGAGGGAGCACCCCTCGATGGCAAAAGCCGCCACAGACTCCCAACCGGTCGTAAGCTGATATATGCTGCCTTGATCGTGCCCAATGCCGCTGCGCCTGGGGGATCTCGTCTGTGACCGAAGAATCTGCCAAAGCGGCACCCGTTGACCACTTTTTGACGCGCTTCACGAGCGCCCAAACGATCATAGCCGCGGCCGGAGCTACGCTCCTTCCCATCTTTCTCGCGCTGAAGCTCGATGAACCGCTTTCGAAAGCGTTGGCTGTGCTCACCGCCGCCTTAATCCTCGGCGCATTCTATCTGCTCTGGCGTCGCACCCACACCCGCCGCCTGGCGCAGTTGGCTCGCCAGCAACGCATTCAAGAATGGGCGGAACGTCCCCTCGGCTCCGCCTTCCGCGGACTGTACTCCTACACCCGCGGAGACAAGCTACCTGGCGACAAGCGTCGACAGCTGGCGAAGAGCATCGCCACCCGGATCGCCCACCCGGACTTCACCTACGGCGTCGTCACCGGAGAAACCGGCGCCGGCAAGTCATCACTGCTCGACAGCGGCGTCGCTCAAGCGCTCGAGGAAGACGGCCGGTTCACCGTCGTCTATCTGCGCGGCCTTCGCGGATTATCGGCCGACGACACGATCGACTCGATGTGCGATCAAATTCGCTTCCAACTCGCCGCCTGCACCAAGCAACCCGTCCTCATTTTCGATCAATTTGAGGAAGCTCTGATCAAATGGATCCCCTCCGCTCAACGGCGCGAGCTCGGGAATTTTCTGAAACAGCCACTTCCGGGCACCCAGACCAGAGTGGTCTGCGCCGTGCGCTCGGACTACGTCATCGCGCTCCACGACCTTCGTCCAGGCATCGAGGATCCCACATCCTCGAAGACAATGTTTCCCCTCAAGAACCTCGACCTGATCGAAGCTGCCGCGGTCATTGAAGAGTGTGCCACGCGCGATGGACTGGAGATGCTCACCGGCTTCGGATCGACCCTCGCTGCGGAGCTCGCTCACGACGGCAGGGTCCGGCCTCCAGAGCTCCAGCTCGTCTGCCTTGCTCTTGAGATCTCGAACGTCGCGGAGAGTTACCGCGCCAAAGGCGGCGCCAAGGGAATTCTCTCCGCGTATATTGTCGAGACCATCGAAGCGACGTCCAACCCGTCTCTGGCTCGCCTCGTACTCAGATCGCTATGCAACTTCTCCACTTTCCCAGCGGCTAAGACAGAGCCCCAGAGTGCGCAGCAGCTTGGGGACGCGATCCGCTCCCCGGAACACCGGCGCTACGACGTGGAGGAAGTCGCCAGCGTGCTTGAACAGCTTACCCGCGCCGGCGTCATCGTGTCATCTGCCCCGCACGATCAAACCCTCTACAGCCTCGTCCACGACTATGCGGTTGACCTGATCACCGCCGCCACGGCCGCGCAGTCCACCGAGGCGGAGCGCGCAACCCACCTCCTTCGTCTACATCTCAGCGAGTTCGCAGCGGACAGGAGATCATTCATTCCGCTTGGGCGATTGAACCTGATCTTGGCGAAGGCAGACCCGGAACTCGTCGCGAGCTCTGCCGCCAGCGTCCTAATTCGCCGGTCGCAGAACCGCCTCCGCCTCGCGAGTGCGGCCATGGTCGCTGCTGTCGTCGTCGGCTTATCAGGGGTCGCGCTTTCGTATTCCAAGCAACAGGAGCTCGCTCGGCTTAAGGAACTAGGAGACATCAGGAGGGCATCTGTCTGGCAAACCAAGGCCGATGAGTGGCGATTAAAATACAACGACTCCGTAAAGGCGGTCTCGTGGGCGTCCGGGACCCAAATGAGGCATGATAAGATCGTCCAAAACATTGAGCAGGCTGAGCGAGACGGCAAAATTTCGGCAAGTCTGCGAGATTATCTGATCCGGAACGATCCCGACGTTAAGCCCGGCACCGAGATTCCTCAGGAAATCCTCGACCAGTAGCAACGCCGCCTGTGGCCACCGTCACCTTCAGCGTGGTCCCTAGCCGCTCGCGCGCCGGCCGGCCGTCCAACCAACCTCCTTAAGTATCCTCCCGGATCTTCGGTTTGAGGATCTTTCACCCTGATGCGGGCAGTGGGCTCAGGAACAATCTGCAGGCGCTGCGGCGTCGCATCTTGGGGAGAGGCCACGCGTGTCCGAAGCAGTTTCGAAAGTTTCCATTCGTCTCGAAGCCCTCGTTGCCGAAGTGATTGCCAACCGACCGGAGGCAGGAGCTAAACAAACCGCACGCCAACGCCACAACACCGATCGCTCCTTCGCTGCTCTGATCAAAGTTCTCGAGCCCCGGACGCGCCACTTCACGCGTCAATACGGTCTCGTTGCGCATCGGGAAGACGCCGAGCAAGCCTCCGCGATCGCGGTCCACCGCGCCATCACGGCCTACGATCCCACGAAAGCCCAGTTCACGACATTCGTAAACTGGCAGATCCGCGGTGAGATGCAGAGCCTCCGCTTCCGTCTGATGGCTGACCAACGGTCGTCCGCCAAGAAGGTGGAAGCCACGACAGTTTCGATGGAGGACCTTCCGCGCGGCCCAGACGGCCAAGCAGCCGAGATCACTCTCGAGGATCCGGACGCGCTCGATAGCACCGAAGCACGCGCCTCTGCCTACCTGGCGAAGCGCGCCACCGACGCTCTTGTCGACCTTTATATGGACAAGCTCCGCGCCAAGGGCGTCGAGCAGCTCAAGAAGCGGCCGCGCGCGAAGCAAGCGATCGCCAACCAGCCGTCCGATGTCGCTTCTCACAATCCGATCCGCAGGCCGGCGTTTCGACAGCTGGACGCCGGCGCGCTGCAAGAACTCGACCAAAAGCTTGCCCGCGACCGGGCGATCATCGAGCGCCGTGTCTTCGACGCGGACTCGCTGAGCGAACTGAACGAGATCACAGGCATCACGAGAGAGCGCGTTCGGCAGATCACAAAACGTGCCGGCAAGGGGATCCTCCAGATCGCTGCGCAGGATCCGCGTTTCGAGATCATGGCTGCCCAGACGGCTATCGGTTCAGCAGAAAAGCCGCCAACCCGGGCGTCCAAGAGAAGCGACACGCCAGTTTATGAAAGGGACGCCGCGGCTCCTTACTGGCAACAGGCTCCCGCTCGCACAGCTGGGCGTCAGCACCAGGCTGCCTGAAGCCAAGCTCGAATTCAGAGACCCGGTCTCGACAGACCGGGCCTCTCCCGTCTCGCCAGTCGCCCGGGCTATTCACGCGGCCAATTCATGGCCCCCGTCCGCCACCAGGCACTCAACGAGCTCACACTGCCGCCAAGCCTCATCTGACAACCGACGCAGCTCCTCGGTCGGCTTCACCAGCAGGTTGCCGTTCTCACCCGGCCACCAAAGCTCCGGGAGCACGAGCCTCCGGCCTCATGGTCGCCCTGCTCTGATGTGGGGTACATTCGCCACCCTGAAAGGGGCTGCCAAAGCCCCGTCCTGAGCGTATCATCTTCCGCCTGAGCCGTGTTTCAAGCGAGGTGTAACATGGATCCCATGACCGCGATCAAGCTGGCGGAACTCTGTTTGGCCACTTCCCGAACGATTGGAGCGGGCGCATCTGGATCGACCACTAGCTTTCAAATGCGCATGATCCTGGGCATATCCCAGCAATTGGCTCAAATACATGAACAGCTTACTCAGATCCAGAATGGCATTCAGCTTCTCATCGGGCTCGCCAGAGCCCTGCCCGAGGCCACGGTCGTCGCGAGCTGCGCCGCCTCCATACGCGCATGCATGAGAATCTATCAAGAGCTACTGAGTGCTTACGAGCGAGACAGGCTCGTTATCGGAATACTACCAGCACGGCAGCGGTATGTGCCGCGAATGATGAGCGAAGTGAGCGACCCACTTCATCGCGCTATACTTGAGTTGACGGAGGGACCATTAGAGCCTCTTCTTACGCCCGTGCTATGTCCCGCTTTTTACGTATCCTCGAATGCCGCGGCCTTCTGCGGGATCCATGCTTCCGAGCAGGAAGAAAGGCTGGGATCGTACTATGATTGGCTAATGAACGACATTCCCGCTTTGATAAGCATCGGGGCTGAGATCGCGGACAAAGTGCTATGGCCCTCGCCGGATAACCGCTTTTCTCAGCCGCTTCATGCCGAAGAGTTTGGGACTGTTTGGACGAGCGAGGAGCGGGTGCACTTGAAGAGCGACCCTCATGGCTCCAGCCAAAGCAGAAGATCATGGTACATTAGCAAATACAACTCTAGCTGGGACTATGTACACTTCGGAGAGGGGCCGACTGCCGATGTGTACCACGAGCTGGTTGCCCAATTTCCGAGGTTCGGAGAAAGGAAATCCGTAGTCAACTTTCGCTCCGTTATCGAAGCGCACGAAAGGTTCGACGTCATGGAGCCCGGATTGGTGCACCCACGCAGTGACACTGCGGAGAAGCTCGGCCTTACGTCCGAGCGTCTCCGAACCCTACCGAGCGACGAGGGTTTGAAAGCCATAGCTGCCAGATATGAGGATCTCTCGGTTGAAATAAAGACCGGGGCGGCGCAATATCTGGCCATCAGCGCGATGCGCCTGTCCTGCATGAAAACTATACACTTCGTAGCCAAGCAGCTTAGTTGGATACAGCAGGGGAGCGGTTCCCAATGAGCAATCTAGGCTTCTTAAAAGACGAACCCGTTTTCGAAGAGCCCGTGAAGGTCAACGAACGGATTTCAGCGTTCGCGGCGGCGTCAAAGTTTGTAGGGGTGTGCGGCTTGGCCTTCCGCGATGCTGTTTCGGAAAAAGCGTTTGCCGAGGAGTTCAACAATCTTTTATCTCGAATAGACGCGGATATTGCCGACAAGCCCTTGGGCGCTCTTATCCGCACGAATCTTTATGTCGATAATAGTGGAACGCCGAGCGTGCCCCAGGGCTCGTTCCTATCTTTCCTAGGCTATGGCTCCGAGCCGTTAGATGCCCTGAGTGAACACCTGCGGAGGCCACAATTGGACATCTTGATGCCCTCAGGGATGAACAACGTCAGTGAGTATTTTTGGTTGCGCTCCTCCGGCGGGCAGCTGAAAATGACCCGTGAGGCAGACGTTCGCGGCCTTGTGGCTGCGGCAAAGGAGGAGGCTCACCTGCGGAATAGGCTAGCGATCAGCGCCGCGGACGTGGGCGGCATAGAGCAAGTCGAGAGACTGGCGTACTGGGCTAAGGTGGCGACAGACCGTGCCGAGCAGATCACGGACGACGCCGAGCGCCGAAGATTGCGCAAGCTTTCGAAGGACTTTGAGGTCGCCCAGAGGGAGTTCAACCAGGCATACCGATCGTATATCGAAGCCGCTCGGGATGCGGAGCGTGCGCAGCGTTCGGCAGCAATCATCGGTGCAATCTCGCTTGCACTAGATGCGATTGAGCTCGGCGTTCAAGCTGGTCATTTGACGTCAGCAGGCAACGTGACCGCTCAGACGCTAGCAACCCAGGACAGCAATCGCGAGGTTTTGAAGATCATCAACATCAGGATTACGGAAGCTGCGGCCCTTGCAAATCGGCAGCGCAGTACCCTCGATACAACAGGGCAGAGCTTGAAACAACTGAACGATAAGTTATCCGCGGGTTGGAGAGGACTTGGCGCCGGAGATGGAACACCCCTTCAGCTACCCCCTTGGCCGGAGGTGATCATACCGTGACGGGCCGCTACCCACGTAATCGTATCTAACATTCACCATTGAACCATCCCAGGAGCGAGCACGACTGACGTCGGGCAGCAGAAGTGTCCAACCTGCCGCGATGCGCCGCGACTTGTTTCCATCGATCCTCATCGCCACCCCCCAACTGGTCCCTCAAAACAACGCGCTCTTAAAGCCCAACGCAAACCGCTGTCGGCCGTCGGAAATGACAACGGTCGAGATCACAGCGCCATTTCTGAGAAGCCACAGGCCAGCTTTCCCCGTGCTCCGCTCCCAGTAGCCTGCCGGCGTGTCGAACGGCACGAAACGGTCCCCATCGTTCCGCCTGGCACAAAGCAGCTTCCACTCTCCGCATGCCGACGCTGGCATGTCGCTCGGCGAGCGCAGGCCGAAGGGGAGGGGCGCCTTCTTC
Source organism: Sphingosinicella sp. BN140058 (assembly GCF_004135585.1). Classification (NCBI taxonomy): domain Bacteria; kingdom Pseudomonadati; phylum Pseudomonadota; class Alphaproteobacteria; order Sphingomonadales; family Sphingosinicellaceae; genus Sphingosinicella; species Sphingosinicella sp. BN140058. Next base: position 271,481 of record NZ_CP035502.1, on the reverse strand, counting down.
TGGACGATGTCCCACCAATCGAGATCACATCCGCACCACGAGAGGAGAGGCGCTTCCGCTCGCTCCAAGATCTCCTTCATCTCTCGCAGCGACCACGCCAGAGCTTTCGGCAGATGCTCATCAAAGAGATCGCTGCCGGCCGCGAGATAGCGGATGTCCGCAGCCTTCGCCGACCGGCCAGCTACACGGCGTAGGTCAACGTCTGATCCAGAGAGTTTCTGGAGCTGGTCCAAGGTACTGCCGCGGGCGTGATTCTTCCAGAGGAATCCCTCAACGGCGAGCAACGCCGCAGCTTCAGGCGAACTCCAAAGCTCTTTTTGGCTCCACAACGCCGGCTCTTTCTGCTCCTCCAGGCGCTTGTCGACCTCACGCCGAGCCTCGATCATGCTCACGAGCAGCGCGTCAGCCGATACGTGCACGTCGACCACCTCCTCAGGTGCGGCCGCGAGCTCGGCAGCAGCAGAGAAACGGCCGAGCTTCGGCGTCCAGTTCAACCAGGTCATGGGATCTCCTTGAGACACTCAGCATAGCATCCGCAAACTCCCTCGAAAACGGAAAAGCTTGGCCCGTCGCGAATGACAGACCGCCTCTCTGACTCTGAGACTTCGCAGGATTTCTGACTCTATTCCAACTGGTTGCATCGATAGCGCGACAAATCAAGAACGCTTTGCCAGAGAATGCAACCGCCTCCGGCCGGCCGGCAATCTGTCAGGAACCCACAAGTGTCCTGATTTTTCGCAGAAACCTGCGGGTTAGACCTTGCTTTTCAAGCCCTTTTCCTGTCAACGACAGATCGGAACAGAACCAGATCAGGAGGTGCGGAAAATGGCGAAATCGGCGATGAACGTAGGCCAGATCTTGGATCGCTTGGCCGAAGTTTCCTCCCGTCCCCGCGCAGCGTTCATGATCCTCACTCTTCTAGCTGAGCAGGCAAGCCCGTCGGGAAAAGCTGGGCCCTTCGTCGAGGATGAGGAGGAGCGGCTGCCGCTGCGCGAATTCATCGGCAAGCGCCTGGCCCGTATTTCCGGGCGCGACACCCGTCGCCGGGCACTCGAGCTGCGCGTGCGCGCCGAGCTCAAGGACCGACTCCCCGACGATCTCCTCGAAGCTCAGGAGATCGTCGATCGCCACGTCACGGAGCGCGTGCGCGCCTCGGGTGCGGACAATTTCAGCCGCGTCGCAAGCGAGTTGGAGAAGGCGGGTATCCTCACCCGTCACTACGAGGGCTATCGCACGAACCACGCCAACAAAGGTGGCCAGCGGCACCTCGCTTGCGTCATTGATCCTGAGATCTCCGCTGCGCTACGCCGGCGCGACCGGCTCATCTAAGTGCGGGCCAGGGTGCGAGTTCCACTTCCACGTGAGTCTCGTGCCGGTCGCGATGATCCGGCGCCTCAGCGGTCAACCCAGCGGTGCTCGCCCTTTCGAAGGTTGGCATCGTTCCACCGGGTTTGGCAAAGGTCAGGATACTCATTGATCTGCTCCTCAGCGTCGCGCTGTGCGTCGGCCCTCGACAGGCCACTTGATCCAATGACCCGCGTGGTGCCCCACCGATCCTCATTTCCTGGTTTCCAGCAGTCCAATTCAGCTACCGCTAGGTACGTCGCCGGCTGGTCCGACGAGCGCGGCTGCTGCGAGGCATTTCTCTTGCGCTCCGCCTGATCACGGCGACATTCACGCCTGGCTTTCTCGCCGTATTTACGGCCCTTGCGGTCACATGGACCCTCGATGAAAAGACGAACGCTGTTCTTGACGTTTCTCGCACCTCTCTTGAACCAGCGCTCCCCCTCCGCCTCCCACCTCTCGCCGGTACGTTCCAGTTCAGCTCCAACTCGATCAAACGTGTTTCTCGATTTCCTCTTCCCTTTCGGCGGAGGAGGAAACATGACCTTCTTGGGTGGGCAGTACGCTGGCAACAATTCGAGGTCGATCGGCGCATTGACATACCTTTTTTGCTCGGCCTTGACGGCCGGCGGGACTGGCTTCTTGGCCGCCTTCGCCGCGGCTCTCGCTGCAATCGTGGACCGCTGAGCAGCGGCCCTCGCTGCTTTGTTCGCTTCGCTCACTGCGGCCTTTGCTGCGGCGTTCGTGGCTCGATTGTCCTCCTTGATCTGCCGATACAATGCGCGACACAGGTACATCACTTTGGCGTCGTACCCTCGAATCATCTTGGGAGAAGTGGGCGCCTGTGTTCCTCCCACGGGAGCAACTACCGTGGCTGGAACTGCTATGCTTAGCAGCGCAGCAGATGAAATGGCGACTATCACGCGGCCTAACATGACAACCTCCGACACACATTGAAGTCCGGACGCCGGTACTCATTGACCAAAGAACGCACTCCGAATGACTATATAGTAAAAACATCGCGCGGCACAGGCGTCAAAGATCCGGGACAACCGCTAAACTTCGCCCACGCGAGAGCAGGCCAGTGTTTCACGGTTCCGGGGCGCGTTGGGTGATGCGGGAAGAAACAAAAGAGGAAAGCCCCAAGGCAATCTGTCGCCCATGCCAACACAGCGGTCCAGCGCCTCAGGCAGGCTCCCGGCCGATCTCAGTACATGCCGACAGGCGAGCACAGGCTACAATACGCCTTGGCCTTGCCGATCCCGGGCATCCCAGCCGCGCTCGCGGGTGAGATTGCGCCCATCCATAGACGCGCGGTACACACGCGCCGATTTTTCGCATACGATTTGACCCGCGCTCGTCCGAGCTCAAATCAACAACACAAAGGGCCGGAGCGTGGCGCCGATCGATCTCAAGTACCCTCGTTCATACCACCTGCCGCAATCGCCAGGCCTTCAGAGCGACGATCGGCGGCTCCCGACCCTCGCGCCATTCGCCGGCCGCCGTGTCATCGTCACCGAAAAGATGGACGGGGAAGGGACCACCCTAACCCGCCTCAAGACATACCCTCGTTCCCCCGACGGGCGGTACCATCCCTCGCGCGACTGGATGAAGGCCTATCACGCACGGAAGGCGATCGACATTCCGGAGCTATGGCGGATCTCTGGCGAATACATGTTCGCGTTACACTCCCTCCCGTACACCCGTGAACTGGGCAACGCTCTCCCCAGCTACTTCCTGGGTTTCGGCGTTTGGGACCAAACCAACACGCTGCTCGGCTGGGACGAGACAATCGAGGCCTTCTCGCTCCTCGACATCACACCAGTCCCGGCCCTCTACGACGGACCGTATCACGACGGCCTCGTCGACCAGATCGCGAACACGATCGATCCGACCCGACAAGAAGGTTTCGTGCTGCGCGTCGCGGACCCGATCCCATACCCAGCCGGGCCCGGCGACTCCGGCCGGTTCTTCGGATCCCTGGCCAAGTGGGTTCGCCCCCGGCACGTCACGACCGATCGTCACTGGATGTCGGGTCCGATAGTGGCCAACGAGCTGATGGAAGGCGTTTCATGCGTGCCGTAATCTTCGACCTGGATGGGACCATCTTCGACCCCGGTCACCGACTTCATCATCTTGATGGCGAGAAGGACTGGGAGGCCTTCTTCCGAGCTATGGGCGACGATCCCCCCATCGAACCTATCGCGCGGCTAGCGCGCATGCTTTATCACAACGCACAGGATCGCCGAGACATCGACGCGGTCCTGATCGTCACAGCGCGGCCGGAGCGCGAGGACTGGAGCCGGATGACGCTGGACAGTCTCCAGCTCCACGACATCCCGTACACCGCCATATACATGCGCGGGGAGGGTGACATGCGACCCGACCACCAGGTGAAGGCCGACATCCTCCAACGCATCCTGGACGACGGTTACGAGCCGCTGCTCGTCGTCGATGACAGGCCCAGTGTCGTTCGCATGTGGCGCGAACACGGCATTGTGACCCTGCAGTGCGCACCGGACGATCCGGGCGCCAGCGCTTACGCCGGCGAAACGCTCCTCCACCTTCTCGTTGGGCCATGCGGGGCGGGCAAGTCCAGCTACGCGGCGAGCCATTACCAGCCACACGAGGTCATCTCGACAGACGAGCTGCGCATGCAGCTCTATGGAGATCTCGGCCATGCACCCGAAGCACTGGCGCGTGTCTGGAAGCTCGCCCACGGGCTCATCCGCGCTCGCCTCGATGCGGGCGTCTTCACCGTCCTCGACGCGACAAATCTGAAGGCCGAGGACCGCCGGCGCGTGCTTGAGAACCTGCCTCGCGGTGTCTTTGCGCGCTACGTGGTCATCGATCGCGACCTGGCTGAAAAGGAGCGGGACCGCGGCTGGCGATCTGAGGAGCTCGTCCTCAAACAGCATCGGCTGTTTCGGAAGGAGGAGAAGGCTATTCTCGCCGGTGACGAGCATCCGTTCGTAACTGTCGCCGACAAGCGTCGCCGGCGCTAAGCCGCAGACCTGTAACGAGCGTCGTTCGGAGCTACCACAATGACTGCACCGCACCAGATCCCACCGTTCCTGCGCGAACAAGTCACGCGACTGGACTCCTCGTGGCGCGATGCCCTCGCCGTGGCTCTCGAGGCAGCCACGCTGGCGGACCTGGGCGCTTACATCGCCGATCGGCAGAAGGCCGGTTTCCGGGTCTACCCGCCCCGCGGCGACTATCTCCGAGCGCTCGAGCTGACCCCTCTTCAGGACGTCCGCGTCGTCATCCTCGGTCAGGATCCCTATCCTCAACCAGGAAGAGCCCACGGTTTGAGCTTCAGCTTCGCCACCCCTGGTCCGCCGATGCACTCCCTGCGGAACATCTTCGTCGAACTCGGACGCGACCTGGCCGTGCCGTTCCCCTCACACGCGAACCTCGAGAGTTGGGCTCGCCAAGGCGTGCTCCTGCTCAACACTATCCTGACCGTGGAAGACGGAGACCCGAAGTCCCACGCCGGCCGAGGTTGGGAGCCCTTCACCGACGCAGTTATCCATGCCGTCGCCAACCACGGGAACCGCGTCGTCTTCATGCTCTGGGGAAATGATGCCCGCGAGAAAGAAGCCGTCATACGCGCTGCAGCTCCTGACGGCCGGCACTGCATCCTTGCGACGAGCCATCCCTCCGGCACCGGAGCCTGGCGCGGCTTTCGGGGATGTGGCCACTTCGGCCAGGCGAACGCCTACCTGCGACAGCACGGGCGCACGCCAATCGAGTGGGCTCTCCCGGAAGCTCGCACTCCCGACCTGTTCGCTAGTCTGTAGCGCGGACGCGCCAGACGTCTTGCACCGCACCGGAGAGAACGCCGGCCGCTTGGAACAGCAGCCTACGCTTCGAGGGGCTGCTCACCGACGGCAGATTCGTATCGATCTCCGCCTTGACTTGAGACAGCCCCTCGCAGCACGCGCTTGTAGTGCGTCAGGCGCTTTTCCGTCATCCCGTTGCGCGCGCCTGGAAGCCATCATATGTCGGTTCACCGGGGGATGAGGGGGGAAGCATGAAGCTGAAGCTGATTATGGCAGCCGTGTTCGGAACGGCGGCGAGCTCCGCTATTGCGGCGGACGCGCCGACGACTGTGGACACCGTACGCGGTCAACTCTCGATAAGCTGTCGGCCTGCTGGTGGCGAATTCGATGGCCGCTACGAGTACCGCCTTGCCGGCAAACTGGTGCCAGGCCTCAGCAGCGATTGCTACCCCGGCGCCGCGACAACCTATATTGTCGTCGACCAGACGTTTCGAACAAGTCGCGCCACGACGCTCCTCATTCTGGAGGGTCAAGCAGCCGCGTCCCAGACCGTCAGAGTCCTCGACATCCCGAGAGTAGGGGACGCTTCCGTCCTCGATATGCTCGGCGGCGACGGTCATGCTCTAGTCCAGAAGTCCGAGACGAACTACCGTCTGACCGCTCCTGGAGGCGGATTTGTCACTGAGAACGGTGGCAAGAGCACCTGGACCTGCTCGATCGAGATCGACTTCGCAGCAGCTAAGGCCGACGGACACCTCGTGGTCCCGTACGATCCCAAAGTCCCCGACTCCGTCTGCGGGGCGCGGCTCCAGCGCATACGCTTATGAAGGGTGCCAGAATGGCTTTTCCTGGAGAATTCGCTACATTGATCGCTTGAGACTGTTGTTGGGAAAGGAGGCGGCTGTGAGCATCGAGGTTCAGACATCTTCAGCGACGCACCGCACTCTCGACAGTCACGAAATCTCTGAGCGCGCTCGCATTCTCTCCCACCGGATCTACGCTCGAGCACTCCGCACGCGGCCGGCGCTCCTCGATCGCGCCCGAACTCACATCGATCAGTGCATCGCGACGGAGCCCACTGTTGGGCATCGTCTGTGGCAAATCCTGCTGCGGCGCGGTCTGGACGAGATCATCGAGCGCATGACCGAGGACGACGACGCTGGCCGTCTACTGCGGTCGAACAGCCCGTTCTCCACTCTCATCGGCGTCACCAACCCGAGGACCAGGACCAAGCTATGGCGGCAAGCCCAACAAGGCCGATCGGTCGGGACGACCTCGTCCGGGCGATCCGCAGCGTAGCCAAGCTGTTCGAGACAGACACGGTCTACGTCATCGGCAGCCAAGCGTTGCTCGTCGCCCGCCCAGACGTAGACCGGAGGCTCCGATTCAGTCAGGAAATCGATTGCTACCCGGCCAATGCCGCCAAATGGCCTGACGAGCACGAAGGGCAGGAAGCTTCGGAGGCCATTGCCAGTCTTTTTGGAGAAGGCTCAAACTTCCACCAATCCTTCGGCTTCTTCATCGATGGCGTTGATGAGACGACGGCCATTCTCCCGGCTGATTGGCGGGATCGAAGCGTTCACCTCAAAGTCGCAGGCGAGGACGGCCGCCGGATAACCGCGATCGCTCCGCACCCAGCGGACATCGTAGCCGCCAAGCTAGTTCGCGGCTCCGAGAAGGACGTCATTTTCGCTTCCCTCTGCTTCGGCGCCGGTCTCACGACGAACGCCGCCGTCAAAGCGTCTCTCGCGAAGGCGGTTCCCCCGGAGCGGCTGGCAGCCTGTTTGAAGAAGGTGGACAAGGCCTCGCAATCCAAGAACGACCCAGACCGCGCAGCCGGCGGTCTCACCGACGATGAGCTGGCGGCCATGCTGGACCGCCGCCGTTAGGCCGTCTGCTGGGCCACACGGACAACCGCAGCCGCAGCCGCAGCAGTCAACTGTCAGTGGTCGTCCCTGAGCTCTCAGCGAATGCCGCCTCCAAGGCTGCTGCCAACGGAGAGGTTTTCGCTCGCTGCTTACGAGCCAGCCGATTGTAGAGAGCGCGGCCCTTCTCCTCCTGCCAGATCTTTCCCAGCTCCCGGACCGCTTTTTCGTTCGCCTTGATCTGGGCTGCAACCTTCTGCTTGCTCGCCTTATCGGCTTTCTTCCGTTGCTCCCGAAGCGCAGTGCCTGAGGATCCGACACCTCCCCGTCGACCCTTCGTCTTCGTGATCGACCCGAACCCCAACAGGGTTCCGCCCCCGGTGTACTGCCCTTTGCCCATTCTCGTCTCTGCTGTATCTGGAGGCGCTCGCCATCCTACGGCGAACAGCGTCCGGGCCACCCTTCCGATAGCCCGGTTCCGGAGCAATCGAGACCGTGTCAGTCCCGATCGCGAACGTTGTCATTCGTCTTTGAACTTGTGCGCCCAGAGATAGACTGCGCCCATCAGGCCGCACGACGCAACGACGGCCACGTCGTTGCTCCAGCTCTCGGAAAAGAGCTTAAACAAAGTCAGAGACCATGCAGCCGACAACGCTCCATACCCAGCGTTCTTCCACGCCCCCGGGCTCCTGAGAACCGAAGGCTTATCCCTCACGTCCAACACACGCCCCCTGCATATCAACGAAAACACCCGCAGCGCTCGCACTCGTGACTACCGCTCGCGGCGCTCTCGTCGCGGTCAAATCCAGGTCTCCACAACGTGTGGCTCATCCTCCGGGGCCCGATCGAGGCGCACAAGACCCGGCTGGATCCGCTCAAGCTTTCCCCTCACTTCGTCGAGCGTGCTCCCGGTCCAAGCCTCCGGGTGGACCGTGATCGTGCGGTCCCTGTTGGCAGTCTGTGCACGGAGCACGTATTCCACCCCCGGCACGTCCGCCGGACGATGATAGATGACCCAGACCGTAAGCAGCTCTTCCACGCAGACACTCCATCGTGCGACCCGCCCCCCACGCGTGGGATCGAGCGGTCGAAGTATCAACAGCTCCCCGCGTTCGCCAACCTATTCCGCAAAGCATCCAGATCACCTGGACGCTTCTGAGCTTCGCAAGACTGCGCGCCAGACCTGCCGGGCGCAGACATTGAGCTGGTCGACGCCCACGGTGCCCTGCAGGGTTGCGGGGACGCGGAACGCCGAGTGCGGAGGAGCGTTTTCTTTGGGCTAGTAGCGCTGCTGTCCTCTCGGGGGCGTGAGGGCGTTGCAGCACTCGCGACGCCCTGCTGCACGGCGGTGGGGCAGGGCGTCTACACATTGGCCAGCTTCATGGCCTCTCCTCGTTTCGGCGATCACGAAGGCCTAAACTGGGCGTGCTTTCTTCGGCCCGCGTGCGTCGCCAGGGATCGTGAGGTAGCTGCGCTACGGAGGCCGTCATCGAAGTGCTGGATCCAAACAACGACACTCTGAAGAGCTGGGCTGCTTCACGGGCCGACATGAGGATAGTCTGCCCGTGCGGCAGGACGATCAACATCCCTGCCAATCAGATCCTAGCCCGCTTCCGCGAAGATGCACCTCTCGACGCAGCCCGCTCGCGCCTGCGTTGTCTCACCTGCGGTCAGCGGGGGCAAGCGACCATGACCCCGGTGCCGCGCCTAACTCGGCAGTGAGGCCGCCGGCGGTGTCTGCCGATGCCGGCTCTACCCCGCGGCCATCCGCAGTCGGACCGTTTTGTCGCTGCCGACGACATCCGGCGTACCTCAGACAAGCACGTGGAACCTCGTTCGCATCACGGTCTCGAAGACATCGTCATTCATCTCGTTAGAGAACTCGATCCAGCTCTTCAGACCCTCATGCACGTCGTCCGTTGAGATGTGGCTGAGAGGCTCCATATCAGCGTCGAAATCCCTCAGAAGCGAGGGCCCGGCTCCCTTACTACTCGCCTCTCGCGCTGCGCGGCTCACACGATCAGACGTTTGGTTGATCCCGAGAGACGTCCGCGCCGTCTCCCAGGCTCTGGTCGACGAGCAGATAATGCCCGATCGATGAGCAAGCAGAGCAAGATTGTCGAGGCGCCAAGCGAGCATCGCACGATACGCTTGTATCGAGTATCTCTCACCGCTGGCTATGTTGGGCTCCTTGAGCTGGCCCTTGATGAAGTACCACATCGCCGAGTCGAACGGAGACGAAGCAGACATATAGGTGATCACGTATCTTGGCTCGATGAGTGCAGACCCTGCGAGCTCATTGAGATCGTTCATTGCGCTCTCAAGCAGAAGTAGCTCTGCGCGATCCCGCTCAAAGAGCGCATCAACCAGCGCTACCGCCATGTACACTTCGTCGAAGCTGCTCCCACTGGCTCGTGTCGCTACAGCATCCGCAGCGAACTCGAGAGCTTCCTCCCGCGCCATTTCGGTCGCCTCGATCGATTGGATCGCCCGCGCCCATTCAAGCGGCTCCGTGACCTGGCCGGCCATCGCCAAACCGTAACGTTGCCAATGGGCGGCCCAACCCTCGTTCGTCGACGTTACGTAGCGGCCCAGCGTTGCGACGCGGTCCGCAAGCCTACCGGTTGCACCGGCCCGGCTCATCAAGTCCGCTCCAGCGAGACAGCCCAATACAGCGGCGCGCGCCATGCGGGTCTCCGGCCGAGGGAGTCGTGCGAGAACGCTGAAGATTGATTCCAGGTCAAACGGCTCTTCGCCGTCGTCATCGTCATCTTTCAACGGGCACCCCCTCGCTGCCGACACGACTACGATACGATCACCATTACCGCTTTTGATCAAGTGTCCGCCACATGTTCGCGCTTTGTGCTAGCCCTCAATCACGCTAATCTGCCCGTATGTCAGCCGCCGGATGTCGCAAAATTATCCACGTCGACATGGACGCCTTTTTCGCGTCTGTGGAGCAGCGCGATGATCCATGCCTGCGGGGCAAGCCGCTGGTCGTCGCGGGCGCTTCCCCCCGGAGCGTTGTCGCCGCCGCAAGCTACGAGGCAAGGGAATTCGGGATCAGATCCGCCCTGCCCACCATGGCGGCCAAACAGCGCTGTGCTGAGTTGCTGATCGTTCCTCCTCGCTTCGACGTCTATCGCGAAGTCTCGCGCCAAATCCGATCAATCTGTGCGCGGCACACCCCTTTGATCGAGCCGCTGTCCCTCGACGAGGCCTATCTCGACGTAACCGAGAACATCCAAGGCTTGCCGACCGCGACAGATGTCGCGAACGACATTCGCGCGGCCATCTTCAACGAGACTGGGCTTACCGCTTCCGCTGGCGTATCCTACAACAAGTTCCTCGCGAAGCTGGGGTCAGGCTATAAGAAGCCGAACGGCATGACCATCATAAGGCCGGGGAGGGGAGAGGCTCTTGTCGCCGACCTCGAGGTGTCTCGTTTCCACGGCATCGGCCCCGCCACGGCAGCCCGAATGACCGAGCTTGGCATTCGGTTCGGCCGAGACCTTCGGTCGTTCCCCTTCGATCAGCTGCAGCGGCACTTCGGCAAATCCGCCGCCTATTATCACGCGATCGCGCACGGCGAGGACAACCGGCCGGTGCGTCCCGACCGAACTCGTAAGTCGTACGGAGCAGAAAACACCTTCGAGCAGGACATTGGCGATCGAGGGAAGCTCCTGGCCGAGCTGTCCGACATCGCTGACCATCTCTGGGAGGACCGCGCCCGCATCGGCCGCGACGGCCGGACCGTGACGCTCAAGGCCAAATACCGCGACTTCGAACTGGTGACCCGATCGAGGACCCTCAGCCAGCCGATGTCCGATCGGCTCTTGCTCGGCACCATCGTCGAGGAGCTGCTCGACTCGCTGCTCCCGTTGAGCCGCCCGCTGCGTCTTGTTGGTATTTCTATCTCCAATCTCGTCGACAAGGAAGCTGAGCGCGCCCAGCAAAGCCAAATGGCCCTTGCCCTCTGACCCGGCTGCGCCCGGCCGCTGCGCCCGGCATCAAAGCCTAGGGTCGTCCCGATAGAGATTCACCCAGTGAGCCATAGCCTTGCTGTGTCGCTTCGCCTTGTCTCGCGCCTCGAACCAAGCCACCGCGGCACCAGCCGCTGCAGTCCCGCACCAAGCCACCTCAAGCGGAGCCACCCACCGCAGGGCAATGAATACCGCGATCGTTGAAACGCATATGATGCCAGTCTGTATGCCAGCCCAGATCGGCTCGGGAAGCGGCGGCGGTACTTCCGCGTCGGCCTTCGCCTTGGCCGCGTTCCAGACTTTGTCGCTCACCATGTAGCCCCCAGAGCCTTCCTGCCTTTTGCTCGCCGGCGCCCACCGCCTGGTCGACGTCCTACTCCTCGGCCTGTGAGGCCGAACTCCGCGCGTCACCTCGCCACATACTCCAACTCTACGCGACCCTCTGGCCTTCGTCTCCCGCTTAGAGGATGGCGATGCCATCCCTCTGGCTCCCCTTTGAAACCACGCGACTTCCACTCAGCGAGCGCTGCGCGCGCTGCTGCCTCATCTTGATAGCACCAGCGATCGTTATACCCCATCGTGTCGCCGACTAGCCCAAGATGCATGCTCCAGTGGAAGAGCAGGGGACGGATACCGATCCATTGATCATCGGACGCGAGCTCGAGGCGAACATATCCTTCCCCGATCAGCCATTCGAGGAACAGCTCGCCTTCGGTCCAAGTCGTTGCCAGTTCGCCCACGCACGCTCCTTTGCTGAGCCACATTGCCCAGCATCTCCGGCCTCGTCCAGCAGCCCTGCGATGAACCTTGAAGGTCAGAAACGTGCTCTTCCTCCGCGGCGGCCGATTGGTTCACCGCTCTTGACCTCAGCGACGTCCAAAGCTTTGAGACGGCCAGCATGCAAGACTCACCTCCCGAAATCGAGGAATTCGAAGACGGATCCGTCGTCATGACACAGGGTGAGGCCCGAATCTTCTTCCCACCGGACGAATGGGAACGCTTTCGCCGCCGGCTAGAACGCATCGTGGAGGGCAAAGCCACGGGTCCTCAATTCATCCGCGTGCGCAATCCAGGGGAGGAGCCCTAATGTGCAATCGTTATAGGATGAGCGTCAAAGACGCGGAGCTAGCCACACACTACGGCGTCATCGTCCCGCCCGACTTCGACTGGCCCCAGCCCGAGCTCTTCCCGAAGAGGGAAGGGGTCGTGGTACGACGCAGCGGATCTGGGCTCCTCGAACTCGATAGGATGGTCTGGGGCTTCCCGCCGCCGCCCCAAGGCCGCTCCCGTGACCAACGTCCGAAACCTCGCCAGCCCGTTCTGGCGTTCGGCCTTGTCAAAGCCTGACCGCCGATGCCTCGTGCCAGTCACCTCGTTCTGCGAATGGGAAGGGGAGAAGGGGGCGAAACGAGATCGCTGGTTCAACGTCGCAGCATCGCAGATCTTCTCCTTCGCCGGTATCTGGAGGCCCCTCGATGACGGAAGCCGAGCCTACGCGTTCTTGACATGCGAGCCCAACATTCTCGTCAGCCCAATACACCCGAAAGCAATGCCGGTCATGCTCCAGCCTGAGGATTACGAGACCTGGCTCGACGGTGACGTTGCCGGCGCATGCGCACTCGCTCAACCCTTTCCTTCACAGCTGATGCAGCTCGCCTGATAGTGTGACGTCTTCCTGGGCGACGATCCGGCGCCGGCTCGGAGGACTATGCATGGGCCGAGCGCTTGGACGCCTCGCCGCAGGACCGACTCTATCCGGCTCGGACCGTGCGTCGGCCGCCCAAGCGGCACCCACCTCATCTGGCACGCTCACTCGACTGGACAGTTCGGAGAAGGTCCTCCTCGCGCACGCCGCCTCCATCCACACAGGCGATCCATAGGCCTTCTTCGGGATAGCTTTCGAAGACTTGCTTGCGCGATTATCCGCGACGGCTATCCTCCGATAACAACGGTGAGAGGGTCATGACGCTGGTCGATCCTGCAGCAGCCCCCCTCGAAGCAATAAGGCGAGAGGATGACCGAGCAACTCAACTTCGAGCCCGATGCTGCGCTTGCCTTGGCTCAAAGCCTCGTAGCGCGGCTCGGATCCATCGACTTCGCTGAAGCGGAGCCTATCAAGGATGGCTACCCGCTCGATCGCCATTTTGCGTTAGCAGACCGATCGGTCCTCTCGATCGACCACGACGGCGGGCACCATCGTTATGCCGTACATGGTCCTTGCGGCAACCCGCTCGGCCTCGCCATCCACGAACACTTTTTTTCAGAACGCGCATGGCATCGCGGACCAGAATCCTGGGTCAAAGCCCTCCTCGATTGCCTTGACACCCTCGGCTGGAACGATCTTCGCCGCGATCACCTTCGCTTCACCCCTCCCGGGTTCTACGCCCACTTTGGCCCCCCCGACGATGCCGATGACCGCTGGCAGGACGCGATCGCCATCCTGGCAGGGTTGCATGCCCGCTATCACCAGTCAGGGATCGATATCGCCCTGCGACCGGACGGAAACAGGTCCCCTCTCAGCATCTCAACGCGACCAGGTGCCTCGCCGCGGATCCGTGGCATTAGCCCAGATCTCGCAGCGTTTGTGGCCGCTCTGACGATGCGGCCGATGCTGACGTGGAACGAATCTGGCTCGCCTCAAGCGATCGGCGCCCGCCGGCGCTTCGGTGTGCCTCTGATGGGATTCGCTCAAATCACGAAGTCGTCGATACGCTGGAAACCGACCGACCCCGCCACTCCCGATGCAATCGACGCCGGCCGCTCGGCAGCCGCGCGTCATGGCCTCGATTTCGACCGCCTTCTCGTGACGTTGGAACCTCCGGTGATCCTTCGGCCGAAGCCGGACGTGCCGGTCACCTCGCGGATCGAATGGGAACTCGACCTTGGAGGTGCGCGCGCCTACGCATCACTCGACGCAGACATTCAGGCCGCCCTGAAACCAATTCTGCGCATCACTGACGAGCTCGTAATGGATGCTCCGCTTTTCTCAAAGACCAAGAGCGGCTGGAGCGCGCCGGAGGGGAGGGTCATCACTGGTCGCCAGGCGGAGATCCTGCTCCGAGCAAACCTCCTCACCGCCTACGACGAGTGGTTAAGCGGAAGCGTCTTTCTCCACCGGCTCGTCATGGGCCTCGCTCTCGCCGGATACGAGACCTGGGACGGCGTCGAAACCCTCGCCGCACTCGAGCACGTGCCGCAGGGCGTTCGCTTCGATCCCGAGATGTGGGGCGGCCACCGAATTGGTATCGCTGTCCTGAGCCGAGAGCGGGCGAGATTTATTCGCTCGGATCGACATTCTCCAAAGCGCTCTAGGGACTATGGGGAAGCGCGGCGAGCAACGGGCGACTACGCCTCCGCAATCGCAGCGATCGCCTATGACGACCGGCTCTGGCCGGATCACAGCCGGGATGGTGTCGCCGAGCTCGAAGGTCGCCCAAGCCTACCTGTCGATCCTTCTACAGACATGCGAGACCTGCCGGGGCCGCTCGGGCTCCTCTATCGAGCGCCCAAAGCCGATCGGCTCCTGATGCACCGATACCTTCGCGCCCTCTGGATAGAAGACAATGCTCCGCAAGATCCTTACGATTGGGCTCGCCCATAGAAGCAGCACTTCCGTCCACCGCGCCAAGGACGTCGGGCGCCTTGCCGCAGGTGCCCAGCAGAAAGTGGGCGAGCGCCACGGCTACGAAGGTGCCGCATGGTCTCCAATTGTGCTAAGCTGCGGCCATGCAGAGATCCGTCCAGCGGGCACGAGCAACCATAGCCTGGTCAACATACCTAGGCGCGTGGGTCGCTGAGATGCAGCGGCGCCGCCTCAATCCGGCTCGCCTGACGACCCTCGTTCCTGTCTCCACTCTCCTAGCCGGATACCCGGGCACTCCCCCCGCCGTCTGGTGGGCTCGGTCACGGGTCCGCGAGAACTTAGTCGCTCTCAACAGAGCGGTCGAAGGGCAGTGGCTCACTGACGCCCATCTCGATCCGGAGATCCCACGAAGCACGGGCGAGCAGGCCACGGTCTCGCGCCTCACGCGAACCGATGGCGACGCAGCGCAAAATTGCGCCCTCCTTACTCTCGCGTCTCTCCACCCTCGCTTCCGAACAACGAAGAGATCAAGCCGATCTGACCTCCTAAGCTACCCTGACCACGAAAGCCTTACCCGAGCCTGTCACCAACTCGTCGGTCGCTCGCCCTGGCTGGCTTGGCATAATGAGGTTCTTCCAATCGGGGTTCGCGATCCGAAGATCCATCTTCAGAGCGCCGAGGCGGCCGCACAATTCTTC
Source organism: Sphingosinicella sp. BN140058 (assembly GCF_004135585.1). NCBI lineage: Bacteria > Pseudomonadati > Pseudomonadota > Alphaproteobacteria > Sphingomonadales > Sphingosinicellaceae > Sphingosinicella > Sphingosinicella sp. BN140058. The sequence continues at coordinate 256,223 of NZ_CP035502.1, read as the reverse complement.
GCGGCGGAGCACGCAGCGACGTTTCGCGCCTACTCAGCCGTGGTGTTCGATCTCGTCGACGCTCTCCCGGCCCCGATCCGCAGGGCAATGAAGACGACAGAGGCTCGGGAACTCGCGGCCGAGACAGCGGCGCGCGCCGCCGCCGCCGCGGACGCGGAACGCGCTAGGCAACAGCATCATGAATGGCTGGCACTGCGGGCCAGAGAACGGGAGACAGAGCAGGCCGCCCACGCCGCCCGCTTAGCACTGGTTAACGATCACCGGCTAAAAGCTGGCTATTCGCCGATCAAGGACTTCTCCGCGTGGCACAGCGTCTCGGACGACGAGCTCCGGCGCCTGCTCTGGAGCATGCCCACCGTCCATGTGGCCCGCCAATTCGACGTCAGCGATGTCGCTGTCCACAAGGCAGCTCGCTCGCGGCACATCGCCAACCCACCACGAGGCTTCTGGGCCAAGGTTGCTGCCGGAAAGCTCCCTCACCCGCGAGGCGAGCCCCAACCGTAGCCGTGCCTGAGCTGCTCTTCCCACTTGCCTACCGCAACGGTGTACAGCCTCTCTCGTCCTGCACCGCAGTGACGAACGAACGGCAGACCACCTTCTTCCCGCGCCGCGGCGTTCACCGGCATGACCGGGAGACATGCCCCGCCACCGCGCAGCTCTTGGATGACCTGCGCCGGCTGAAAGGGTTGTGCGCGACGCAATGAGGCAATAGGCCAAGCATGGTGACGCGGATGGACACCGGCTGGAATGCGACCACCGTTGGGTCTTTTGCCAACCACAAACACCGCCCGCTTTCCGCTCACGTGAGCCTAAGGATTGCCGATGATGAGAACGCGCCGAATTCTCCTCAGCATCGCCGCGACCAGTGCACCGTTCTCGTCGATGGCGCACCTCGGGGGCGACCAATCGGACCAGGCGATCATCGATCAAGCGGCACGGCGAGAGTTCGGCCTCGCACACGAACGATGGCGCTGTACGAGTACAGCCTCGGGCGAGCCCGACACCGAAACTGTCCAGTTCGGCGTCTTCAGAACGCACATCCGCGATGAGGTGGGCCACGAGCACGTGATCGCGCAGGACGACGACAACGTGCTGGTGGCCTCCTACTCGTTTCGCTTGCCAATTGGTGCTGGAAAGTGGGACCAGGCGGTTTCGACGCTCATCATCGACAGGAAGTCCGGGCGATTTCGAAGCGGCGGCATGACACTTAGCGGAGCCCCGCTTCGCGAAACGACGGGGATCTGTGTGCGGAACCCGAACTAGGCGCCTCAGGGGAGGAGCCCTGATGCGCCATCGCCGACGGTGACGCCGCCGCCGCATGAGCCATTCGGCCTTGGCGGTCCGCACCAGGGCACAAAATCCTAATCGCTTTAGCCCGACCTCGACAAAGTCACCGCCTCGGGGCAAGATCGACGGGCCATCACGCGAGCCTCACATGTACGCACCGACCCCTGAGGATGCCCTCGCTCGCAACCACCTCGAAGTGCGCGCATTCGCGAACGGACAAATCGCCAACATCTACTTCCACCACGGTGGGGAGCCGAAGTGGCGTGCGCTTCTCCGGTTCCATGAGGCGGCCCGATACGATCCGGACGCAAGCTTCACCCTCGGCAACATCCTGGGCACCGGCATCCGCGCTGCGCGTCCGGACCGTAGGCGCCTTGTAAGCCGGCTCTACAGTCGTGCCGTGAAGCTTGGGCTCGCGCGTCTAGATGCCGAAGAGGCTGCTTCCCCGTTTCCTAAACGGGAAACCTACGTCCGAGACATTGTCTCACGAGCGTTGGTGAACGATGGGCTACTCTACCAATACCAGCTCAAGATGCCGGATATCGCGTACGCTCACTACCTACGGGCATCCAGGATTTTCCCGAATGCAGTCGCGTTCATGAACCTTGGCCTCATGAACTTCTGGGGCATGATCCCGACTGCCAACATGGCAGACGTGCCCGCTTTCTACCGTGCGGCAATGGAGGCAGGGCGAAGCTGCTTTCACGAGAAGCCCCACTGTCCTTGTATAATGGCGCACGTCAATGCCATTGAGCGCATCCCTGCCACCGAGCTCGCTGGCAAGGTCGACGAGCTGCGCGTTCGCGCCCGGCAGGGGCTCCTCGGCGCTGAGCTTCCTCCGACCTCGGGTCTCCACCCACTCACCGCCGGAGCGGTCGAGGAGCTCCTCGCAAATGCACTCTCCGGTTTGCGATTCGAGCAGGTGACAATGCGCGTCGCGATCCTCGCGTCGGTACTCGCGACTGCAGCAGCCCACTTCACTACGGCAGCCAATGATGCTTACGCCCACCTCCAATCAGTCGCCGATAGCATCCGCACCAGCCACAAGCGCAACCCGCTGATGAGCGATACGCTCCGGGAAAGCGCATCGCGAGCGGAATGCATGACCCTGTTCGATCCCGCGCCGCGGGAGAGGCTCGCGCTCACCCTCGTGGCGATCCACACCGAGCTCGCTGCGGTCGCCGAGGAGTTGCCCAGGGGGCAGGGGGACGCTTTCCACCTTCATGTCATGAAGACAGCCTTCTACGAGGCCGATCCAGGGTGGCGCTACGGCCTAGCCTCTACTGCGGCAGGGGCATTCATCTCCGGTCTCTCGATGGACGGCATCCGTATCGCCATCCCAACCGAGATCGGGCAGGCCTCCGACCACGCCACGTGACGAGGCGGCGCGGTGCATGCACCGCCTCAACCGGACGCCGGCAGTCACGAAAGCAACGCTAAGCTGGTTCCAGACAGGCTGACCGCGGCTGACGAGCAATCTCCGCCGCCGGACTGCCCGAGGGTGGGTAGGATCTAGCCAGCCAGATCGATATATCCCGCCGCAGCGCCTCTCTGGCGGCGCTCACAGACGGCCGCGTGGCTGATGCCTCTGAACCGGGCTCAGTCCACTTCGAATCAATGCTGCAGTTCATCACGTCGTCCCCAAATCGACGCCCCATCGATACGGCCGGGACGGTTTCTATTCCACGGCACAGGACCGGAAATCTCGTCATCACCTATGCGGCCGAGGTCCGGATTTGTCCGCCGGTCTCGCCCTTTGGAGATCTCTCTTCAATGCCTGGTCGCCATCTTAGCCTCGATGGCGGCGATAGCGCGGGCTACGTCCTCTAGCGATCGTCGGACCAAAGCGTCTCGCTTCAGGGCCTCCAATTCGCACATTGGCAACAGTTGGAGAGCGGCGATCTCCATCAACCAGGTATCGGCTCGCGGCTCCATAAGCACGCTCAACGAAGACGCGCTGCGAAGGTGTCATGCAGCGGCCAAGAGATCATCGCGCCTGTGGAAGAAGCGAGGCGGCATTCTAGGCAACAGTGGGCCTTGCCACCGGCGCTGCGTCACTCGCGGACGCCCGTTAAGTCATTTACAACAAACAAAAAAGTGTGATAATAAGGATTATGTTTAGCAGGCGTAACGATCTGCAGGGGCTCGGTTCTAGTCGACTTTCTTGAGCTGCACGATGAAGCGCGTTCCGCCGTCCTTCCGATCTTCGACCCAGATCTTGCCGCCATGCTTTTCGACAATGGTCCGGCTGATCGACAAGCCTATTCCGAGCCCACGTTCTTTCAATGATGCAACCGGTTCGAAGAGCCGGTTACGCTCGGCGGCCGGTATCCCAGGTCCCCGATCGGAGATCTCGACCCGGACTGCCGCGCCGGCGTCGGACGCTCGCAGACCTAGGTCCTTCATATCCGACGCGTGCATCGCCTCGACGGCGTTGCGCAGCAAGTTGATAAACACGTGCTGCAGCTGGACGGCATCTCCAACCACCAACAAACCCCTTGGCACTTGCAGAGTTATCGCCAACGAGGCCTTGTCGACCCCCAGTAGCACCATCGCCAACGCGTCGTCACAGACGGTTCTGAGATCGACGACACCGCTCGGCGCCGTCCGGTTATCGATCGATCTGCGAAGACTCCGAATGATCTCTCCGGCGCGATCGATGCTAAGCTTGGCGTGTTGGACGCCCTCGGCAAGAAGCTCCCGGTCGAGTTCCTTGGCCGCCATAGCCCGCTCGAGCCCGCCTATGAAATTCCGGGCCGCCGTCAACGGCTGGTTCAGCTCATGAGCCAGGGTCGACGCCATGGTCCCCATCGCGCTGATGCGAGACATCTGGACGAGCTCGGCCTGAAGCCTCCGCAGCTCTTCCGCCGCCTGGTGCGCCGCACTCAGGTCGATCAACGCTCCTAAGAGGCGTGTTGGACGCCCAGCTTCCTCTGCGGTGGGATATGCCCTCGTCCTGACCCTCGCGTAGCGACCGGCCGCAGCGAGCACACGGTATTCTTTGACCCAGACGCCGCCTCCGACGCTAAGGGCTTCCTGCGCGCCCGACCAGACTCGGGCGCGATCGTCGGGGTGAATGCGATCAAGCCACCACCGGATCGGCACTCCGTCTGGGATGTCCTCCCCGAAGAACGTCTGTCCGGCAGGACTCCAAACCAGCCGGTCCGCATCTACGTCCCATTCCCAAAGGACCTCTTCCGCGGCCTGGGTGAGCAGCCGATGTTTCGACCGCAGATCATCGAGTTCGGTCTGAGCTATCGATTGGGCAGTCACCTCGCGGGTGATGAAGGCTATTCCCTCGCCCCACGGCTCTACCCGGGTGATTGCCCACCGCCGCTCCTCCGCCAAGTTTGCAAACCGGAGGCGAACGCTTCGAGGCTCCCGCGCTTTCATCACCTGCTTGGCGGCAGCGCCCAGTTCCAGGGCGTCAAGATCAGGCCATACCTCCCAGACAGAGCGGCCCACCAAGACATCTGCAGTGCGGCCGTCCATGGCAGCCGCAGCCTTGCTCGCCCATCCGATCTTGAAATCCGGAGCAATCACCACAACCGCGAGACGCAGATGTTCAACCAGCTCCACCAACCGGTCGTTCTCGAAAGCTACGATCATTTGTTCTTTCATTGCCGGCGAAGCCTCAGGCTGGCGGTCCTCCGCCGTCCCCCAACGGCTCAGCCGATCAACGCACGGCGGGGGCTTGTCGCCGCTTATTCGCCAACTTTGGTATATCGATGATGAAGCGGGTCCCCCGAACAACCCCAGACTCAGCCCAGATCTGCCCGCCGTGCGCCTCGATTATCGTGCGGCTGATCGGAAGCCCGATGCCCATCCCCGTATCCTTTGTCGAGGTGAACGGCTCGAAGAGCCGCGCCTTCTTCTCGGGTGCGATGCCCGGCCCGTTGTCTACCACCTCAATACGGGCAATTTTCTCCCTGCTCGTAGCCCTGACCAGAATCGAACCATCTTCCTGTCCATTCATAGCTTCGGCCGCGTTCCTGACCAGATTGACCAGGACCTGCTGCAGCTGAACTGGGTCTCCCTCGATCTTGAGGTCGGCATCCACCTCCTGCACTGCGTGAATTGACCGCTGCCCGAGCAAGCCGAACTCAACTGCCTCCTTGACCGCGGTGGCAACCGAGAACGTCTCGACGGACACCCTTCCCTTCATCACCATTCGCCGCAGCCGCCGGATGATCTCGCCAGCACGCTCTGCAGATTCCATCGCGAGACCAACCCCCTCCCTGACGCTCGGCACATTCGCGGGGTCCCCCTTGTCGAGCATCTGCCTCGACATGCCGAGATAGTTCATGATCGCTGTCAGCGGCTGATTCATCTCGTGCGCCAGGGTGGAGGCCATCGTGCCCATCGCAGACAGTCTTGCGACATGCACAAGCTCGGACTGAAGACGGGCCACCTCCTCTTCCGCTTCACGGCGACCGGTCACGTCCGTCAGGGCTCCAACCCCGGAGGACGCGACACCGTCTGCCTCCCGAAGGAAGAAGCATTTCTCGCTGATCTGCGCCCATTGACCATCGCCCCGCCTGAGACGGTAGTCGCACGTCCAAACAGCACCGGGCCCGCTCAGTGCCTCCCTAAGGCTCGTGGCTACCCGATTTCGATCCTCCGGGTGGATCCGCTCCACAAACCAATCGAGCGTCGTCGCCCTCTCCTCAAGCGGCAACCCAAGAAACGACAGCGCTCGATCTGCCCAGACGAGCCTATCCGCCGCGATGTCCCACTGGTAGATCATGTCCTCCACCGCAAGCGTCGCCAACCGGTATCGGTCGGACGCTTGTTCAAGAGCCCGCTCAGCTCGCACCCGCTTGCTCACGTCTTTCGACACGAGCAGCAGGCCATCGCTCCACGGTACAACGGCGGTTTCCACATCCAGCGCCCTGCCAGCGGACCCTTTCCAAGTCGCCTGCACCGTTTGCCCCACACGCGAGCGCATCACCTCGCGAACAGCATCGCCAATCTTCCCCCGGCTGATATCCGGCCAAACAGCGATAAGCTTCTGCCCGAGGATCTCCGATGCAGATCGGCCGTCCCACTTCAGAGCCAACTCGTTCAGGCGCCGGACAGAGAAATCCGCCCCAATTTCCATCGCGGAGTGCCCGAGCCCAAGCAGCAGACGATCCAATTCCTCTTGCGTCACTGAACTCATCATGCGCTCCCACTGACGCGCCCCACGCGCAAGGTCAACCCGCTGAAATAACGGCAGATTTCATGATACGGAGAACAAAGCCCACTCGCCTCGCAAGCTCCGGTGACCGCGTACTATTCCCAGGTGGACAGGCGATCAACCGTTAATTTCTCCGGTCGGCCGGGCGGGCCGCTGGATTTTCACCTATGATAGGCTAACCCTTTCGCTCCCCTAGCTCCTTAATTGCGCGAGCTTTGCGAGCCTCATCTCGTTCTTCCTGAACCCAAGCCGGCTGGATAAGGAAAGGTTCCATCCCGCTCGATGCTGGCTGCGCCACCGGCGCTGCTTCCATCGTCTTTTCGCTCATTGACGCCTCTCTATATCGTTGCAAAGCAGAAGCGCGTTAGATTGTTCCAGCGACAGCCGACGATGTAAACAACAATCTACGTAGTTTCCACAGGCCGCCACACCCGGGCGCTAAAGATCCAGCAAACTTCCTAGACTCACAGCCGCCTGCGCGTCTATCCTCGGGCCAACCCCGCCGGAGCTCAAGATGTATCGCGCCCTCACCCGCCTGCCCGTGCAGATGATCTCGAAAGCTAAGGAGCTCAATGGGAAACGGCGCCGTCGCCGCGCGCCATGCAACGGCTGCGCACGCACGCTGTTGAACCAGCGGTGGCCAAGCCTCTTCGAGCTTATTCGTGGAGGCTGGACGTGCTCCAGCTGCGGGCAGCGCCACGAGCAACGGCGCGGTCGAGTCTCCGAGCTGCCGTCGGGGCTCCTACCAGCCGAGTGAAGGGAAGGTCCTCGAGGCTTCCCTTGCGGATCGTCCCGCAGGAGGAAAAGATGCAGCCATCAACGTCGTCCGCCGAAGTGCCTCTTTGGCTCGCCGATATCATGGCAGCCGCGCCCGATCCGCGATCCGCGTGTGACCAGTTGCTGTTCCACGGCACCTTGGAGACATTCGCTGGGCCGCTGAAAGCCAGTGGTTGGGAGGCTTTGCGGTGGACCTGCGACGATCCATGCGTCGCACAGAGCTACTGCCCAGACGTCGGCTGCACCACGGCCTGGTGGGCTCCCATGGATTATCGCCTCGACGAGAAGCTGCTTCCCGACGGTCCGATCAACCAGATCATCTTCCGCGAGCTTGGCTTCGACGAGCTCGCCCTCGACGCGAAGCGTGACCAGACGGGGCGCCTGTTATCCTGGCGCGTGCTCCCCGGCCACCCGACTTGGCGCGATGCGTCCGCGTTCATGCAAGCCTTGGGCTACAGCACGGCACCCGAAGCCTGCAACTGGGTCAAGACCGCGGACCGGGGCAATTTCATCGAAATCCAGCCGGCGCACCACAAAGAGCCAGGACGGCTCTTCATCCTCGAACGGCCGCGCGATCTTCGAGTGTTCGATTTGGCGAGCACTGCAGAAGGCGGCCTCTCCGGCCGTCAGTGGATGCAAACACCGATCTTCCGGTCACTTGCGGCCAGCCGCCGCTGGGACGCCATTGAGATCGCAGACGTGAACGACTCGCCCGAGCTCGGGCAGTTCGAACATCGCTCGATCGGCCTTTTTGCCCCTGCCCTCCTCCGGCTGCGGTACCATACCATTCCGATCGTCAACTTCGATCCCTGGGATTGCTGGCGGCGGCTCGATCGCAGCACGACCCCAGAGTTCGACGCTCTCTGGGCCTCGTGCCAAGTCGAGACCGCCCTCGCCGCGTGAGAAACCCGCTCTTGCCCCGATCCATCCGTTCGGCGAGAACACCGTCACCCATCATTCGAAAGCACAGGAATGACCAGCCAGCACTTGCCTCGGGACGCTGCGAATGATCGCGAAGCCGAGGCGGTTCACAGCTTTCCGCATGGCAGGATCGCCGCCTCTCTCTCGGACTTCGTCTCCGGCAACCAAGCGTTACCGGGAAACACTCAGCGCGCCGTGGGAGCCAAGATCGACCGCTGCCTCAAAGCGCTCGCCGCTATGGCGCCTGGCACCGAGTTGACGCTCGTCGAAGACTTCTCGTTCGAAGGCGACGATGGGCACCCTCTCGACCTCACCCTTGCTATGGTGCTCTCGCGTACCTTCGTTCGCTTCAACATCGCTCACCGAGAGGACGGCTCCCTGGCAGTGGACGAGTTCGACATCTTCATCGAGCGGACGGGCGACCTCCGGATCCTCCGGGATTCGATCAAGAGCCATGTTGATTTGAAGAAGCGCCACCTCGATGCCGCGGCCACCGAGGATCTGCTCGGCACCAAATCGGCCGGTTGAAGCCTCCGGCCGGCGCAGCCGAATGCGTGCCGCTCGCCAGAGGGACTGACGTCTACGCCGGCCGCGCACCCCGCGGAAGCGCTCGGATGATCTTACATGGCTCGGCAAAGCCCGGCTTGTGGCTAGTGGACCCTCGCCGGTCTCGTCACTGACTGGACATCGGCGGCGTTGTTCCTCATTCGTTCTGGATGGGAAACCGGCGAATCGAGACGACCATGTGCTTTGCCCGGGCGCGGGCGAACTGCCGAGTTATCTGCCTTGCCTGCCATCATGAACTCCTCGTCACTCCCGAGCAAGTTCAGGACGCCTTCCCACTCTCACTCACCATCAAGGCGGCGGAGCGGCGCCTCCGTTGCACAGCCTGTGGCGCTAAGAAGGCGAAGCTGAGCCCGGTCCCGTTCAGTCCGGGCCAGACCCGCTGAGCGGACGTTGGCAAGGATCAGCCGGTACAGCACTCCTATGTGCGGTGAACCCCCACATCGAGGGCTGAAGGGCACTCCCTGGAGCGCAATGCTTCAGGGAGGAAAAGATGACCAGACCCAAGCTCCACCAGCGCGTCTTACGCGCAGCGACGACGCCGAGCACCGGCTGCGCGGAGGCCGCCAATGCGTAAGATCCTCCTCGTAGGACGCATCCTCCGGGTCGTCCACCATGCCACGGCCCGAGATCCCGGAAGCATGATCAACTTCTTCGTGGGCGCCCCGTACGGGCACCAGGTCAACATCGAGGTACCCTGGTCAGAAAGCGAGCATCCAAACAGCCCGGGTGAAGCCTTCATCGACGCGCTCGCAGGCGCCGCCGATCTCGTGATCAATGCCACGGTGGACGACGAAGGACAGCTCACCGCCGATCGCCGCGACATCTACGTGCGCGCCTCTCACCGTCTGGGCTGACGCCCGCATTCGCGTCAAGGAGCCATTCGACCATGCCGATTTCGATCTCCCGCACCGCGGACGGCCATCCGGCCATCCGCGTTCGCTACCTCACCTTTGCGCTGCTGCCGCGCCGAAACGGCGAGGGCTTCACGATCTACACCAAGTACCCTGCTATCGACCCCGAAGCGTCCACGGCTGCTACTTTCGACAGCTTCGACCGCCACGTTGCATCGCTGGCGGAGTTCGAGCTCCGGGTACAGACCTTCTCCGATCATCTGGACGAGGTCGAGCAGCTGGATCGGAAGACCCTTACTCGGCAGATTTCCACCCCGTGGGGCTCCTCCGATAGCCGAAAGCGCTACGACCAGGGAATCGAGCTGGTCGGCACACCCAGCCACGGTGGCTTCATCGTTGACGCTCAACGCAACGCTCAGATCCACGCTGCGTGGCGCAACGCCTCCGGGCACTACGAGGAAGACTGCTGCTGGGCGATCGTAGCCTATACCTTCCCGCACCTCTTCACCCGTTACGAACGCTCATCGGCGGAGAGCACTCTCAAGGGCTGGTATCCGGACGCGTGGGAGATCGTCACCGGCCAAACGATCAAACCCGGCGAGAGTCATGAACGCGATCGTGCTCTCTTCCTTCAAAAGCACTCAGACGACCTCATCGTCGTGTCCGCGATCAACTCCCGTGCGCATCCCGGACAGGTTGAGTGCCTGGCCACCCGCGGTGGCGATCGCAGCTTCATCCACACGCCACAGGCGCTCAGCTTCCTCGTGCCTTCAAACGAATACACCTCCAGCGGCTTCGGCTTCGTTATCGACGAGAAGCGCCACCCGCGTATCGATCGCGTCGGTAACGTTCTTGTCGTTGGCGCGATGGTCCAATGAGGCGAGTCCACCCATGAATCTCGACCTTGCCAACGATGGATTCGATGGGCCCCGTCGAAATCGCGTGCGAGACGCAATCTACGGCTGGCAACAGCCGGAAGGATCCGTGTTCTGGCGGCTGGCGGACGGCGAGGAGGTGCCCGCCGTCGACGTCCTGAAGCGCGCACGCGAGGTTCTCGCTCACGCCCGGAGCTCGCCCCTCCTCGCGAAGTACGTCGGGGGCCTCCAGGAAGCCGTCGATTACGCCAAACATCACATCGAGGTCGAAAAGTTCGAGGCGCTGGTCCAGCGCGCAGCTTCCCAAGCTCGCAAAGCGAAAATATCTCGGCCGGCCGCGTACCGCATGCTTGTCGCCGCGTTGGACGCGACCGAGCTCGACGACTGAGTTTATCCCAACTTCTGGAAAGCCAGTATGAACCTCCGCTATGAGACCGATTTGGTGGGCGAACGTCGGGACGGGTGGCGCATGGCGCTTACGGCCGTGTGCCACCACTTTGCGGAAGACACGCCCCTTGGCCTCCTCCACGACGACTCTTTCAGTTATCACGAGAAAGGGCGCCGAGACGTGCCGGCCAAGACTGTGCTCCCGCAGCTCGTTCAGATCCTGAAACGGTCAGATGAGGCGATCGAGGAGAACCGCGCTCCTCTCGAAGCGCTTCGCCGCTACGTCAGAAAGCAGATCGAGATCGAGAAGTTCGACGCCCTCGCGGACAAGGCGGTCGCGCAGGCGCTGAAGGCAAGGATCTCGTACAAGCAGGCGCAGACCCGCTTTGTAAAAGCCCTTGATCGTCGGACAGACGACTTCCCTATTCAACTTTAAGGGCCCTATGTCCGGCAACTCCCCGCCGCTACGCACCATCGACCTGGCGGATGAGCTAGAGCTCGAGTTCCTCAAGGAAGCGATCCTTGACCGATACGTAGACTGTCAGGTCCACCTCCGCACCGGCTACCGCTATCATCCAAATGGGAACATGCGGGCCCTGCTCACGACGAAAGCGATGAGCGAGATCGAGCCTTCGGAGAGTCTCTACTTCAAGCTGACCAGCGAGAGGCTCGTCAAGGCTGCCGAGCAGCGGATCGGTGAGGCCATTGCTTTTCTGGAGCGCCGGTTCGGAGCTGCGTGATAGGTTCAAGGTGGAAGAGTCGAGCCGCGTCGGACGTTCTGAGGAAAATTCCTGCGCGCCGCTTGACCAACTCCTGCTTCCCTGAGAAAGTTTTCCTATGCTTCAGCACCTTGAACAGGCCGTGGCGGGTCTCCGCAAAAATGCGACCACTCTCAAGGTGCGCCTCGAGCTAGTCGCTCTCACTGCCGAGGCCACAGGCGATCGCCTGCTGGCGGAGCAGCTCGCGTCCGATGCTGAGGACATCAACACCGTCCTTCCGCAGATCGCCAAACTCCCGCTCCTTGTACCGACCAGGGAAGCGCCGCCTCAGGCGTCGGCTAACCCGTCTCGCGAGGAGCGAGGCGTCTTCTTCCTCTACATGGAAGCCTTGAAGATGCTGGAGCGTGCCCAGGATTGGGAACGCCGAGCGCTGCAGAGCGAGCCGCCGGCTCCCACCACTCCCAGCGCCGTCCGCGCTTCTGTCGCGCGCGCGCAGATCGATATCGTCCTCGACCTCGTTCTTCGCGTCCGGACGCTGTACGTCATGAGCATCACCGATGCCGAACGTCTCGTCCTCGCGACAGGCGGCAACTACCACCTGCAATGACACACGCTGGCACCGACAATGTGGTTTTCCCGCGATACTGGAAGCCCCGTCCCTCCTGCAAACTCGCCAGCGTAGCGGTGAGCGAGGCCGCTGCGGCACTGGATATCGTCGAAGGCATTATACTTTCCGGTGCGTCCGCAGCCGACCTCGGCCGCTTGGCGGCGTCTTGCGCGACAGCCTCTCGCAAGATCGTCAGCGTACTCGACACGGGAACTCTTACGCCTCGTGCCGTCGCGCCTGCCGCGAACAAAGAGACCGTGCAGATCGCGCAAACGCAAGCTCAACGCCTCTGCCGTATCCGCCGCCGGGTAAGAGCCAGCCTCGTCGATGCACGGGACGCTCCGTTGCACAATCGCCTCGTTCAGCAACTCGCCACTGCCCCGGCCGGCTTCACCGCTGCGGAGCTCGCGGCCAAGCTGACTGCTGAGAACCGATGCATCGGAGACGCTTTGGGGGACTGGCTCATCGCCTTCGGAGCAGAGGAAGCCTGGGCTTGGCCTACCTTCGTCACGCCCGAAGAGGTGGAGCATCACCTCCGTCAGCTCGCGCGGCCACGCGCGTCCCCAATCCACAAGCGCCGCCGCTGGATGCAGCCTGCTCTCTGGCAACTGGCTCCCGGCAAAACTCCCACGAAAGATCCTGTTCTCTCCTGATTGGAAAGAGTAGAATGGCTTGGCACCGCACGGTGCAATCGAGCCAGAATGAAAGGATCTCGGCTACGCCGATCGCCGCGCCTGCGGCCACTGGATGACTGCCGTGCCGCCCACCTAAGAACGGAGCCTCCCCTTGAACAAAATCGAACACATCGTCGCGCTGCCAGCTTCCGCGGTCGCAGCCGCCATCGGCCTCGGCTTCGACATTCGCGCCTTTGAGCCGGCAGCCGCAGCCGCCCTCTTCGCGTCCGGAGCGGTCGTCGGCCCTCGCGCGCTCCTCGAGGAGAGCCCTGACTACATCCAGCTGATCCCATATCTCGTAGGCGTCGATGGCGACCAGGTGCTCTCGTACGTTCGATCCAAGAAGGGCGGTGAAGCTCGCCTTCACAAGAAGATTTCCGTGGGCGTTGGCGGCCACGTAGACGTCGAGGACGCGGTTGCGCGGCCCGGGCATACGATCGATCTTTCCGAGCTCACCGGCGATCAGATCCGGCCCGCCGGCGCAATCGACATCGAACGGACGCTTGCCATCGCTGCGCTTCGTGAGCTCTGCGAGGAGCTCAAGATCCAGCTCCCGGCCGACTTCCTCGATCGCCACCCCGATCTGCTCAAGTACACGCACATCGTCCACTCCCAGAAGTCGCCCGTCGACGCAGTCCACCTGGGATTCGTTGTGAAGTTCGACCTTGCGGTCCTCGCTCAGAAGGAGTTCGAATGCGAGGACGCCTTGGCCAATGTCCGCATGCAAACGCCGGAGCAAATGCTGGAAGCGGATGCCATCGAGGGCGACGATCGCCTTCCGCTTGAGAACTGGGCTCTCTTCGTGCTCAATCAGATCGTTGCCGACCGCAAGCCCTTGGCAGCCTAGCGGCGGCGCGCTGGCGCACCCCAAACAAGAAAGCCCCCGCGAGCCATCGCGGGGGCTTTTTCATTCCTGCGGCCTACGATCTACGCCGCCACGGCGAACCGCGTCCGCGTCACCTCGAGACCACTCGCTTCATCAGAGGAAGTCCCAACCAAGAACCGGCCGGATCCATCCCGCTTGATGGTGCCGTCCGCAAGAGCGCACGCCACGAGCGCTGCCTTGTTTCTCGCTCGAAGCTTCATTTTCATATGGTCGACGTGCTTCTGCGCCGTCTTCGGGGAAATGCATAGCGCCTGCCCAATCTCCTTCATGTTGAGACCAGTGGCGACGTGACAAAGAACTTCCAGCTCCCGGTCCGTCAACAACGGGGTTGCGCAATGGGCTTCCACCAAGACATTTACTCCCTCAAGCAACAAGCGCACGGGTTACTGGCGCGCCGTCACATCTCCCCCGATCAGACTCTCGGCTGAAAACCCTTCGGTTACTACCTAGTTTTTCCCTGCTAATCGAACCACGGTCAAGCCCTCGGCCGGATTTTTCCTGTGAGCAAGTTGTGGGGAGAGGTCCATCGCCCCGCACCAAGAACCGTATCGATTCCGTCTCAAAGGGACCGGCGGGCCGCTCTGCGGCGGCCGTGGGTGCGCAAATCGTTGGCGCGGGGAGCTTGTCTCCCGAAGGTTGAAGCTTACGCGTCGAGCGGGGCGCGCGAAGGGCTAGAATGGCGCCTGCTGGTTCATCGCCACGGACATGAACTCGGCGCGGGTGATCACGCCATCACGGTTTCGATCAGCCATCTGCCAGCTCGCGCCATCAACGACGCCGGCTCGTCCACCGAGTTGGCGACCGAAGGCGCTCGCCTCTGCCGGCGAAATCATCCCGTCGCGATTGGCGTCGATCTTCGCAAATGCGGAACCCGCTGCCTGAGCTATCGCGTTCTTGAGCCGCGCGGTGAGCTGCGCAGGGAAGTCTGCTTGTGCTGCCGCAGGGGCGGCCGTGATAAAGACGGCCGCTGCCGCAGCCGTAAACTGAACCCCGATCATGTCGGTCCTTTCGTGATGGAGCTCTAAGGATATTCTCCTTGAGGCGATCCGCCAATCCGCCTGCGCAAAAGATCCTGGGCCTGGCCTGGGTCCTGCCCGTCAGCCGCGTTGTTGATCGGCGGAGGTCCTATGAAGGACGAATGAAAAGCCGGATGCTGCAAAGGATGCTCATGACCACGGAAACCCTTGTTCGCGTGAACGTGCCCGAGATCGCAACCAAGCAGCTGCGCTTTCGCCACGTCGGCTCCCGACGCATCCTGACCATCTCGTCGAACCTCCTCGAGCTGTTCGGTTTCAGGAAGGGCGATACTGTCGTCGAGCGCAGCCTCGGAGCTGGCAAGGGCATGGTGATCGAGCGCGCCCACAACCTCTTCGACCAGCCGCGCGTGAAGAAGGTCTACGCTCGGTCCTATCCCCGCCGGAAGAACAACCCGCTCGAGCACCAGGTCGAGGTCTCATCGCAGCGCCTGCTCGACGCCTCCTTCCCAAAGGACTGCACCCGGGTCCACGTCCGGTTCGAGGCCGGCCTTATTGTGGTGACGCCGCTCCGCACGATCTCAGAGCGCGCCCTTGCGAACGCTGCTGCGGCTAGCCCCAGCGCCACGTTCGCGGCCCTCACCTCCGGCGTCGACCTCGCCTCGCTGCGCAGCGAAGGTTTCAGCATCTCGGCGATACTGGAGTGGCGCCCGCAAGAGAGCCGTGACACGACCGATCTAACCGAGACGGGCGCTTTGGCCGCCTTGGCCAACTCTGGTCCGGTGCGCGCCTTGTTCAACGAGGACGTGACGTCTGCCGTGTTAGACGAGATTGAGGCCGCCATGGCGCGAAGCCCGATCATGCTCTTCCATGCCTCACCTCAATGCGACGATCACTCCACGCTCAAGCCCCAGCAAGCCAAGCAAAAGCATCACGAGGACGGCACATCGACGGAGGACATGATCATCGATCTCCTCAACATCGTGGAGCGACTCGCGCCGCCGGTGATCCTGTTCGAGAACGTGCCGGGCATGCTCACGTCGGCCGCCTATCATGTCGCCTCGCTCAGGCTCCGCCGGTGGGGATACAAGCAGTTCGAACACGTCGGGGACGCTCGCGACTATGGCGGGCTCACGTCGCGCCGTCGCGCCTACGTCGTCTTCTCCCAGCTTGCGGCTCCTTTTGCCTTTGAGGAGCCCTTCACGGACCGCAAAAAGGACGCCTGGGCGGTGGTTGCCAATGACCTGGCCGATTGCCGCGACGTCTCGGGCTCGAAGTCCCTTCAGGATGGCAAAGCCTCCGGCCGGCTGCGCCGCCTCACGCCCGCTTCCACCTCGATCCCCACCCCGGTGAAATCGCAGCCCCGCATGGCGAAAGACTCCATCGTCATTGAACCGGAGGAAGATGTCTTCCTCTGGCCAACGGAGGGGCAGCTAAAGCGCTTCCTCGGGATCGAGGATGTCGACCTTTCGGCCGTCAGCTCTACGATCGCTTCTGAGATCATAGGTCAGTCGATCGACCGGCCCCACCACGCTTCGGTGCTGCGCTCGGTCAGCGCGCACATCGCTCATTTCCGAAGCGGCCTGGCTCGGCCGCTGCGGGTCGCCGCGTAATCGCTGCGCGCACAGCTCGGGAATGATGCCAAACTCTCTCTAAAATGCAGGTGGAGCTGCGCTCCCCGTGAAAGCCTCCAGGAAGTGACATGCGTTTCCTCATCCTCGCCGCCGTTTCGATCTTCGCGTGTGCGGCGCCTGCGGCCGCTCAGCAGCCGGGCTCTGCTCCGGCCGCCCAACCGGCTGGCCGCGCCGGCGGCCCGACTGCCATCGAGCTCATCAAGCTCTGCTTCGAAGGCACCGCCAACGGGAGCGTCTCGAATCCGGTATGCCAAGGCTACCTGGCGGGCGCGATCGGCGCGATCCGCATCAGCCGTACCGTCTCGCAAGACTTCCCAATCTGCCTTCCTGAGGAGGGCATGAGCAATCTGCAGGTGGTGAACGACGTCTCGGCATATCTCGAGCAGCATGAGGACCAGCTTCAGCGATCGGCTCGGAGCGTTCTGTTTCTCGTCCTGACCGAGCTTTACCCGTGCGACCAGGGCGCCGGCGCTCAGTAGGGCTGGAGAGAGCGATTTCCCCGGCTGAACCCATCGGGAGGATGAAAATGCGCACGACGCCGACCCACATCTACTTCTGGCACGGTCCGCTTTCAAACTGGAGCAAGCCGTCCCACTTCATCGGAGCCGACGCGTTTCGAGAGCTGATGACGCTCCTCGCGCCGCTCGGCATCGCCCATCCGCGCCCCGATGATCCGATCAGCCATCTCCTTTGCTGCCACCGATACAACTGCGGAGAGCAGTGGATGATGGCCGTGAAGGCATGGTTCTTCGGCGACGTACCGCGGCTGCGGGCCATCCTCGAGGCTTGGGAGCCCAAGGACCAAAAAGCCATCGGTAGAGACGTAACGCCGTTCTCCGCCGAAGAATGGAACACGATCTGCGTTCCGGCGGTGACCGCTGGCACCCTCGCTCGCGCTGAGGCAAATCCCGCCCTCTGCAAGCTCTTACTGGACAGCGGCGATCGCCAGTTCGTGGAAGGCTCGCCCGTCGACCGCATCTGGGGCGTCGGCCTACGCTACGACGACCCGCGCATCGATGACCAGCGGAACTGGCGAGGCCGCAATCTGCTCGGCACCTCCCACGCCCTCACCCGAACCATCCTTCGAAGCCGCGGCCGCTGATCGAGCCCGACTGCTCGCCGAAAGACCGAAGATCACCTGCAAGACTGGACGTGCCCTATGCTGTCGCACCCGCAAGAACCCGTCTCCAGCGTCGCCTATTCTGCGTTCGCATCAGACGACGACGGAAACGCTAGCTACACAGACGACCTGGCTGCGGCGGCCGGCTGGACGGCTTATGCCCGCACCGAGCCGAATTCTGGGGGCCGGTTCGAGATCGTCGAGGAAGGCGACGTCGACACGGAAGAGGAAGCCCTCGCCCTGGCCGAGCGTCTCTCCGCGAAGTACGGCGATGTGCCGATCGAGCGAATCTGAATGCGGCCCCGTTCAATCGTCAAATCCGCAGGTGGATTTGACGCCTCGTTGAAAAAGCGCCCCGGCGCGAGGCCGGGGCGTCTAGGATCGTCCAGTCCGCGCCAAAAGGGGGAAGCGCGAGTTACGAGATCAACCAAGCGCAACCTGGTTCGTTCCTATCCGGCTTGCGGCTCATGCTCTTTGCCGTTCGCTTCGTCGCACTTGACGAGCTCGACGCGATCCAGGTCCTCGGCCATCATGCCCCGGACGTCCTCAGCTCGCTCTCGGTCATCCGACAGAAAGATGTGGATATCGCCGTCTGCGTCTTGCCCCCGCACGCGGTACTTCCGCACATCCATTCTCGCCTCCTGATCGTCTGAGAACCTGTCTGCCTCAGAACGTAAGCAGAAACCAGAGGCTGCCACCGTCAGTCCGCGGGCTCCGACAGGTCGCCCGCGCGGAAAAACTGCAGCTTGCCATCTGCAACCGTGATCGCATCAGCCGCATTCGACCAGCCAAGGATCGGATCCCAGCCGCCCCGCATGCGCCCTCCCGGCGCGTCGAACGTGATGTCTTCGCCGATGACGTAGGCGTACCGGTCGATACCGGTCGCCTTGAGGTTCGGCTTACCTTTCGGATAAGATTTGTACTTCGTATCGTTGTAAACGGGATCCATAAGCTTGATGAACGCCCGCTCCGCGTCTTTCACAATTTGTTTGGCGGGGACGGGCATATCGCTCAGGGCGTCCTCGGTAACATCCTCCTCCACGTCGAACGTAGTTATGAAGAGCGGCTCGACGGCGAACAGGAACAGGTAAACCTCATCCGTCACCCGCGAAGTCGCGAAGCGCTGCATCTCGTTTGTGAGGATGTCGAGGCGCTTCTTGTGGTCGCTGGCGATGACACGGTCGAAGCTATCGCGTTCGTCTGCGATGCCGACATAAAGAAGCTCGTAGGTCGCGAAGTCACGATACCGTTCGAAGCCTGCGATGCCTGTTCGACCGCGCCATCGGTCGAACAGAAGCTTCTCGGTGCTGAACCAATCTAGGGGCTCGTCGGTCTGATCAGCATCTCGATCAACCATCTTGACTATCTTCTGCCCGGTCTGGAGCACGATCGCTTCTGCGTCGCTATCGGCCACGCCAGGAAGCTCCCGCATCCGGATCTCACCGCTGTCGGCTAGCCCAGTTGTGAGGCGAATGTCGACGTTGACAACTCCGGTATTCGGGTCGGCGCGGACCTCGTCGAAGAGCATCTCCGCGCGCCCGGCGATCATGTAGAAGTCGCTCATTCGCATCCGCTTCTCCACTTCGGGGTCCTTCCGAAGCCACGCGGATTCTTGGTTCGATATAGGCGGATAAACCAGCCGCAGGGCAGAGATTTTGGTGCGAGATGTCACTTCGGCTGGTCCTCCGGCTGATACGAGTGGAAGGCCGCGAGCCGGCCATCGCAAGCCTCATATCATCACCGGCTGCGGCCCGCATTATCCGCGTGCTGCCCGAGACGGCGACACCGCACAACGCGCGCGCCAGATTCACGACGAGGTCTCACGCGGCCAGTTGGACAGCCTCTTCTTCCGAATCCCTCAGTCGATACCCACGTCCCCAGATGGTCTCGATATAGTCGACACCGCCGGCCGCCATCGTGAGCTTTTTCCTCAGCTTGCAAACGAACACGTCGATGATCTTGACCTCGGGCTCCTCGTCAATCCCCCCGTAGAGATGATTCAGGAACATCTCTTTCGTGACGGCCGCTCCGTTGCGTAGGGCGAGTAGTTCCATGATCTGGTACTCCTTGCCAGTGAGGAAGATCGCCGCGCCATCGATCGATACCAGCTTGCGTTCGATGTCGACGCTGAGCTTCCCAACGCGGATAGCCGACTGGCAATGACCCTTTGAGCGGCGCGCTACGGCACTGATCCTGGCGACGAGCTCTTCGCGATGGAACGGCTTCGCCACAAAATCGTCAGCGCCAGCCGACAAGGCCCGCACCTTCGTGGCGACGTCCGCCTCACCTGAAACAACAATGACCGGTGTCATCACCTTCTCGAGACGCATTTTCTGAAGGACCTTGAGCCCGTGCATATCGGCCAAGTTCAAGTCCAGAAGGACGGCGTCGTAATCGTAGAGCCGGGCGAGGTCGATCCCCTCCTCGCCGAGATCCGTGCAATAGACATTGAAGCCCGCGGCGGTCAGCATCGCGTCGACGCTCTTTGCCACGACGGCCTCATCCTCGATCAGAAGAACGCGCATAGAAAGATCCTCGTTTGCTCTCCTTTCTTATAGCGCCTTCGAGGTGCCGGAGGCACTAAGGTTAACAATGTCCGTATTTTCCCGCAGATTCCGAGCTGTCACGTCGATGGGACTGCCGGACGGCCCCGGTGACGGCAGGATCTTTCCGGGATTTTTCCCGTAGGGTGGTTTCTCTCTTGCGAGAGGTCGATTCCCCTCCTACGTTCTTGTTGTGTTCCCGGACCACCCCGGCAATTTGGAGACCCTCACCTATGTCCACCTCGCTCAAGCTCGTTGGCCCCACCTCCGACCGCACCAAAGCCCTGGAAGCAGCGCTCGCCCAGATTGACCGCGCCTTCGGAAAGGGATCGGCCATGCGGCTCGGCGACAAGGAAATCACCGCGATTGAAGCGATTTCCACCGGCAGCCTCGGGCTCGACATCGCTCTTGGCATCGGCGGTCTGCCCAAGGGGCGCATCATCGAGATCTATGGGCCTGAGAGTTCTGGCAAGACCACTCTCACCCTTCATGCGATCGCGCAGGCCCAGAAGAACGGTGGGGTCGCCGCGTTCGTCGATGCCGAGCACGCGCTCGATCCGGTCTACGCCAAGCGGCTCGGAGTCGACGTGGACAACCTGATCGTGTCGCAGCCGGACACGGGCGAGCAGGCGCTCGAGATCACCGACACGCTCGTACGATCCGGCGCCGTTGACATTCTCGTCGTGGACTCAGTCGCCGCGCTCGTCCCGCGCGCCGAGATCGAGGGCGAGATGGGCGACAGCCATGTCGGCCTCCAGGCTCGCCTGATGAGCCAGTCGCTCCGCAAGCTCACCGCCTCGATCTCGAAATCGAACTGCCTAGTTATCTTCATCAACCAGCTGCGCATGAAGATCGGTGTCACCTACGGCAATCCAGAGACCACGACGGGCGGCAACGCCCTCAAGTTTTTTGCGTCGGTCAGGCTCGATATCCGCCGCACCGGCCAGATCAAGGACAAAGAAGAGGCGGTTGGCAACGCCACACGCGTCAAGGTCGTGAAGAACAAGGTGGCGCCGCCGTTCAAGCAGGTGGAATTCGACATCATGTATGGCGAGGGCATCTCGAAGCTGGGCGAGATCATCGACCTCGGCGTCAAGGCCGGCGTTGTCGAGAAGTCGGGCGCATGGTTCAGCTACGACTCCATTCGGCTTGGGCAGGGTCGCGAGAACTCGAAGAACTTCCTCCGCGACAACCCTGATGTTGCTGAGCGCATCGAGCGGCAGATCGTCGGCAAGACCACCGACCTCGCCGACGCGCTCCTGGTAGGGCCGAGTGAGGATGAAGACGCCTAAGCCCAACGGATCGAACATTCGACGCAATGGAAGGCCCGCCAGAAATGGCGGGCCTTCTCTCCATTTCACCGGCCGCACGGTTACGGCTCATGCGCAGGTTCGATCGATTATCGGTCTGGGCCAGCGCCGGCGGCCCGCAGCCCAAGGGGTTCTCAGAATTGGAGCGATACGACCCGACCGCCGACTGCACGGCGGCAACAAGCAAGGGTTGGCTGATGCCGGAAGCCTAAGCGGGACGGGAAAGCCTTCCCAGCACCAAGGAGGAAGGCATGTTCGAAGGCCGTCACTGTCGCTACCTCTCTACGACCGAGGATAAGCAGCTCCATCGTCAAATGGGCACGCGGCACCTCGACGAGTTCATCCCCGCCTACGTCAATGACGCTGCCAGCCCAGAGCAGCTGGATGCTCTCGCTTTCCAGCTCCTTTGCGTCGCCCGCCGGTGCAAAACAGCCGGCATCAAGGATACATCACGGCGGTGGAAGCAAGCCTGGCGCGACGTGTCAGCCGAGGCAGCCTCCGCGCGCGCGCGGCTGGCAAACCACCCGACCCAAGCATCTGCGCCGCATCTCTTCAACAAGCGCACCGTCGGCAAGCCGGGCCATCTCGACAGCGATCTTCGACTGCCGATCTTTGCTCGGCTGGAGCTCGGGCGCGACAGCATCCCAGTCGGCATCTATGAGCCAGACCTACGCGATGGCGTCACGTACGCGATCGGCGGCAGCCGCAGCGGCAAAACATGGCTGACGCCGGCGGACGGCGCCATCCGCACAAGTGCCGTCCCGACCGGCATGCTGCGAGGCCTGCAGCAACTAGGCAGGCTCATCCCCGTCGACGCGCCAGATGAATGCCGTCTCGCAGCATAGCTGCGCCCGAGACCCGCCCTCACCAGCCAATCACATCCGGAAAGCCAACCCATGGACCAAACTCCTCCCGCTTCTTTCGACTATACCCCCTGGCGCCACGGTGGCTGGTACGTGGGCAACGTCCGGTACCCGACCGGAGCCATCGGCTGCGTCTCGCGCAACTACGAAGATCGGCAGTGGCGGATCGCGTGCGACCCGCGCCCGTTCGAAGAACGACCAACGTTCGCCAATCGTGACGAGGCTGCGATCGCTGAGTGGTATCTCGCCAACGGGCTGAAGCAGCCTGTCGAGTTGCCGGTCATCTTCAGGATGTCGGAGGGCCAGGTATCCGCGGTCTTCCCCACGCTGCCGTTCGACCGAGCTGGCGACCTGGTCACCGTCTACGATCAAGCCGAGCAACACAACGGCGCCAGCTTCGGCTGGTACAAGGCCACGAAGCCCGCCACTCCCGCTGCGTACGAGCCGCTTCTCACCGAACTCAGGCGGATCTACGAACAGCCGCGCAGCGAAGCTGACACGCCGTACCGATTGATCATCGCGCGGCGCATGACGGCCCAGCACCGGGCGGCGTTTCAGGCGGAAGCCTCGCGCAAAGGCCGGTAAACGGCCGTCTCAACCCTTGAGCTTCTCCGCCGCTCGGTCGAGGGTCTCCCGATCGTTGCCGTGCTTCTCAATGAGCTCACGCGCCTGCTCTGTGGTGATCCCATGCTTGTTCGCGAAGTAGCTCACCTCGTAGGGTTCGCTTCCCGACACCCGACTGCGGTCCGGTTCGCCTACATTGCTCTTATCGTCCGCCACGAAGGTCTCCTATGCTCGTCCTCGCAGAACAACGGAACCGCTTAGCCTGTGTTCCCAAGGGGCTTTCAGCATGACTCGGCTTCCAGTTTTCCCCCGGCTGAAGTGGATCGATTTCGATGCTCGGCGTGATCCGAAGACGGACGATTGGTGCATCCGATGCCAACGAGACCTTGGCAGATTGCCGCGCCGGCGCGTGCGCGTGATAGCAATCGATGGCGGCCCCTACTCCCTTCACCCAGACGATGAAGCCGCCTTCGACACGGCCGCCGCTCAATTGCCTCCCAAGTGGGAGGATCTCGGCCGCCTACTCATCGGCACCGACTGCGCGCGTGCCCACGGCGTAGAGTGGACCACCCCCATCGATTGACCGAGGTTCCACGAGCAGAGACCTGGGGCTCAGATGAGGTGGGCGGCGATCATCCTTTAGCCGCCACTTCGCGCTCTGGTCTCTCTCCTGGGTCTTTCCTTATCCCGCCCTGCGGTCACCCCTTAGGGCGGGAAAACTCCCTCGCGTCTATGAGGGTAGAGGGCTTCGCTGGCGCGGCCAGGTGTGAGCCTGTTGGACTTCAGGCGAAGTCCTCAGGAGGAAGAAAAAGTGCAAGCTCTTTCAGTCGCTCGCGTCGGCGCCGACAAGCGCGGCACGCGCCGCATTTGGCTCGAAGGCCGCAAGCTCGCCCGCGCCGGCTTTGTGCCGGCGGCTCGGTACCAGCTCTCTGTCGATCACGACTCCCGCACCGTCGAGCTGCGTCTCGCCGCTAACGGCGAGCGGCTGGTGAGCCGCAAGGCCCGCGGCGAAGAAGAGCTGCCCGTCATCGACCTCGCCAACGGCCAAGTCCTGCAGTCCTTCGAGGGACTCGAGACCGTCAAAGTCCGGTTCGAGAATGGCGCTGTCATCATCACCCCGACCGCCACGGACCTGCGCCGGCTGGAGCGCGCCGCGCGCCTTCGCTCGCGCCTCGACGGGCAGCAGCCGCTCCATGTCGGCTCTGTATCGACCGGCTTAGGCGTCCTCGCTCGCGCGATGCACGAGGGCTTGCAAGCAGCGGGCCTCGACTCGGAGCTGCTGTTCTCCGTCGAGATCGAGAGCACCTACGTCGAGCAATGCGCAAAGGCGAACCCGGTTTGGGGGTCAAAGACGATCGCGGTCGAGGCTCCCATGCAGGAGATCGCCTTCGACGCGGCAGCGCTTCTGGCCTTGCCGAAAGTAGAGGTCCTTGAAGCTGGCTTGCCATGCGTCGGCGCTTCTTTGGCCGGGCGCGCGAAGAAGTCCCTGGCTAAGGCCGAAGATGATCCGAAGGCCGGCCATCTGGTGGCTGGATTCCTCGCGATCGCAGCAGCAGTCAATCCGGCTGTGATCCTCATCGAGAACGTGCCAGCCTACATGAACACGGCCTCGTTCTCGATCCTCAGCAATCAGCTGACGGAATGGGGCTATGACGTGCAATCCACCATTTTACGAGGTGCCGACTACGGCTGCCTGGAACACCGGGACCGCATGGCTCTCGTCGCTGTCACCCACGGGGTGGAGTTTGACATCCAGAGCCTCGTCGCCGATCGAGGCGAGCCTCAGCTGCTCGGCTCCGTCCTCGAGGACGTTCCCGACGATAGCCCGCTCTGGTCACCCATGGCCTACCTTCGAGACAAGGAAGATCGGGACATCGCGGCAGGTAAGGGCTTCCGGATGCAGGTCTATGGACCGGACGCGCCTTCCGTCGCAGTTCTGGGCCGCGGCTACGCAAAGGTGCGATCAACCGAGCCGAAATTGCAGCACCCGACCGATCCGGCCCTCCTCCGACAGCTGACGCCAGCGGAGCACGCACGGGTCAAGGGGATCTCCGAAAAGATGATCGAGGGACTGGGCATCACGGCCGCGCACGAGATGCTCGGACAGTCCATTCTCCCTAAACCCTTCCGCGCCCTCGCACGTCACCTGGGTGACGCGCTGCAAGCCTGGCAGGCTGGCGTGGGTGTGCCCAAAGCCGCGCCGCGTGCGATCGCGATCGATCAGCCGGCGCCCCGGATCAAGCCCGTCCGCGAATTGGCTCCGCTGCCTCTCTTCGCCTGATTTCGAATGCTAAGCGCCGGAGGCGAACAACCATGACCACCACGATACATAGCAATGGCAGCCGCCACCTCGGTGAGCAGGCTGCTACCATAGCCGAGCTACTCGACGTCCTTGGCCAGCACGCTTTGGACCGCACTTTCGAGGCCTACGGCAACTTCATCGAGGCAAGCCCGGCCGGTACTCTCTTCTTTGGGAATTTCCACTCGTTCTCCCACGTGTTCCGGATCACCACGGACGACCCCGACGTGTTCGAGCCACTCACCGCGGCCATTCGCGAAAACATGAGCCGCGACGATTATCAGCGGCAGCTTCCGCCATACCGCCCCGAGTTGCTGACCATCGAGCGCAAGCGCTTCTCGGAAACGCAGGGGGAGGTGCTGCTCACCTACAACGGCGAACGGCTGGACCAGTACGGAGACGCGATCGTGCTCACCGATGGAGTCTGGAACGGCCATCCGGACAGCTATTGGCACGATGCAGCGCGACGAGTGCTCGCCCGTCGGCATGAGGCGAGCTGGGGCGCCTGCATCGACCCGGCCGCCTGATCTCGGGACGCCTTCGCACGCAGAGTGCAGCTCGGGATCATCTCTCTCTCAACAACTCTCCTTGGAGGAAAACATGTCCGACCGCGTCCTGAACGCTGATACCACCGACGGTGATATTGCCGACGGCCCTCTGGCACTCGCCGACGCCGTAGACATCGTCCGCGGCGGCATCGATCTGCTCGACGACGAGGTCAACATGATCCTCGACAACGATGCCTCCTCTGGCGTCCTGCGTGTAATCACGGACCGGGGCGATTTCGCGGTCGAGATCTCCCTCGCCAAGTCCTCGAAGCCGGCTGCTCTCAATGCGGACAATGGCGGCGTCTGGGGGCATCATCCGCAGTTTCCCGTCACCGACTGGCGTCACGAAGTTGCTAACGACGATACACGTCTGGGCTATTGGGAATGGGTCGCCTCGCAGATCGATGCGGCGGCATAGGAGATGCAGGCCCAAACCAACGCTCTCGTGGCGATCGGCTTCACGACCGGCGAAGACGTCGACCAGGCCCTGCATTGGGCCAGCCGCGTCTCGGAGAGCCTGGCGGGACGAAGCCGCTATCACGGAGCGCGCAACCGCCTCCAGGCGGTCATTTGGACACACTTCCGCGTCTTGGGCGAACGCCAGCACGCCATCAGCACCGCCGGAGTCCTCCAGCTCCACATTTGGGCGAAAGACAATATCGGAAGTCTGACCGCCAAGCAGCTCGTCGACGGTCGCCAGTTCGCCCGAGCGATCGGCATTCTGCACGATCGCGTGATCATTGAGCCCTCGCGGCGCAGGGTCGCGGCCTGATGATCAGCTCCAGCCGCTCATGACCATTCCATTTCCGCTTGCTGCCTAACCGGAGAATAGCATGCTCACCATCAGCAACCTCGTGGCCGCCACTCTCGACAAGACCAAGGCCTCACCCGAGCTCGCGGCGAAGATGGCCCTCATCAGGGAGGCTCGCCGGACCGGAACTCCTGGACTTGCGGAGCTAGCTCTCGAGGCCGTTCGCATGAAGGCGATCGAACTGGAGGAGAGCTCGAACGCAGGGCTTCTGCTGTTCTCCGCCGCTCACCTCGTCAATGCGGACCTGAACTGAGATGGCAGACGTTCCCGAGATGAGAATCACGGAGTATCGCTCCTTCGTCGACGCCCTTATGCGCCCGGCCCTCACCGGCTATTCCCTAGCCGTCGCACAACCGACCCTCGCCCCGGAGCACGACGATGACGGTCCCTGCGCCGGATGCGGCGAACCCGACTGCGACTTCGACTGCGATGGTCCCTATGATGAGTGACACCCACGCAGCTCGACGGCCTTCGACCTTTCGAGTCCTGGTCACGCCACTCACAGGTGCCCCGGCCTTCCTCATGCAGCGCCGGGGTACTGCTGATATCCACCGCCCGTACGATGGCGCTGTCCTCGAGCTTCCCGATGAATTTGAAGCTTACGAGACCACCGACGCCGCAGCGGCCGCCCACTACGCGCACCTGGCGGAGAACAATGTCTGCAGTGCCAAGGTCATGCCATGGGCGGGCGCGGCGAAGAACACGCCCCTATAGCTGCTCGCTCAGCGGGGCGATGCTGCCCACACGGCAATCGCGTTCAAAGCTGACGCAGGATTGATGATGAGTGTTCGATCCCATGGGCTCGATGAAAGGGCCTGGAAGGATCGCCTCAACCGCCACTCCGGCAATTCTCCTTGGAGCAGATTACCATTATGTCGACCGCCTCGAAGCCCAGCCGCCTGTATCCGGTGACCATCACCCCGTCGGCAATCACGGCCGGCACCACTAACCCGAAGGTCAAGGGCAGCGAGCCCAAGAGCTACAGCCGCATTGCCGCTTCGGTCGCAACAGCGCGTCGCACGCGCGCGCAGACCGTGATGATGTTCGGCGCGGTCAACGACAAGATCGCTCCGCTCCTGTCGATCGGCCAGCCGCTGCGCGTGCTCGTCGCCTACGACCAGGCGCCGGCACAGGGCCAGAACGCCCGCGGCGGCCAATGCATGCGGATCGTCGGCCTGCCGCGCACGCGCATCGCCCAGGCCGCCTAACGGCTCCGGGTGCGCAGCATAGCGCACCGACCGCGCTAAACTCTAGAAGGCCCGCCGGCGACGGCGGGCCTTTTATCCTGTGGATGTTTTCGGTTGCACGCCTTCCATCGGTGCGTCATCGTCCAAACATCCTATAAAGATCCAGAACATGGAGCTTGCGATGCTGCGCATCCAGATTTCGCCGTCTATGGTTATGGCCATCCTACTCGCCGTCTCACTCGGCACAACCGGCCTCGCGATCGAGGTCGCGGACCGCAACGGGGCCATTGCCGCCCTTGCTGGCATCTGACCTGACCTCAGGAACGCTGCACATGAACTCACACGCTTCAACCAACCTGACGGCGGGTCTCCTGGTGCTCGGCATGGCGCTTGTTGCAGCGCCGCGCTCTGCGAACGGGCAGGCGCTCCACGTGGACGCGTCGATTGAGGCTGAGGTCGAGCGCCCGGCCGCTGGAGATACGGTCCGCGTAGCCCTCCGCCTGGCCCCACAGCAGGGATGGCACACCTATTGGGAGAACCCCGGCGACGCTGGCATGCCAACGCGAATTGTGTGGACGCTCCCCAAAGGGGTGCGCGCGACCGATCTTCGGCATCCAGCCCCGACCGCAATCAACACCGCTGGATTCGTCAGCTATGTGCACGAAGGGACGGTTGCCCTTCTCACCAGCCTCAAGCTCGATCGCAATTGGCGGCCTGGCCAGGCGCTTCCGCTCATCGCTGACGTCTCGTGGGCAGCTTGCTCCGAGAACCAGTGCATCCCGGAACGGACCTCGATCAAGCTTGATCTCGTCATCTCGGACGGCACGGCTCGACCAACATCCACGACCGTCTTTCAGCAAGCTGCCGCGGAGCTGCCGCGTCAGCTGCCGCGTCCCGCCACCCTCCGCTTGGTGGACGGCGGCTTCGAGATGATCCTCCCAGCAGTCCCGATCGACGCATCCCGAGCGCACTTCTTCCCGGCCGAGAACGCCTTTCCCGGCTCAACAAAGCAGAGCGTCCGCAAGGCGCCGGAAGGCATTGTGGTGCGGATCTCCCATTCGGGGCCCCTGCCGCCGGTCCTCGCCGGCGTTGTGGCCGACTCGGCAGGACGCGCTTTCCGGATAGAGGCGCGTGCGGCTCCTCTCACCGCTGCCGTCGACAAGCCCGATGGCCACCTCGGGGCATCGGCAGCTGCAGCCGCTACGGCGCCTCTTTCGAACGCCAAGATTGTGAAGCCGCGCACCGCACAGCCCGCCGAACGTCTCGCGCCCGCGCCGGCCGCGATCTCCGTAGCGGCTGCACCAAATGTTGGCCATGCCACCTACCTCCTCGCCGGCCTGGCCCTGCTCCTATGCCTCCTGCTGGCGTTCGGGCGAGCCAGAAGCGTCCGAATCCCGAAACCGCCTCTCGCGCTGCGGCGAGAAGATGGCGGCGCTCTGGCCAAGCTCCAGCCTCCGCTCTAATTCGAATAGATCCATCGGAAAGCAGCCATGACCACCGAGTGCGCCTGCGGCGCCGCTGCGCCCACATTCCCGTCGAGCAATCTCGAGGCCTGCCACGCGATTCTGGTCTCGCTTGAAGCTCTCTTCCGCAAGCATCAATCCCGCGCGGGATCTCAGGCTCGGCTCTCTATTACCATGAACAATGGAAAGGAGCACACCGGCACCGAGATAAGCCTCGTGGAGGGCGTCTGGTTCATCAAGAGCGGAGGGGATTACACCTTGGTCAATCCGCTCTCGATCTCGACGGCGCGCCTAATCGGCTGAGCGTCCTGGTTGTCTGAATCCACCGAGATCGATCATCTCGGAAGGAAACCTCTCAATGTCGCGCGCTGCTGTCACGGAAGATGCCCCTGAGGAACTCGCCGGCGCGGAAGTGAGGGCGTACTGTGACTTGCATAAGAGGGTCTCGAGCGTTCAGTCGCTCCGCGGTGACCAGAAGGGCCGCGTTGTGGCTAAGCCCAGGCGCCTCGTGCTGGAGGGCGTGAGATTCGAAGTGAGTGCGGCTGGCCTCCGTCGCTGCCGAGCCGAAGGGGTGCGGAACGTGCATGCCTATGCGCGCGGTACCGTCCACGGCTCCGACGTCGAGGCAATCACGATGAACCCGGCTGCCGTGCGCGTCAGATACAATCCCCACGCGTTCTCGACATTCGTCCGCGGCGACACCGAAGAACCCATCTCCGGCGCGGCCTACCTCGCGATCGAGGGCAAGACAGCTTGGGGCCTGGGCCTCATAGCGGCTTAGCGCCCCCGTCCCCTCCGGCCCTGCTGCCAAGCGCCCAGATCGAGCTCGCGCTGCGGGCCCTTGGACAGGCTGCGAACCTGCTCGGCGCCACGGTGGACGCCCGCCTTCCGATCCAGCCACCCCCCGTCGCGATCCTGCTTCACCTTGATAGTGGCTTCGAGCCGAGCGAACTGCTGTCCGATGGCACCGGTCAGGTCGCGGCCGGATCGGTGAAGCGCCGTCCGAACCATTGATCCAATCCCACGGTCGTCGGTCAAATCCTGAAACTGTCCCTTGCTGACAGCCAGCGTGTCCGCCCGCTCGTAAGGTAGCCTCGTGAACACCGGATAATTGCCTCGGCCGAGCATCAGCTCGAGAGACTTCTCCGAAGCGCTTGGACCCTTCTGGATACCAAGCGGCGAGCGCGGCGCCAGCTTCTCTGCCGCCGCCTTCTGCATGCTCGTATCGACCACCAGTCGTTTTGCCAAATCAAGGTCAGACCAGGTTGGTCGATGAGAGTCGGCAGCAGCCCGCGCCACCGCGCCTTCCAGCCGCACCAGGGCCGCCCGATCGATCGACAGGCCGTGTTCCTTCTGGAACTCCAACGCAATGCGTGCCGCCCGCTCGGTTCGGTTGGTGACGACGCCATCAGCCACCTTCGAAACGGTGACCTCAGCAAAGCGGAGGGTCTCAGCAGACAGCCGGAACGGGTTGCGACCCGGGCGGGCGTCATAGAGGTTCTGGCTTGTCTCGCTGTGCTTATCTGCCAGCTTCGCCATAGCAACGCGATCCACCACGCCGCCCATGTCCTTCGCACTCAAGCCGCCCGGCGCCGGCAAAGCACTGAACCTCTCTAGGTCGAGTGCCTCTGCGTTCGCCTGAAGCCGGGAGACGTCTGCGCTGGCCCCGAAATCCTGAGCGCGTATTGCCGCCGCGCCACGATAGAGCTCCGCTCCGATCTGGTGCAGCTCGCGCTCGAATTCGTCATCGCGCGCGTTGACGCCCCGGAGCAACATGATTTCGACATTCTCCCGCTGCCCGCGCGAGATCTGCTCGAACTCTCCCTCTGAGATCGCAAAGAGGTCGGCATCTGCGAAGTTCATGAAGTCGGTCGGCGAGCTCTCCGCCTTCACCCAGGGTATCCGGGTCACGTCGGGATGGGTCCAGCTATAGGTGTCCTGTCGATCGAGCAGATCGAGCTGCATGGCGATCTCTGCTTCGCGTTGGAGCGACGCATCCACCAGGAGCAGGCGGGCATGGTCGACCGACCCGAGGTCCACTGCCTCGACTTTCGGCGCTCCTTGACGCGCCAGGATGCGGGCTACGGCGAACTCCATCCGTTGCTCCTCGCCCGCGTCGATTTCGAAGCCGTCCCGGCGAGTCCATTCGATCGCGATACGCAAACCGGCCTCAAGCCTGCTTGATGGCGGGTCTCCCAACCGGTAGCCGACCAGAATGTCCTGGGCAGCCCTGCGCTGCCCCTCGTCAGGCTCTGCGATCTGGAAGCGGGTCGACATCAAAAGATCCTCGGCAGAACCTGCACTGCGCAGGAAGTTCCGTGTTCCTAAGTGTACGACCGCCATCGCCCTGCTGACAACGTACCCTGTGGAAAAATCCTCGACGCTGACGATCATCCTTCCATCGCGATTGCATCATCGACCCGCAACTGCGACAATGCCGTCCACGAGGAATTTATGCGCGTCTATGTCGATGCAGCCGTTCACCCCTGGCGCGGGCGGCTCTGGTGCCATCTTTTTTCGCCTGACATCGAGGCGCTGCATGCGTTCGCCCAGCGTATCGGTATGCGCCGGGAATGGTTCCAAGATCCTCGGTCATCGCTGAAGATCTCTTGGCCGCACTATGACATCTCGGCTGATCGCCGAGTAGCCGCTCTTGCTCTTGGCGCCGTCGAACTTGGCCGCCACCAAACGGTCGCGATGTCCCGGATCGTCATGAACCGCTTTCACGGGCTGGAAGGGACCGAGCGCGAGCTTGATCCCTTGGCTGTGCACAGGCGCATAGGCTCCGCGAAGCTTCCACTACTTGAAAAGTGGCTCGCGGCCGAACTCCTCAGGTTCGCCGAGCCGCAATCCACAGCCTGAAGCGATGCCTACAAGCACTGCGACCCGTCGGCACGCACTGCATACGCAAGGGCCGACGAGGCGCTGGCAGGCCCCTCCTCTTCAGGCTCGCACGCAAGCCCGGCATAATCTTCAAGGTATCGACTTTCAGGGATGTAATCACCCACGCCGATGGTGACGGGCACACCGACAAAGCCCCAATCGCCGTGACCACGCCGGCCGCGATGGCGATCGCCACGGTGCCTCGGCGTCATGCCGTAATCGCCGGTCTTGCGCGCCGCCGTGCGGGCGTCGCGAACCGGGATCTCATAGGCAACCGCCCCGATCTGGCTTCCGGACCAGATCGGCTTCTGACGAGGCGCGGCCTCTACGGCTCCGCTGCTCAGGATGAGTGCTCCGATGATGACTCCGCGCATTTCCGTCCTCCTCTAGTTCACCGGAATGAACACGTTCGGGGCACTGCGGTTCAAGCTTCCTTTGAACGCCCTGCCCCGATCCGGGACCTGCAAGTGGGGCAAGGTACCGCGGGGAGTCCTCGCGATTGGAACATCGAGAGGTAAGAAATGGCCGAATGCAACGACATCGATCGTCTGAAGCTGGTGCTGCAGGAAGTGCGAGAGCAGGGCTACGTCGCGAATCTCCCGAACGGCGACATCGGTCTGCCAGCCGCCGCCTGGGGCATGGTCCTGGAAGTGACGATACCCAGCGCCGACACGCAAGAGTCGATGACCACCGTCCATGCGCTGGCCGACATAGCCCGCCGATGTGGCTCCCGCCTCAAGGACCAGGCATACGCCGCCGTGTTCGCCGCGCTCCGCGATCTGGACGCCCACACATTCGGGCCAGACGGCCTCTGGGTCCAGAAAACAAAGGGCATGGCTGTCGCAGACGCTCTTGAGGAAGCGCTCAAGCTGCTGCCGAGGCAAGCATGACCCCTGGCGCTCTGGTCGATCCAGCGTTCCATTGGACCGACATGGGAGACTTCGACCAATTCGAGATGACCAACGACATCGGCTTTCACTTCGGTACGCGAGCAACAGCGCTTCGTCGGGCGGAGCAGGTACGCGGCGGCGAGCCTGCGTCCCAGGATGAACGCCTCATAGTTGCCCAGCTCAGGCTCGAAGCTCCTCTTTCCCTGCCAGATCTTCTCTGCTGGGAGCCGAAGGCGATCATCAATGCCCTCGAGGATGTCGGCGTCATCAGCCAGCTCGATGCAGAGGAAGCGTTCCAGGAAGCTCTAATAGACAGGCATTGGGTGCAGGAGGTGCTGGCGAAGAAAGGCTTCGACAGCATCGTTTATGAGAATCACACCGAAGGGGGCGGCAAGAGCTGGATCGCCCTCGACCCAGAGCAGATCACGATCCGCGCTCGAGAACGTGTGGCGGCCGCCAGCTGAGCGCCGCGCTCGCACCCAGATCCACCCTTCCTTCCCAAGGAGCTGCCTGATGTTCGCCTATTCCCCGTCCCGCCGACCGATCATCGGCTCGCTCGAGCGCCAACACGGCGAAGCGCGTGCCGTGCAAGGATCCTTCTTTCTCGACAAAGGCGCGATCGACTTCGAACTTCAAGGCAGGGTCGAGTGGTACTACGATCGGCAAACCGCCACGACGGCCGGCGAGATGATCTTCATCGACGATCAGGACGGCCAGTGGCTGGCCAGCCAGATCATCCTACGAGACAGAGAATTGACCGACGCTGACGAGCTCGTCGGCGTGTCATTGCCGACACCGCGACCCGCGCTTGCTACGTATCAGATCGCGTTGCCAGCCAACGGTCTTCGGTCGTTGGAAAGCTTCTCGGCCGACGAGCGACAATCCCTTCGCCCCATTGCCGAGACCTTGGCCATGCTCGACGGCAACGCCTTCTTCGGCGCGGCTATTGGGGACGACGGCGACGACACCTGGTTCCACCGATATCTACCGGAAGCCGCCGCGCTTGTGGCTTCCAGCCCAGCGGCACGGCTCGCATCCTTCATGCGAGGCTCCGAGCCACTTCCGCTCGACGGCCCCCTAAGCGGCTTGATCAAGCCCGTCGAACACCACGGCGGCGAGCGCGTTCACGACTTCACGAGCGGGGGCCCGCGGTCCCTCTACCGCGTCGCAAACATTGAATGGGACCTCAGCGACGAAGACACGGTACACGTCGACACGAACTGCATCCTTACCCCTCACCTGCCGACCTCGATCCTGGTGGCGGTTGATCGGCCCAAGAACGACGCCGAGCCAGAGTTTGCAGACCTCCTCTCGGACGCGTTCGGATATCTGATCCGGTCCCTCTCGATCCAACCTGTCGACGAGGCTGCAACCACAGCAGCACACGAGGTGGCGATCTGATGGCGCTCTTCCAATTTTCCATGCGCGCGTTCGCTTGCGTCGTCGAGCGGACCTCGGACGCACAAGGCAGTTTCGCGCGCATTTCCGAGTTCTTGCAGAACTATGAGGTGAGCGAGCACGAGCTCGCCGGGTTCAACCCGGCCTCAGGAACAAGCATCAGGTCAATCTTCGCCCGGTTTGTCGCCGATGAGAGCAACATCGCACGCTCCACACGAGAAAAGACCACCACCTACGCGGCGGTCGACTTCGACATCGAGCTTGAAGCCGTTGATGAGGGCGAGGCCTATCGCGGCGGCACAGACGCTCTCGACCTCTATGATTTCCACCCGGGATTCCTCGAGGGCTATAATTCAACGCACGGCACGTTCTTCGATGGGTTCACTATCGACGGTCGAGGGGCGTGGTCGGCAACCTCCCTCGGCGATCCTCTCCCCGAACCGGCAATCGCACCTTTGGAGACACTATGACCGACCACCTTCCCTTGATCTACGACCTGGATGATCTCGAGCCAGGTGACCGCCGGGACGTCGAAGCTGTGCGCGAACTGCAGACAGATCTCTCCGACACCCAATCACAGCTCGACGCCTTGGCGGGCGAGTGTCCGGACATCATCGCCAAGCTCGCGCGTCGCCGCGACGCTCTCAACCGCCTGATCACCGACAAAATGGGCGAGCTTCGCCGCCGCCTCGCCGCGGCTTGACCGCAGTCCCGCAAAACCAAAGGAACCGCCATGCAGTACATCACACCCACAGGCTGGGCACGGGCGAAGGGCGCACCGGTCAAACAGCTCGGATCCACCGAGGCTGTCGTTCGGGCGCTGCCTGAGACTGGCGCGATCCTCATCATGAGCCCCAAGCAGACGCCGGAGCTACCCGCCTTGCTCGCAGCGGCCGGCCGCAAGCCATTTTCCGTCCGCGCGATTTCGGCGGGCTGCGGCCCGACAGGTCTCTACGAGATCCCCTCGCACACCCACGTCGGGGTCGCGGTGGACGCTTTCGCTGGCGTGCCTTCCGCGGTCTGGGCCGCCATGCAGCCCATCATCGCCAAGCGCTTTGCCTCCGTCGTGTGGGGCTGACGCGCGAGTTCCTGAGGGAGATGAAAGTGGATTCCGCACGTACCAACACCCGCATCGAAAAGTTTGCCAACCTCTCGACAGCGCACCTCACTGACGAAGTCCGCTGGCATCTCGACAAGATCCTGACGCCAACACCCGCCTGGCGCGACGATCTGACGATCTGCGATCGCGAGTACGGCTACTGGGTACGGGTTCCGGCTGCTGACAATAATAGCTTCGCCCAGCAGCCCGAGTGCCTTCGCGCGTGCTTCGAGCTCGCTGCCGCCGATGGCGCCAGCTGGATCTTGTTCGACGTCGACGAAGATCCGCTCTCCGCTCTGCCTGATTACGACAACGGCGCTGCATCCGTGATCAACGAAACTCCCCTGGTGCGACTGGCTCCCGCCGCCGACAAGACGCCGAAAGCCGGGGGACATCTCGATGCCTGAGTCGAAGCGGCCCCATAGCCTCATCGAGGCTGTTCGCGAGAAACTAAACAAGCCAGATGCCTTCTGGCTTGAGATCGAGGAGCGCGGCCGGTCGGGCTTCGTCACCTATGACCTTTACGAGGTCGGGGCAGACGACCTCAAAGTCTCCGTGAACAACAACACTTCCGACACTTCCGCCGGTGGGGGGGGACCCATCGACCGGCGGCGGCGCCTTTCTCCTCCACGCCGACTGCATCGGCAAGCTTCGGTTCTGCGACTAATGAGCAAGGTCACTCCTGCGTCTGAGGACGCTGCCCGGGCGGCGGGACACTCCGCGGCAGAGCGCGAAGACCCATGCATCCCGGCCGCTTGCGAAACCTACCAGCAGCTCATTGCCGGTTACCGCGTTGGCGACGGAGCGGCCCACCTGGCTCAGCGCTGGATCGAAGCGTGGACCGCTCGGCGACGCGAACTCCTGCAACTCTCCCTCTGATCCGAGAGAACCTTCATGACCGACCGCATTTCTGAAAACAGCCGCGAAGACCTTTTGGAACGCGTCGACGCCGTCTACGAGGTGACCATGCGTGTGACCGTCACTGCCAACTTGGCCGCGGGAGTTCCCGACCGTGACACCCTCGTCGCCCTTGTGAACGAGCGAGGCCTCCACGCGGACGACATCGACAGCACGCACCTCCTCGAGGTGCGAGTCGACGACGCTGTTGTCGCCGCTGCCTTCTGAACAGCCTCTCTTCCTCAATCGATTGGGCCCAGACCATGCGCGCCGGCACATTCCAGATCGAACACGACACTCCAGCAAGCGTCCAGCACGCATCCTTCATGTTCACCGCGCTCTCAACCCATCGAGACGGACTGGCCATCAGCATCGCGGTAAAGCCGGCTATTCCCGACGACGTCGACACACGCGATCCGGCGGCAGTCGAAGAGCACCTACGATTGGCTTTCGCTCCACTCCTAGAGCGCGGCTATGACGTTCAAATCCAAATCGGCTCTTCCGAGGAAGGCATCGACGGCGATGCTGCGACCGGCACCCTGCCCCTCAACAACTTGCCAGATGTCGACAGCCCTTTTTCCTCGCCGGGACACGTGACCTTCGAGGAATGGCGCGCTACCGGCCGCGACATCGAGGACCTTCGAGATCCCTCAGTTCTCGATACCACGCAGCTTTACCCCTCGGACAACCCCGACCCCATCCCCGGCCGCGTCTACGAGCCCGGCTGGATCGAGAAGCGCGCCGACGACACCTGGTACATGATCATCGGCAACTGGGACGGCTTCGCGGCCAATCTCGAAGACGCCGAGCAAGTGCTCTGGCGTGACTATGCGAGCGGCGAGGTGGGCCCCGGCTGAAAGGCCGAAAGCCCGACGTCGCCAACCAGAGTCGACAAAAGCAAAGCTGAACGTTAGCCCCGCCGGATGAGCGGCTTCTCGCGCTACTTTCTCGCGTCATGACGTCGGCGCCCCTCGGGTTCATCGTTCCCCAGGCGCCCACGCTTGCGCCAGAGCCGCCCGACGGCGAGGCTTGGCAGCACGAGATCAAGTACGACGGCTACCGTACGCTGATCGTGCTCGAGCAGCGGGCCGCCCGCCTCTTTACCCGCAACGGGCACGACTGGACCTCCAAATACCGGCCGACAGCAGCCGCGGCGTCGAAGATCAGGTGCCAGTCTGCGATACTGGACGGCGAGATCATCCTGCAGGACGCTCAGGGGCGCTCCGACTTTCATGGGCTTCGCGGTGCGCTTGCTCGTCGACCAGACAGTCTCGTCTTCATGGCGTTCGACCTGCTCCACCTTGATGGTCAGGATCTCCGCCGCGAACCGCTCATCGAGCGCCGCCGGAGGTTGGAGGATCTCGTCGGCGCGCACAACCCGACATCCTGCATTCAGTTCAGCGAGGCGGTGGATGACGGCCGCGCCCTTTTCGCCGCTGCTGACGGCATCGAACTGGAGGGCATCGTCTCGAAAAAGCGGAGTAGCCGCTACCGGAGCGGACCTTCAAAATCGTGGCTGAAGGTCAAATGCTACGCTGAAGCCATTCTCCGGGTGATCGGCACGATCCGCGGCGACGCGGCGCCGTTTGCCCTTCTTGCACGGGAGACGGCGGAAGGGCTCGAATACGCCGGCATGGCGATGGTCAACCTCGGCGGGGAAACGCGATCGATCTTCTGGGAGGCCGCAAGCGCGCTCAGCACGGTGGATTCACCCATTCCTATGCCAAAACAGATGTCCGCCGCCTGGCAGCGTCCGCTTCTCTCGGTCCGCGTCAGCTACCTCAAGGGGAGCGACAAGCTCCGACACGCAAGCGTTCGAGAGCTGCTCCTCAACGATCTCTAGAGATCAGGCTGCTTCTCGATGAGCGGCAGAGGCAGTCCGGCCCCGCGGCGCCGATCGACATCGTCCCGCCAATCCCGAGCCCGCTGCCGCATCTCGACTATCGCCAGAGCTTCCCGAATAGGCTGGCGCGGGTTGCGCGCCTGCATCGCCTGAATCTCGGAGGGGTGCGATGCGCCACGACGCGTCGCGCCGGGGAACTCTCGATCCTCAATCGCAAGGCTCGGGAGCGTGTCTACAACAGCTACGTTCGCGATCATATGGCTGCCTCCTCTATCGGAGGATAATTGTATGAGGGTGCAAACGCCCGCCGCAACCCTCTTGAAAAATATCCTGATTTCTTCCTGAGCGGGTTTACATCCCTACCGGACTGCGCTCAGGGCGCGTCGCCGCAGCAGACCGGTTCCGACTGTCGGCTCGTGTCGCTTCGTCGACCGCCGCCGCAAGCGCGGCTTTCCTGCTCTTCACCCGCTTGCCAGGTCGCGCCTCTAGGCTTCCCGGGCTCGCTGCGGGCTCCGGCCTCGCAGGCGCTGGTTTCAGGACGGTCGGCGCCTGATCCTGACTGCCCTGCTCGAGCGACTTTCCAAGTTCGGTCGCAAGCACCCCGGAGTAGTTGAATTCAGAGCCGATGACGTGCGCACGGTTTTGCTCGCCCGCAGCGTCAAGTTCCGCTGCTTGTCGAGGCGCCGAAACAGCGGCTTGCGACGTGGCAACACCCAAGGTGACGACACCCGCGAGCAAGCTCCGACCCATCCGCATACACTACTCCCACTGGTGCCTTGCGCCCGTGGCGCCTTAGTCGTTGTAGACGCA
The DNA here is from genome assembly GCF_004135585.1 of Sphingosinicella sp. BN140058. NCBI lineage: Bacteria > Pseudomonadati > Pseudomonadota > Alphaproteobacteria > Sphingomonadales > Sphingosinicellaceae > Sphingosinicella > Sphingosinicella sp. BN140058. The sequence goes on along the minus strand of NZ_CP035502.1, from coordinate 217,357 downwards.
GATTGTGGATCTTTCGAGGATTTTTCTCGCCCGGCGAGGTTTCGCCGTATATATACAAGGATCCAGGCCTTTGTAGGCATGCCCTGAGTTTCAGCAATGAAGGAAAGAGGGTGCGATGGCGCTCGTCCCCGCTTACGATACCAGCGAAGCGCACCCAAGGACGACCAGCCAAGGTTGCGAGCTGATCCGCGTGGGAATCGGCTGGAGTCTCTTCCTCCTGGTGCTGTCCCTTCTGCTTGAGGCGGCTCCGCGTGCCGCCGGGGACGTGCCCTGGACCGCGGCATGGATCTTCTACCTGCCGTCGCTTCTGACGGTCTTCGCTTTCATCCGTCCGGGCTCTCGGAACGTCCCGATCGACGCGGCCCACCTGGTCCTTGGCACGGGAGCTGCCGCGTTCATTGTTCGAACTGTGCTCTACACGAGCGCGCCTCCCGTACCAGACTGCGAAGCGAGCTTCTCCAGTTACTGGCTCCAGAGCGGCGCCTACTGTCGAAACCTGTTCGAGGCTCGCTGGGGAGAGACCGGGAAGGTCGTTCCCGTCGCGGCAGGGGTTTTGCTCACCTCATTGTCGCACCTTGTCTGGCGGCTGGCCCAGACGCTCATCCGTCGCTGACGCCAGAGCGATCTTTTCGCCTCCTTCGCGAAAGCGCTCTGAAGATCGTCTATTTAGATATCACGGGGATAAACATGTCGATCGACGTCGGAACATTGCACGCGGCCGCTGGCTACGACCACGAGCATCAACTCGTTGGTGAGCTCGCGCGCGAGGCAGGCCAGCCGGGTTCTCGCCGTCGCTTGATCTTCGGCTTCACCAAGGAGCGAGCGGGCCTGTTCGGCACCGTTGCAGTCCATGCTTTGGCGATCGTTCTCGTAACCCTGCGGTTCGCAGACCCGCTTCCGCCATCCGGCCGCACTCCGGCGCTTGATATCACCTTCATCAACCTGTCGTCGGCACCTCCTGCGGGGAGCCCCGACGGCGACTCCGCTCCTCCGAAGCCCGTTGAAAAGCCCGCTGCCGAAGCGCAAGAGGTGAAGCCTGTCGAGCCGGACGTCGCCGACCCCGATCCCAAGCCACTTCCGGACTCTCCGCTCAAGTCGGAGGTGCCTGCACCGGCCAAGTCGCCTGCAGTGCTGGCCGCCCAGGCTCCGGAGGCCCGCCTTGCGCTGGTGCAGGGAACCGGATCAATTGCCTTGGGAGCCAAGACGCACGGGGACGGGACTGGTCTCGACGGCGATCTTGCCGCCGCGGTTGGCAATGCAGTCGCGACCCAGATCCGCGCCTGCTGGACTGCTCCGGAGATCGAGTTTCCGGCCAATCTCTCCATCATCATGACAGCATCCTTCGACCGGGACGGCTCGCTGATGTCTGAGCCGACGATCACCCGGTTCGTTGACGAGACCGCCGAGACGATCACCGAGCCGAATGCTTTCGAGATCGCAGCTCTCGATGCGGTAACCCGCTGTGCTCCGATCCAACTACCGCCGACCCTTTACCCATACTGGCGCGAGGTCGACGTGCAGATCTTCTCCAGCGTCCTGCCGGCCGCACCGCTCGTCATGCCGCCAGCAGATGTCGCGGACGAGCCGGCACCGGCTGGCTCACAACCTCGGGCCTGACGCCCCTCACTCGGGAACACATCGACGGCGGGATGACTTCTGCCGCCCACAGGATTGCGACATGACCACGACCTTCATTCAGACCGTCACCGGCGAGGACCACGGAGACGCCTTTCTCTCCGGTGGGCTCCAGGACATGGCGTCTTACCCGCCAAGGGGCCTTGGCTTGAAGGACCGCTTCCTGCTCGTCGACCGAGCGCCAGGTCAGCACCCGGAGGAAGTCGCCGCTCGTTTGCTCCGCGACGAGACTTCGCCCATCTTTGGAGCGCGCGCACCCGCCGGCTGCATTCCGGTCGACCGCGGCGTTTATCTATTCTTCGGCTGGACGATGCCCGCCTAAGCGGTCGCGCTCGCCGTGGTCCGGCTAGCTCCTCACACCCTTTAAGCATGCTCCCGCAGTGGGCAGCGTCTCGTCGGTTCGGTAAGAAACGGCGGCGCGCCGCCCTGTTGCGCCTCGCTGCTGATCCAAGTTCACCGTCCCGGCCAATCGTCTGCGGCTGAAAGGATCCCCATGCTATTCGAAGATTTCGCTCCAAGCGCCCACTGCGCCGCTACTGACACCATCAGCTTGCCAGCGCCGTCAGCAGAGCGAGCTCGCTCCGCGCGCCTCGAAGTTCGCAACCCCGTGTTGGGCATGCCGGCCGTGCGAACCGCGATAGAGCAACTTACCGACCGGGAGGCGGCAGCCGTAAGGGCGATCTTGCTTGCGATACAGGCGGACGCCCGCGAGCGCGCCGACAAATCGTGGAGCAAGAAGAAGCCGCCGCTCGCGGCTTACTGGGCCGCGGTTGGCGTATACTGTGGGCACATCTCTCGGGCGCTCCGGCGCCGCAAATAGAAATGGCGCCGAGGTATTCCACCCTCGGCGCCATCGGCTATCACAACCTTCGATCGATCGATTACGTCTTGTCCGCCTCACATGCCACGCGGAAGGTTCCACACGTCCAGCCGTTGCCCTCCGCCTGACACTGCCCAGGCAGGTAGCCAGACGGATACTCGCAACCGCCTACTGGCTCGGCCCCTCACCCCGAAGACGGGCAGGATTCCTGCCCCGACCGACTCCCGTCAGTATTCACATGACCATAGGCGGTGATGCCGGAAACCATCTTCTTGCGATCGAACGAACGCCGCGTCTGTTCGACCTTGTTGAAGCTCCCGGACGGGCCGCTCCCATTCATGCCGCCTGCGGGCTCCCAATTCGGGAAGCCGTAGTCTTCCCAGGCTTCACCGGTCCACTGCCAAACCGGCTCGCCAGACCCGTCCACAGACCCACATGCAACAATGGGACATGCGCTCGCGTCCGCCGTAGCAGGTTTCGGATCGGTGCAGGCGCTGTCAGCGGCGGCGGTGCCGTCCGAGCCACGGCAAACCACCGACCGCGTTTGCGTCCGCTGCCCTGTGGTCGAGCAGTCGGAGTAAGGACCCCACGAGCCGATCTCCCAGGAATAGGTGACAGGAGCGGTGCAGGCTTGGCTTTGCGCTGAGGCAGGCTTTGCGCCGGTGCAGGAGCTGTCGGGCGCAGCGGTGCCGTCGGAGCCACGGCACACCACAGATCGGGTCTGCGTCTGCTGCCCTGAGGAACAGGTGCTGTAGGGACCCCAGGAGCTGCTCTCCCACGCATAAGTCACGGTCGGAGTACATGTTTGGCTCTGCGTCGTCGCGTTGCCAGAAAAGCCACACCACGACGTGGGGACCTGCGCACCGTCTGGCGCATTGCAGACGACACTGCGTGACTGCGTGCCGCTGGCGCAGCTGCTCCATGAGCCGTAGGCGGCGGCGCAGCCGCCGAACTGCTGTGAGGTCTGCGTCTCTGTCATATCCATGCCGCGGCTCGTGCACTCGCTGTCGGCAACGGTGGCGCCGTCGCTACGCACGCATTGCGCGTTGCGGGTCTGCGTCGCCTTATCCGAGCACGTGGAGTTCCAACCAGACCAAGTCCCCACTACCTGGTAGGTGCAGCTTCCAAACTGCCCCGACGTCCGGCTTTCGGACATATCGAGCCCTCGGCTAGTGCACTCTCCATCGGCCACGATTGTACCATCGCTGCGTCTGCACTCCGCGTTACGGGTCGACGTCGCGCTCGCGCTGCACGTCGAGCTCCAGGCAGACCACGACCCGACCACCTCATACGAGCAGGTGCTGAAGTTCCCCGTTTCCGTCGCCGCAGGCTTCGGCGCAGAGCAGCTGCTGTCGGGGAGCGTTGCGTTCGTAAATTCCTGCTTACACTCGACAGTGCGCGTCCGCGTGGTCGTCGCCGAACAGGTTCCGTTCGACCAAGCGCTCCATGTGGGTGACACCGACCAAGCCGCGGTGCAAGCCGCAGTCTCGGTCACGGTGCGGTCGTACCCAAGCGCATCCGGGTTGCCCGCTGCAACCAGATCGTAGTCCGGGCGATCGTTGATGCACATTGCGTGGTCGCCGTTGGCCAGCACGGTGTTGTCCGATCGCTTGCAATACGGATCGAACTGCGAGCGCACAGTCCCGCATTGATCGCGACCCGCCTGCACAGTCCGGACCACAGGAGGCTTCACCCAATCATAAGTGCAGCCCGTCAGAACCGTGCACGCCTGCGACGTATTTGCGGGAGCTGCACCGACGTTGGCGGTGCACGACGAAGCGGACTCCGCCGGGCCGTAGCTGCCGCCGCTCAACTGAGTGATGTCCTGGCACTGGTAGGTCGTGGTCCGAGTGCCCGTTCCGCAGGTCGTCGAGCACGTTCCCACCTGATCCAGCCAAACGTAGACCGGATCCATCGTCTGCGAGGAAGTGACCTGGTCGAGCGGAACCCGAAACGCGGGCGTTCCCTGCGCGAGCGCCGCTGCGCCGGGAAAGACCAACGCGCTTGCCGCAAAAAATCCAGCGATCATCTTCGCCACAGACGGTACCTCCCAAAGATTGCAACTATTGTAGCTGTCGTCCACGTGCGGGGAAAGCGCTACCTGCAAAATTCCTGAACCATCAGGCGCTATCCGGGTACGTTTGCCAGCGCAAGTGCCGTTTCTTGGCGGCTGACGGAGCGCGGCTCGGGATCATAGCTTTTCCCTAACGAGCCTTCACCATTATCCACACTCCATCCATGAGACAACCCAACGATGCTGTGGAACTTGATCCCCGGGCGCCATTATCGCGCTGTCCAGCGTCCCCGTCGACCTCGCGATCACCGTTTCTACCTAGGTCCTCGTCGTCGCCGTTTGGTCCCTAAGAATGAGCTCGCATGTCGGCGGGCTTGCCGTGGCTCGCTCAGCAGCGAAGCCACTTCTCTGCTGTTGCGCTATCGCTTCTATCGCTTCAAAAGAGAGAAAGCGTCCTTCGGACGCGTAGGAGTTTTCAGATGGTTTCATACAGACAGATCAAGGTCCTCGTTGACGAGAACCTCCTCAGCTTCGCCACCCCTGAGGCGCTTGGAGAAATGGACGCCGCTCTCGAGGCTCGCCAGAAGCCGAATGCGGGCAGCACCTTTTCTGGCGAAACTCTGGACCTCGCGGAGATCCAGCAGCTACGCGACGCGATCGCGGAAGAGCAATCTAGCAGGTAGCTCGCCGCCGCCGTGTTTCCCATTTCGGCCGCAATTTTTCCTGCTAAGATGCGAGGGGACCCAGGGCGGATGGAGGATGTCGATCTGAGACTTTCTCCGCTCGTGGCCTCGTCAAAGAGCGGAGAAAGTTGATGAAGAAGATTGTCGCAGCGCTGCTGCCCCTCGCCCTCGTTGCCGGCTGCGGCCTTTTCGACGACGGAGAGGGCAAGGTCTACGGACCCGAGGATTACAGCCACTTCAGCTCGTTCTTCAGCATGAATGAGTCCTCCGCCAAGGAGATGACGGTCGACGGCGGCAACGGCATCGTCGCACCGACGAAGGCAGATCCGGTTGCCGCGCAGCTCAGCGCCCGTGCGCCCATCGGGGATGCCACAGCAGCTGCGCTCACTGCTCAACCCGCCGATTCACCCGCGGTTGGGGTTCGCTAAAGGGTATGACGACAGACGTCGCCGCGAAGCCAACCGACTATCGCTGGCCAATCCACTCGATCGACTTTGAGGCGTCCGGGCTCGGGGCGGCGACCTACCCGATCGAAGTAGGTCTGTCGACCTGGAGTGGCCCGCTGAAGCCCGTTCGCACTTGGTCGTCCCTGATTTGCCCTACGGAGCGTTGGCACCTGCGAGGCTCGTGGCATCTCGAAAGCGAGCTAATCCATGGCATCTCTGCTGGCGATCTTCGCGCCGGGATCACGCCCGGCGCGGCCATGAGATTCCTCATCCGCACCATCGGAGGAGGCGGCGTCGCGCTATGCGACGGCGGGATCCACGATCGCTACTGGCTCAGCGAGCTCGTCGACGCCGCCAGCATCCCTCTTCCATTCTTCCTTGCTGACTGGGATCCTTTGTACGCTCCGTTTAGCATCGACCAGTACCGAGCCGCGCACAGCTTTCAAGCGGCCAACCCAGCGCCGCATCGGGCCGGCCGCGACGCGGAAATCAACTTGCTCGCGTTCGCTGCGGGCCTCGGCTTGGCACCAAACATCGCAGAACAGCTGCCATAAGCCGGCAAGAAAGTAGTGCAACGCTACGTAAAACATAAAGGCTAGCCGATTCTGCCTTGTGCCGTTCGATGGCGTTCCTTACGCAAGAGGTCCTCGAAACAGCCGCTAGAGCAAGGATGCCCATGGCACTCACCGATGAATCTTCTGAAACCATGATCCAGCTGACTGCAGACATCGTGGCATCCCACGTGTCCAACAATAGCGTTTCACCGACAGATCTTCCCGTTCTGATCAAGAACATCCATGCGGCCCTTACTGGCCTCACCGCAGCTCCTGCGGAGCCTCCCGCGGAAGAGCTGAAGCCCGCCGTGTCCATTCGGTCTTCTGTCAAGCCGGACTACATCATCTGCCTCGAAGATGGCTGCAAGCAGAAGATGCTGAAGCGCCACCTCCAGTCTGCGCACAAGCTGACGCCCGAGGATTATCGCCGCAGATGGGGCCTTCCCGCGAGCTATCCGATGGTTGCGCCCGACTATGCAGAGCAGCGGCGCGCGTTGGCCCACAAGATCGGCCTTGGTCGTAAGCCGTCAGCGAAGCCCGCCGCAAAAGCGGCCCCGAAGGCAAAGCGGACAAGCCGCTCGCGCTGAGATCTACCAGATCTACCATTTGAGAGGCCGGGACACGCTCCCGGCCTCTTTCTTTGCACAAGACCGATCCCACGGTCATCCGTACGCGTGACCACGGCAGTGGAATTATTCGGCTGAGGTTGAAGACCGGTGGCCTAAAGAAAGGGCCTCCTGCCCAGCGAAAGACGGATCCGCTATGCCCATCGACAATGACAGCCGCTTACCGCCGCGCATTGAGCCTGCTCGTGCCGCTCTCGCCGGCGCGATCGTCGAGCAGGACTTCAGCGGTGCGGACGCTCGCATCGAGATCTCCAGTGTTCCAGAGGAACAGCCCCTTCGAACCGCTGGCATCTGGACGATCGTCGATCAATACGACGATCGTCACCTGGTCGAGTTGAACTGCGACACCTGGGTCGCCGTCAATCCGGCCGGCGTCGCCAGCTTCTGAGGCAAAGCACATGATCACCAACGCCAGCGCATCGCTCTCCGCCATCGAGCGTGCCGTCCTCGCTGACCTCCAGACCATGACCTATGATGAAGTGCGTGCGAAGCACGGCTGGTCGCGTGGCAAGATCTATGCCCTCGCTTGCCGCGAAGGGGCACGCAAGACAGAGGCCAAGATCCGCGAACGTGCTGCCGATCGCAAGGCTCGGCAGCAGGAGTTCCTGGCCGAGATGATCGACCAGACGGCAACCGCCGACGTGCTCGACTACCTCGACAGCATGCCGGACGGGTGTGCCCAGCTCGTTTGCACGTCCCCGCCTTACAATGTCGGCAAGAAGTACGGCGAAGGGGCCGGCGCCGACACCATGAGGCATGTTTACTACCTCGGCTGGCTTATGCAGATCGTCTCGGAGGCGGCCCGTGTCCTTGCGGACGGCGGCGTCCTGTTCCTCCAGGTTGGATCCACGCGGGACGAGCATGATCATCTCATGCCGCTGGACATCGCCGTCTACGACTTCATTCGCAAAACGGGGCTGACCTTCCAGAATCGGGTGATCTGGACTATTCCCCACGGCCTCACCCCGCGGCGGCGCCTTGCTGAGCGGCACGAGACCGTTCTCATCTTCTGCAAGGGCGATCGGCCGCGGCACTTTCATGCCAATCCTCTGCGCATCCCGCAGAAGGATCCGGGCAAGCGGGCTTTCAAAGGACCCAACAAGGGCGAGCTCTCGGGTCATCCTTTGGGCGCGTGGCCTTCCAACGTCTGGGCGATCCCCAATGTCGGCCACAATGCCCCCGAGCGGACCGGCCACCCGGCGCAGATGCCATCGGAATTGGTGCGACGCGCTATCCACCTTTACACCGTCCCTGGCGATCTCGTCATCGACCCTTTCTCGGGATCAGGCACCACCCACGCCACCTGCGTTGAAACGGCCAGGCGGTTCAGCGGCTGCGATCTCTTCTATGGCGACCTGCGAGCTAAGCGCTTGGCCGCGACCAAGCTTGCAGCCGTTTGCCCCCTGCCTGGCGTGACACCGGAAAGCATCGCTGTCTGGCAGGCTGAAACCGTGCGCGTGGACCACGATCCTTCGCTCCAGCTCGACTTCCTTGCGGTCGCCTAATCGAAAACAAGAAAGCCCGCCGGAGGAGTGACTTCCGGCGGGCTTTAGCGCGATCAGACACGCTGCGGGGGAACCGTTTCCGCACCTGACGCGATGTGTTGAGGAGACCGGCTGACCACCATTCCTCCTGCCATACCATGGTACCAGCTCATGCGGCCGGGGCAACCTGCCTCCTCAAAATTAGCTGACGGAGACCGAGCTGGTTTTCGTTCTGGAACACGAAAAGGAAACGCCGATGTCACTCCTGGGCAAACGGGTGCTCTGGTCAGCCACCCTTCCCTGCGCGGCGCGCGACTGTCAGAAGCGCACCTCTGTTGCTTTCGCCGATCTCTTCCACCTCCAGGTCCCCGGGCCTGTTGGTGGCAGCGAACGTCGCGTCGGCTTTGCCTGCGCGAGATGCGGCTACTTCAACCCCATTCCAGCCTCCATGTTGCCGCGCGGCACCAATCTCGCCTCGGTCCCGTCAGCGTTCACCTACATGGGGTGGACGGCGAACCGATTGGCGGGCGACCTTCTCGACGGAGGTGCACCGACTGATCGGTGGGTCACCGGCGAAGACGCTCTTCGTCGCCTCGTCGATACCATCAACGGCGTACGCTCGCGGCCGGCTGCCCTCGCCGCACTTGCATGGGATGGCACCGTGGCGGCCGACCAACTGCGTCTCTCCGGTCACCGTCTACTCGACAGTTTCGACCGCGCCGACTGCAAGGTGTTCGCCGCAGCCTATATCTCCGAGGGTCAACAGATCCGCGCCGCCGTGTTCCACTGCCAGTTCGGGGCCTTGATCGAACGGCGAAACGGCTTGCTCCGCTAACGAGCCGTGCAGGACTCCCGTTTCGCCGGATCTACCCTCACCTCGCAAGGCTGAGGCTGCTCACGCGGTCCGAGCGACCTTCCGAGCGGTTGGGACCACTCCAGCTTCCGCAGCCATCAGGATCGCCTCGGAGAGACTCCCGACGCCCAGCCGTGTCATCATGTTCTGGCGGTGCATCTCGACCGTCCGAACGCCAACACCCAGATTCTGGCTCATCTGCTTATTGCTTTGGCCATCGACGAGCTGCTGGAGAACCTCGCGCTCGCGCCGCGTCAACGATTCCACCTTAGCCTTTGCGCCATTCGCTCGCTCCGCCTCGGCGTCCTTCGTGGCCATAGCGTCGAACGCTTTGCTGATGACACGGATCAACTGCTCATCATTGAACGGCTTCTCCAGGAAATCGAGAGCGCCTTGCTTGATGGCGGCGACCGCCATCGGGATGTCGCCATGGCCGGTCATCATCACGATCGGCCATCGGCATCCTTCTTCAACCAGTCTCTCGAACAGCTCCATGCCGTCGATGCCCGGCATCCGAACGTCAAGCACGAGACATCCAATTTCCAGGGAGCCGTAGCTCTCAAGGAACCTGGTACCGGATTCAAAAAGCTGGGGCCGGTACCCGGCAGATCTCAAAACGAACGCGAGACTCTGACGGACCTGCTCGTCGTCATCGACGACGTAGACAATCTTCGACTGCACCAAAAACTCCGTTGATGGTCCCATCTACGTGGCCCCAGCACTGCGGGCAATAGCCTGATCGACAGGCCGCCCCGGACGTCCCGCCGATCGCAGCGGAACCGTCTGGAAGTTTTGATGATCACCCCCACCGCTGATGCGGTCGCCGGCGACCTCCATCCGCCAGCAGAGAAGCTGACCCACAGCTGGCTTCACCGCGGATCAGCACCAGGTTTCGAGGCATGGCCACGAGATCTGACAAAGGAGAAAAATCATGATCATCAACTTCGCCGCGATCCTGAGCTTCATCGATTCTGCCGACAGCATCATCGGTGTTGCCAGCGCGATCGTTGCCGCTGCCCGGGCTCTCCGGGCTATCCGGCGCGCTCTGGCGCGGGCCCGCGAGCGGCGAGCCCGCCGGCGGCGTCAGCTGCAGCAGCAGCGGCGGCGGCCTCGGGGCCGGCGCCGGTCGCGTGGGCGCAAGGCCGACTCTGCAGGCATCGGTCGCCCATGGCTTTATCAGCCCGCGAACATGCGTCCGCGACGGAGGGCCGCCGCGGACGCTTCTATCCAGTCCCCGTGGGCGATGCTCGGATAAGGATCCAGCTGAGGGAGATGAAAGGGAGACATTTTTCCTCCCAATCGTCTCCCTCTCGCTATGATGAGAGCGAGGCTTCGGATCATTAAGGTTCCCTTGGAGATCAGCCGATGAACATCACCCAGTGCACCAACGCGAACCAGCTACGCCAGCGTGTCCGCCTTGCGTTCACCCAATCCGTCGACCTGACCCGGGCTTTGGTCATCAAGACCAACAACCACGCTGCGACGGTCGAGGCGATCCAGATGTTCGCGAGAGAGCTCGGCGCCCGCGCGATCCTGCTGACGATCGCGGGCAAGATCACCGAGGAACAGCATCAGCAGCTCCGCCGCCCTGGTCCCCGTCTCGTTCTCCTCGACGGCCTCGAAACGATGGCGCCACAAGATCTGAAAGAGATGCCGGCCGCGCTGCGGCAAGGCGGCCAAGCCCTCCCCATTATCGTCAGCGCGTCGCAATCTGTAGACGCGCCGGCCGCGGCTAACGACGCTTCCACCGAGGTCGCCGTCTGACGACCCGATCGCGCGCGCCCCTAGCTCGCCTCGCAGGATTGATCCCCGCCTCTCGCAACGCTATCCTACTAGGCGAGCCTCCCCCCGACTGAAGCACGGCTTCTGGAACCCGGCGGTTCGCTTCCCCGGGTTGCCTTTAGCAAGCAGATCTTGGGTGGGAGGTTCACCGACCTCCCACCATTTCTTCTATATCGAGAAGGTCTGGTTTTTCCTGTCCCACGGGCAAGCCACGGACAGGAGGAAATCATGGCATTTGGACGGCAGCACGCGCAGCAGAAGCCTGCGCCCATTGCAAAGAGCGGATCGGCGCCCCTCCGCGCGACAATGTACTTCGCGTACCGCGGAGACGCACGCCGAGACATTCGATCGCTCACGACGTTCGAGGCGATCCTCGCGGGCGAACGCACATCAACGACACGGTACCCGGATTGGCCGGGCTACGGACGTTGGGAGCGGCTGCAGCCAGGCGAGCACGTGCGCTTCTTCGAAGATCGGCACATGACGGGCCGCTTCGTCGACGTTGTCGTCGACAGCATCGAGCCGATAAACCTCGCCACCTGCCCGGCGGAGCGGCTCGAGGCGTGGAGCAAGGCAGAGGGTTGGTCGCCGGCGTACGGCCGCCGGTCTGGCCGTCAGCACGGCCCGGGGCTGCAGATCCGGTATCGACCGGTCTGATACGACACTCAGAACAGAGAACGCAGGATCATGACATCTCGCTCGATCAAGTTCGGAACGCTTGCGCGCGTCGTCGGGGCGGTGCTCTTCGCCGCCCTTACGGTCGCGAACGCCATAGCAGCAGACCGTCTCCTCGCCGGTTTCGTCGCGGCCACGGCAGCCGCCGCCTCTTTCACTTTCCTCGCCCTCTTTATCAAAGGCTTCGCAGAGCGCGATGAGCGATGGCGATTCGCGGCGTCATCCGGACTCGGCAACGCTGCGCTTGGCCTTTACCTGCTCTCAAGCAGCGTTCTGACAATGAACGAGGGCCTCCCACGCTAGGCCTTTGTTGTCGTAGGCGCCTGTTTCGCCGCGTCCGCGACACTACGCCTGCGGGCACTTCGCTCCGGCTCCTACCTTGCTCGCTTTGAGCCGAAGACACGCTTTTCGGCCCGTGCTCTGCTAGACGAGGCTCGTCGGGAGGCTGCATCAAGGCGACAAGAGCGTAGTCACTCCTCCTCACGAACGAAGCATTGAATCAGCAGAAGCAGCTCGCTGATGACGCCCTGCCGCTCATGCTCCGGAAGTGACCCCCTCAGCAACGGCGAGATCTTCTTGTCGACATACTCCGCGGTGCCGGCGTAGGCCATGCTCCAGTCTGAGAAGAAGGCCTGCTCACGATCCTCTGTCCAAACGACCGTGACCTCGGTATGACGCCGATCTCGTTCGATGCTGGCCATCACGTCGAAGACGGCATCACGGCGACCCTCCAAAATCTGGGCGAAGTGCGCATCGGTCGCGACCAGAGCACCCGAGATACCTAGATCAGCGTTTCGGGATCGCGCGACCTCCACGATAGCAGCAATCCCCCCCGCAACCTCTTCCGGCTCGAGCGTCATTCTGCTGACATACAACAATGACGTAACCAAACGCACCTCCGACCAAACTAGCCGGCCCCCCGGGCACGACCCCCCGGCGCTACTGTTACGACAAGCTCCAAAATGGGTCTATCGCTCTTTTGTCGGATTCAGAGCCTTCTTTCGCGCAAAATCAAACGCCTAGCCGTCGCGCCGGCAGAGCATTGATGACGGCCGGTCGTGAAAAGCTACAGGCTTGATACGGTGTCGATTGGCCGACCTCCAGATAGCCGTTCGCGCGCGGATCCCATTCCCAGCACCAAAGGATTAAGTCGTGCATATTCTGCCGATTGACGCGCTTCTCCGGCCCTCAGCTTGGGACGCTAACCATCTTGAGAGCTACCGGCGGCTACTCTGGTCTACATCATCCTGGCGCAACAACTATTCGGCCTATGAGAGACGTTTCGGCGCAGGCTCATACAGCCGCCTCTGCGCCGCATTTGCCAATGCCACAATCTATCTCGACCGCCTTGGCGTGATCGAAGTCAACGACCTGACGATCATCCAAGCCTATTTTGATCAACCGCGGCGCACATACACTGGTCACGATGACAAGATGGACTTCAAAGGTCCTCGACGGCGCCTAGCTCAAGCCCTCCTTCTTCCAGACCTGGGAAAGCGACGCCTGTTAGAACACGGAATCGATCTCGAGGCAGAAAGCGCCAAATCGGCGCCGCTGCCAGCTGCAGCTTGACGCCTGCGGCGCACCAACGCCCTCCTTCCCGACCTATGTCGTCGCAGGGCAGTTTGCACGATAACGCGATAACGCGATAACGCGATAACGCGATGCTGGCCCCGCGTCCGGCCAGCACACCGGCGCCCCGACTACCGGAGCCGCCTGGTCGCACGTTGCACCGCTCCCGTCCTCCGGGGCTCACGGCAAGCTGAAGATTGCCCTCGCGCGGTTCTAACGATGCCGCTGGATGCTCGGCCGGCAGATCAGCCGCGAAAATTTTCCCGGCAATCTTCCTGCTCCCCACATTGATCGCTAAAGTTAGAGGTACTGGTTCCGGCAGGAAAAAGACGGCGATTGCCGTTCGTCGCCAGTTCCGGCCTCGACAGGTGCAGATCGCACCTGTCTCTCACATGAAGGGAAGACATGAAGAAGCTCTCGATCCTGGCTGCCGCCGCAGCCCTTTCCATGACCGCCGCGGCACCAGCGCTCGCGGCATCCGCTCCGGCGGCTGCACCCGCACCGGCCGCCGAAACCGTGACCGGCGGCTCGGAGCTGAGCACGGCTGGTGGCATTCTGGCGCTGATCGCCACCATCGGGCTGATCATCGGCTTGCTCGAGCTCACCGGCAACAGCGACGACGAGCCTGTCACCCCGTAAGCCGCTCACAATCGATCGCAGCAGAAGCCCCGGACGCTCCCGCCTCCGGGGCTTTTGTTTGTCCAGCGGACCAAGGTCGCCCCTTCTGCAGAGAGGAAATCGAATGATCGTCTATCTCGATATCGACGGCGTGATAATCCCCAAGGGGTCGGATCCCAACGTGATCTCTCCCGACTTCGCAGCGCGGCTGACCCGGATCCTCGATGCCACTGGCGCGCGGATCGTCGTCTCTAGCCATCGGCGCCGGTCGCCTCACGCGGTGCGAGCGCTGCTCACCGCCAGTGGCGTCGCCCGCGATCGGTTCGCGGCCGATCCCTTCACGGCGCTCGTGCTTCCGGACCTCGACGACGACCTCTCGATCCGGGGACAGGAGATCGCTCGCCACGTCCAGCGGAACAATGTCGAGGCCTACGTCATCCTCGACGACTGCCCGTGCTTACCCTCTCAGGCTTCCCTGCACGTTCAGACCGACGATCGCCGCGGCTTGAGTGACGTAGATGCGGACGTCGCCATCAATATCCTTCGACCGATATTCAGCTGACCCGCGGAAACCCGCTGCCAGTCCTCCCTCCGCACGCAAAGGTTCAACCATGGATAGCCGCCCCACCTATCATAACGGCATGGTCATCCCCCTTGCGGTCGCCCGGTGGTTCTTCCTGAACCCGGTTGACCGCATCAGCCTCATCCCAGTGTCCCAGCGCCGGGACGATGCTCCCGGGCATATGCGGTATCACTCCGGTCGCAAGTCCATCCTCTGGCACAACTGGGGTATTTCTCTCACCAAGGGGACCGACCGTCAGGGACGCGCCTCCCTGGTCGACATCGACTGCCACGACGAGTTGGCCGAAATTGTCGCCTGGGAAGCTCGCCACGGCCAGGCGAAGCCCGTCCCTGTCAGCTGACGTCCCCTCCCGGGCAGCTGCGATTGGATCTTTCCGGTCCCTTAAGCCCCGACGGACTATCCTGTTGAGACTCAAGCAGGGGAAAGAAAGAATGAGACTGATCATTGCGTTCGTCATGACGCTCTTATGCGCGGCGGCGCCGGCCGCCGCGGCGAAGTTCGACATGACGTTTCGGGCCGGCGAAGGCCAGGAGCTTCGCATGCAGGACGGCGTCGGCGCGGTCGACAGCCACGCCGAGAAGACGTCGGTCCGCCTCGTCCAGCAGGACGCCGCCATCAAGAAGCGTGGCGCGATCCAGCTCCAGGTGATGAATCACGGAGACAAAGCCTTCAACGTCGGCCCGGAAAACGTACGAGCTGTGCTGAACGACGGTTCGCCGATCGAGATCATCACCTACGAACGCCTTCGGAAAGAGGAGAAGAAGCGCCAGATGTGGGCAGCCGTCGCGGCGGGTCTCGCAGCGGCCGGCAACAACATCAACGCGTCGAACGCGGGCTACAGCAGCGGCGTCGGCACCTATCGGACGACGACCTACGGGTCGTATGGCTCCGCTCGAACCTACGGCACTGCGCGATGGTCGAGCTACAACTCGGGCGTCGCCTATGCGGCTCAGTCGCAGGCCAATGCCGAAAATCGAGCGATGTTCGCCAATTTGGCGGACCAGAATGCAGCTCGTATGGACGCACTGCGGGAGAATATGCGAACGAGCACGGTCGATCCGGATGATTTCTTTGGCGGCCAGATCGTCTTCGAGCTGCCGAAGGCTGCCCGCAACGGCAAGAAGCCGATACCGGTGACCTTCATCGTCACGATCGATGGCGAGGAGCACCGGATCGCCGGCACCCTTACGCCGCGTTGACCGATGCAGATTGGGGCCGCTCCCGGGCGGCCTCCTTCTGCCCACAGGACCCGTGCCTTCGCCTCGGGATGTTGTCCTCGCAGGGAATGAGGAAATGGGAGCGGATCCCCGACGAAGCGCCACGCTGTGACGCTTCCTCCGGCATCCGGCCAAAGGCTCGACGGAGCCTCCCGCACGCAGGGACGATGGTCCCCACGGGCAATCCGTTCGCAAGATCAAACGATCCCGAGGACATCACCTCCGTAATCATCGCCTCTTCAGCGGCGCGGATGCGGGAAACGCGTGCACCCGAGGCGGCCCCTGGCCGTCGCACTTGTCTGCGCCCTGAAAGGGACGACCATGACCAACACCACGACTGCCGCTCGCGCGCTTGCTGCGAACCTTTCCGCTCGCGCCATCGCCATCAAGCACGTGCAAGCCCTCGATCTTCTCGCCGCCGGCGCTGGGCTCGCAAACCGTCACGTGCTCGCGCAACAGCCTTCGCTTCCGAGCATCAAGCGCGTCAACATCGCGCTCCTCTCATCAACCGCCACGGTTCTCGCGCGCCACGATCTCCAGCGCCGACAAATCATCATCGACGAAACGTCCGCCGTCCTTGCGCCGGCCGCCGCTTTCAAGGAACTCCTCGAGGTCGAGAACATCCGGATCTCGATCGCGGAGATCGAGAGTCCTGACCTATTCCTCCAGACGGACCGCGGAGAGGGCTTCGTCAAGGACCTCTGCAACGACCTCTACTACTCGCGGTACAGCCGCTACTCGAACGATGGCCCCATGAGCCTCAAGCAGGGCAACGAGCTGGCTGCGATGATCCTGGAGGCGAAGGCAGCGCCGCTTACCGAAGATGGTCCCTCCGATCCCGTCGAGGCCGCTATTGCCAGGTTCTTCCGCTTCGGCGAGGAGACCGATGACTTCTGGTACGGCTCTGGGCGGTCAGAAGTCGAAACCATCGTTCAGAAGCTCGCCGATGCGATCGAAGAACTCGAGATCGACGTCGCGCTGGACGTGGACGATTGGGTCAGCGCTCTCGAAGATCCCGTCTGCCAGCTACTGGCCGACGAGGATGACTCAGAGGCATCCGATCTCCTCGGAAGCTATGACAAGTGCGAGGTCAACTTCTTCCTGATCCCCCAAGGCTATGTCCTTGACCAGATGGTGCGCTCGCACAAGCCGTGGCCGGACTTTGCGCACTTGGGAGTGGGGCCGGAACTGCAGCACGCCCTGTCATCGCTCGGCTACACCGTTGCAGAATACCGCCGCATGTCTGGAAATGGTCGCGAGAACGACGAGCCCCTACTTCATGGCCTCAAGAAGCGTTCCGAGCCGCTGGTCACCCCGACGGAGCTCAAGGAGCTCGTCGAAAATGCGTGCTCCGATTACTTCGCATTCTCTCTCTACGCCGTGATATCGATCCAGGACCTGATCAAGCTGGATCTGACGAAGCCAATCACGTTTAGCCAGGCCGCGATTTCCGTCTCGCATCCGTACTCGGGCACGTTCTACGACACGATCAAGAAGCACCCGATCACCGTCTTGCCACGAGAGGGCGGCCTGTTCGCGAACGTCGGCTATTCGCCGGCCGATTCGTGCGGCCTCTACACGCCTGCCTACGCTGCCTCTCTGTCGAATCCGCAGCCCGCAGCGCGCGCCCTCGAACTCGCCTAACTCTTAATCTGGAGACGACGCGTGACCAACATAGCTCCTGCCATTCTCGAACGCGCCCAGGTCGAAGTCCTACCTCGGCAACCCACCCGCATCGAGGCCGCCTACTTGGAAGGCCAACCTTGGGGCCAAGCATTCTTGCGCGAGATGGACCTCGTGATCGCCGCAAACGAGTTCGAATCCATCTGCCAGGGATTCGTGCTCTACGACGCAGTCCTTGAGCAACGGGTGGCCGCGTTCTGCCGACCGCTCGACCCGACGGTCGAAGAACGGTTTCTCGGGGTCATCTCACTTGAACAGCTCGGGGACGAGCCGGCGTGGATGACCCTCAAGCGCGCCTTAGCGAGCCTCGCTGAGCAACCTCGCGGCCATTGGGCGGTCTACGAGCAGGCCGGTCGCTTCGACAGCTACATGTCGAATGGTGTCGGCGGCACAGACACGGCCAGCGGCGAGAAGTTCTTGAGCGCGACCCCTGCCGCTCCCAACTTGAGCTTCGACGAGACGTTCCCGCACGTCTACGGCTATGAGGTCTACAAGCGGCGCAGCCGGATCCGAGATGAGATCATCACGGCGTCGGCGGCAGCTGCTAACGTTCAGCCTGGCCGTGTCTTCAAGGACGTTCGCCTGAGCGGCGCAACCTGGTCAAACGTCACCTTCGTAGGCGTCATGCCCAACTACTTCGTTGGTAGAACAAACGCCTACAAGGTCAGGGCCACTCGCCGCGGCGTGCGCGCGCATGAATTCGTTCTCGAGCCGAAGGCGTTCTTCAGCATCGCGAAGCTCCAGCCAGTTATGCCCGCGGCATATGTCGACGACGGCAACCGCGCTCGCCTTCAAACCGTCGGGGAACGTCGCGGCGCTGCGGCCCAGTCCCTCTGGGATCGGCTGCTCTCGACCGACACATCAGAGGCCAGCCGGGCCGAAGCCCTCGCGGTGTTCGACCGGTTGGCAACGGCCAGGTTCGGTCCGTATGCCAGCCGCGCCAGCTTCCGGAGTGAGGGCGACCAGATGTCCCGACCGGCTTACGAGACGGACGGCACAGATCGCCCCGCCCGATCCCACACCTTCATCGTGCGGTTCCGTCCGGGCTCCGACGTAATCACGAGCGCCTCCATCGAAAGGACTTCATCATGACCCTTGACTCCCTTCAAGCGATCGCCCGCGACCTCCTTAGCGAGGATGAGCTTCGACAGCTCGAAGCCATGCGCGAACGTCTTCAACGCGCTCCGATGCCGCCTAGAGGCGCCTGCCGGGAGATACGGTTCGCAATCGAGGACGCCCTGAACGGCGTGATTTCCATTGCTCACGGGTCTTTCGGTCTCGCTCCCAGCTCGTTGAAGGATGCCGCGAGCCGCACGCGCAAGGCGGTCCTCGCTTCCTGACGATCGCTTGGCGATGGAGCGGAGAGATGCTGGTTTTCGAAAATGTCGCTTCGAAAGATCCTCACAAGCCGCTATAAAGATCCAGACTTCTGGAGAACACGACCGATGGACGCCAATTTTTCCTCAGCCGATAATGCCGCCACTGAGGTGTGGCCAGCGGACCTCCCCAATCAGAGCGCAACTGCCGAGCAGTCGTCGTCCATCGGGCAAGCGGAGGATCCCCTCGTTGTTCTGGACGAAGTTCGCCGAACCAACGGCGCGCTTCGGGCCTCGCTTGCTGAGAAGACATCGGAGGCGTCACAGATGCAGCAGCGGCTTGCCGATGCCCTTGAAGAGGTCGAACTCGTCCGGACGGTCCTCCAGGTTGCTGCCATGCGGCGGGCTGGCGTGAATTCCGAAGGAACGCTTACTGAACAACTCATTCGGCATATCACCACGCCAGTGCTCGAGAGATCGTCGGAGGACGACCTTCCTCCGCGACCGGCGCCGCAGCGCTTTGCTCGGCTGGGCTTCGACACCGGGGTCGTAGGGCTCGTCGACGACATCGAGATGGGAGCGGTCGGCCGCAGCCGCATCGAGCGTCGCTGATCGCGTCCACCCGGGCGCGAGCGGCAGGTATCAGTTGAAGCCTTGAGCGAATCCAGTCTCAGGGAAGAAACCAGATGCTCAAGAACCTGATCTTGCTGTCGCTCGTCCTTACGGCGGAAGCCATTGTTGCCGCTCCTGCCAACGCCCAGGGCTTGGGCCGCACGATTGACACCCTGCTCGAGGGCAAGCGTGCAGTCGACAGCTATGCATCACCCTGGAGCTGCCCTTGGATGAAGGGCATCGAGCTCGCTGCATGTCGCCTCAGCCAACTGCGGAGCGGACAGCGCCGGCTCACCGCGGTTCAGAACCGGTATCGAGACGATCGTGCCTCGACCCAGGCCCAGATCGCCCCGCCCGCCGCGCTCGCGGCAAAGGTCCGCGCCACCAGGGCCTCCATCTCTCGTGCGGAGCCGTCCGAGCCGCGCGCCGCGACGGTTCGGCTCGACCATGCACTCCGGGTATGCGCGAGCGGCAACTTCGACGCTTGCGCAGATCTCCAAAAGACTCCCGATCGCGCGCGCGGCCTCCTGTCCCGCTTTACCTCTCGCTGAGCAACGCCATCATGAGCTCCGCACACCTCGTTGCAATCGTAGCCGTTCACCATCGGCATGCTGATGCCCCCACCGTCATCGCCGCCCTGCCTGCCCTTGTTGATCTTCTCAGTCAGAGCCCGGAGGAGCGCATCAGCATCGCTGACATGCTTGGCCGTCGCCTCGACGACCTTGGGATTCTGATCGTGGACCCCGCCGACCACGACGACGGCCGGGGCATTTGGCTCGATCGCGGCTGCTCCCAGATCGAGGTCGCGGCCGCCGAGATGCTCGCTGTCGTCCACTGCGGGACCAGCAAAGCTTCGAACGACCAGGACCATCGAGAGAGCTATCTTGAGCGCAATAGAGCGCCACGCTCGCCCCGCAGAGTGCGCTGATCGATCCGGTCGCGAGCTCCCGCTTTGGGCCGCGTCCACTCGAATCCCCATCCGTATCGCGGCGCGACATGATTCCCTCCCCCCATCGAGGATCATTTCGGCTCCCGATGCCGCACGGAGCGTCGATTCAGGAACATTCGGTATTTGCGGTAAACCTTCGGTTTATACGGGATTGCGGATCCAGACATGATCCTGTAGGACCTTCGGTTATTACGATATCTTAACCATGATCGTAGATATACGGACCCGCCTGTTTCCGATTTTCTTCTAAAATCACCCTGATTAGCGCTTCCATCAGCAGTTTCGGTGCGTCACAATAATTGGCATCGACGCTCACACTAAGGGTGACAAGATCAATGCAGGCATACGATTGGGACGGCTTCCTCAAGCAGGTGAGCCAGAATGACACCCGTGCATATATGATGGTCAGCTGCGACTATGTCGCCGCCGAACTATGCTGGGGTCGCGCCGAGCGCGTGTTCCGCGCAGGCCTCACCGGGGAAGCGCTCGACAAGCTCATCGGCTCCGGCGCCGCCTTGGTCATCTTCGACGACATCGAAAGCGCACAGGCCAGCTATGTCGCTCTCCAGAGCGCAGCCGAGTCCTTCCACGACATCGGCTTCGCATCGATGGTCTTCTATCAGGGCCATTCGCTGCTCGCCTTCGCACAGAACCGCGAGCAGGCCTTGACCACCTCCGAGTACGGTTCCGTCGCCTACATGTAATCTCCCGAAGTGACCTGCACCCACTTGAAAGATCGCCAATGAGCCATCGGCTGAGCGCATTGCCTGGGTCCTCGACGCAGCTTCGGGGTCTTGTTGCAATCATGCTCGCCAGTGGCATCGGGGGCCTCGCCGCCGTTGCTTCGCTGCCTTATGTGACAGCGGCGGCGGCAAGCGCCTACGAGCCACGTTCGCATATCGCGGACGACGGCAGGATCCGGCGCTTGCAGGTTTTCCGCACCAAAGCGCTCACCTACGAAGTTCCGGCCGCGATCAACGGGCACTCTCTCGACATGCTCGTCGACACCGGCGCCAACATCACTGTCCTCACAAGGTCGGACGCCGCGGCGGCCGGGCTCTTGGATGATGTCGCAGGCCACCGGGCCGTGATTGGCATCACAAGAGAGGTCGTGCAGATCGCCCGTGCCGGTCAACATAGGATCGACCTCGGTCCCATTTCCATCGAAGCTGTTCCCGTCGCAATCGACCAAAGCGGCGAACTCAACATGTCCATCCTCGGGCAGGATGCTTTCTGCGGGCTGCGCCGGATCACGATCGAACAAGGCAAGCTCGAGCTCATGCACGACGGCCCGACGGCTACTGGTTGCCCCACTTAGCTCCCTGGCGCCAAGGTCCCCGTTCTCGGCAGGCCAAAGGATCTTCTTCAGAAAATTTTTTCGGGCTCTAGCCGAGTTACGCAGGATGCGGGTATTCTGGAAGCATGATCAAAAACTTCCTCGCCGGCAGGGATGACGCGTTCTGGTCGATTGATTGCAGCACGAGCCCGGCCTCGGATCACGCCGAGCCACATTGGCCGTCATCGGGCGGCCGCACTCATATCGTTCTGTGCATCGAAGACGCGCCTGCTCGGCAAGCCGCATCCAGCCGTCTGACTATCACGGAGGCCCTGTCGCTATCCGCAACCCTGGCCGACGCGGCCGAGCATTGCCGCGAAAACCTGCCCTGGTTCTTCTGGAGAAAGACACGCTCGTTCGAGATCAGCGTCGACCAAGGCGAACAGACCGTCAGCATGACGATCCCGAATGTCCCTAACGAACCGAAGCAACGAGCGACCCTGTTGCTCGATCTCAGGGACGTTCTCGGCCTTGTCGTGGAGATTGCGCAGGCCTCAAGCGCCATGTTGAGCCATGTCGTAAGCCAACCACCGCGGCGCCGCGTCGCTGCTGACCAAGCCCTCCCGAGCGATGCAGAGCAGGAAGGCGACGCTCAGCGAAACTTTCCACTCGCTCTGGTTGCGTGAGATTGTTCCTGCGCATCATCCGGTAACCACGCGCACCGGTCCTCGTCCCACCAGCTCGCTGCCGTAGTTGCGATCGCCGATGCCGCACCTGAATAAGCAGGGAACCAAGAGCCGGCGCCGGATCACTTCGGAGCTGTCGTTCGCTCGGACCCGCGCCCCGCAATCGCCGCGTCGCTTCGTGCGCGGCCAGCAGAAAGCGGGATTGCAGGGAACATGTCCCTCCCATCAGCAGTCAGCCGGAATTCTCGGGCTCATCCCGCCTCGAATTGGGAGTGCCGCACAGATCCGGATTTCCCTAGTGTGTTGCGGCGACCTCCGCATACGGTCCGGCCCGGTTCTCGACCACGCAGGGGCCACCGGCTAAACCGATGGCCCGTCCGGAGGAATCCTACTTCAGGTGCGCCGACAGGAGCTTGTTCATCTCGAACATCGAGACCCGGTCCTTGCCCATCACCGCCTTCATTTTGTCATCGCAATTGATCTCCCGCTTGTTGGCAGGATCCTGCAGGCTGTTCGACCGGATATGGTCCCAAAGCTTGCTCACGACAGAGCTCCGCGGCAGCGGATCGGCACCCACAATGGCCGCCAGCTCCGGTGATGCCGTCAAGGGACGCGACAGCCCACCCCGTGCCTTCTTCACTTCAGCCATGCCTATTCCTTTTCGCTTCAGTTGCGGCGCCTCCTTAGCGGGAGCCTCGCCCAGAGAGAAGGTCGCTACGGCTCTCCGCGGATTCTTCTCGCCGTGCGAATTCGTGCACGACTCCCTGCCCGGCGCCTCCCGTGCTCGGCTGGAAAAATTCTTTAGGTGGTCTTGCGTAGCGCTAAGTCGGGATGCACCCTGCAGGGGCACCCGTTGGGGAAGATTGCTGGCCCTTGGGGCCAGAAGGAAGACTAAGGAAAAGGAGCAGAAGTGCCGGACGAAGGAACCAAGACGGAGCTGCACTGCTCATTCTGCGATGGCGCCCAAAGCGAGGTCGGCATTCTGATCGCCGGCGCTGCGAGCAACATTTGCGGCGGCTGCGTTGATCTTGCCTCGGATGCCGTTCGCCGGCAGCAGGCCGGCAAAGAACGCATCCTCAGCGAGGACACGCCAAGCCCGCGTCAAATCCGCGAGCACCTCGACGGCTACGTCATCGGCCAGGACCGAGCCAAGCGTGTGCTCTCCGTGGCGGTCCACAATCACTACAAGCGCTTGGCGCACGGCGCGGCGGGCGCCGAGGTGGAGCTCGACAAATCTAACATCCTGCTGATTGGGCCGACCGGTACCGGCAAGACGATGCTGGCAAAGGCCCTCGCCCGCATCCTCGACGTGCCATTTGCCGTCTGCGATGCAACGACCTTGACGGAATCCGGCTACGTCGGAGAGGATGTCGACAGCATCGTCACCAAGCTGCTCCAGGCCGCCGACATGAACGTCGAGCGAGCGCAGCGCGGTATCATCTACATCGACGAAATTGACAAGATCGCCCGCAAGGGAGACAGTGCCTCGATCACACGCGACGTTTCTGGTGAAGGCGTCCAGCAGGCCTTGCTGAAGATCATCGAGGGCACGATCGCGAACGTGCGAGGCCAGGTCGGACGGAAGAATCCGATGGAACAAACCATTCAGGTTGATACCTCCAACATCCTCTTCATCTGCGGTGGAGCGTTCGCAGGGCTCGAGCGCATCATCGCCAGCCGCCTTGAGGATAAGTCGATCGGATTCAGCGCGAACGTCGATAGCGGCACAGCCCAGAAGGCAGGGGCTCTCTTCGCCAAGCGCCAGCCCGAGGATCTGGTACGGTTCGGTCTCATCCCTGAGTTCATCGGGCGACTGCCGGTGATCGCAACGCTCGATGACCTGGACGAGGCGATGCTCGTCGACATTCTGACCCAGCCGAAGAACGCCCTGGTTCGTCAGTACCAGAAGCTCTTCGCTCTGGAAGACATCGATCTCGACATTGACGCTGAGGCTCTGACGGCGATCGCGCGGCAGGCTATCAGCCGCAAGACTGGTGCCCGCGGGCTTCGATCGACCATGGAGGAGCTCCTCCTCGACACGATGTACGAACTCCCCGACCTGCGGGCGAGCGTCGAGAAAATCATTGTCGACGGAGAAGTCGTAAAAGGTGCATCCGAACCAAAGCGTGTCCTTCGGCCAGCTAACGACGAAGCGACCGCTATCGCCGCGTGACGTCCCGCCGGAGCAAGCACAATGACCCGCCGAAGCCCAGGCTTCGGCGGGCTTCTTTTTGCCGGCTGCGCCGCGGCCGACCGTCTGCCGATCGGCCTCCGCCTTCGCCCAGCGCCTTCGTGGCGCCGCGCTCACCCAAGGTCAGGATTTGATCAGGGAAAGCGATCCCCATCGAGGGGATGAAATCAAGAAGGACACATCAGATCATGAACGACAACAACGGCACCACCGAGACCCAGGGCAACAACGGGTTCCGCGCGATCTTCCATGCAGACGTCACCGTGGGCGCGGTCGAGACCCGCACGTCGGCCACCAAGGGCGACTACAGCTACATCGCCGGCTCGAAGATCAGCTACAAGGGCCGCGAGAATCTCGGCGTCGTGATGGCGTTCGGCAACCAGCGCGCCGAGGTGCTCGAGCAGCTCGTCGAGGGCAATACCGTGAAGCTCGCGCTGCAGCGCGACGGCGGCACCCTGCGCGTCGTCGGCTTCCCCAAGGAGCGCGCCCCGCGCCAGGCGAAGGCGGCCTAAGCCTCACCAGGCTCGCCACCCGATCAAGGCCCGCCGGCGTCACCGGCGGGCCTTTTTCATTCCATCCGGTCCTCTGATCTCGCGCAAGCCTCCGGCTACGC
This sequence comes from Sphingosinicella sp. BN140058, assembly GCF_004135585.1. Lineage (NCBI taxonomy): Bacteria > Pseudomonadati > Pseudomonadota > Alphaproteobacteria > Sphingomonadales > Sphingosinicellaceae > Sphingosinicella > Sphingosinicella sp. BN140058. The sequence continues at coordinate 192,469 of NZ_CP035502.1, read as the reverse complement.
GACGCGGCCGCTGCGGCACAACCAGCAAGCGATCAGATCACCGGAAGCGGGTCCTCCGACGAGGACGAAAATGAAGTGAGGCTTCCATCATGAACGACAACCACACCCGTCGCCGATCGCGCGCGTTCGTTGCGACCATCACGCCTTCGACCATCGAGGTGAAGAAGTCGCAGCACAGCGCGGAATACATCCTCTGCAGGGACGCTGGCTTCCAGCGTCCCGGCGATCCTCCCCAGGTACGAACGGCGATGGCCTTCGGCGAACTCGCCCAGTCGGTGAAGTCGCTCCTCCGTGAAGGCGAACCCGTCACGCTCGCAGTCCAGTATGACGGCGCTACGATCAAGCTGCTTGGTCCGCCACGCGAAGAGCAGCTCGCCTCTGCAGCCCGCCGGCTCGAACGAGTGGCGGCATAGCCAAGAACCCCCTGCGCCAGCCGGCGCAGGGGGTTCTTTATGGCTGGCACAGCGACTTACGGAATCCCTTCAGGATGAGCTTGATCCAGGAAGGAGATGAAAATGACGCCCTCACTCACAGAGCTCACCGACCTCGGGCTCCTCCACTGGCAGCTCGAAATGGGCTTCCTTCCATCCGTGGTCGTCACCACCAACGGCCTCTGCTCTAACGTTCCCGCCGAGGCGGTGAAGAGCGTCTGGACACCGAACGGCGAATACATCCTCTACGGCGACTTCGCATCGCTCAACGAGAACGAGGTCGAGCTTTCGCTCACCGACAAAACTACCGGCGCCGTCACGATGCAGCTGGCGGACGGAACCTTCATCTCTATCGAGCCAAGCCAGCCGCTCGTTGCCAAGGCCCTCTAAGCGACCGCTCCGCAGCGTTTGCTGATCGTCGCCAGCCCGCCCACGATCTCCAATCAGAGCTAGGGACGGCGCAGACCCAGCGCGAGATAGATCCCCTTCAAGCTGGCGTTGACATTCTGCGCCCGGCCGATCTCGTGATCGCCTGCCAGCGACTTCCAAAACCAGTCGAATTGGTCGCGCTCAGCCCCACTGGCAGCCCATAGATAGGCAAGCGCGAACCCAAGCGCCTTTGAGCGCTGGACCGGCCCCTCGGCCGCAGCTGCTGCAGCCTCTTCTAAGGCCTCTAGGGCCTTATCCCTCAGGGTGTGCTTCGCGAATCCCATGGGCCCGTCTACCGTGCGGAACAAGACAAGAACAAGCCTCCAGCCGGCCGCGCCGGCAACCTCCTCGATCAACTTCATAGGGAGCTCGATCAATGGGAGGAAACAATGGGGCATCCGCAGACCTCGGCGAACTCGCGCAAAACCAATAAGCCTGGGATCTACAGCTACGCGGTTCGAGCCGTAGGACCGCTCCAGCACGTCGCGGCTGGCACACCTGCGGCGCGGCTCTCCTTTGAGGGCGAGCTGCGGACGAAGGACGGTCAGACAAGGCTTCAACCGGTAATCGTCGAGAATACCGACGATAACCCCCACTTGGTCAGCAACGTCGCGGACGCCCTGCGGCGCGGCGATCCGGCTCGACTGCTCGTCTCATTCACCCGCAGAGCCGACACCGGCGTCCACAGCCGCCTCCGGCTCTCGGCCGTCGCGAAGGTTCAGATGATAACCGAGCCGCGTCTCGAGGACCCGCGTCAATTGCTTCTCTTTGGATAGGACAGAATGAAGATCCTTACTCCGATCGACACTGCGAAAGCGCAAGCTCGGGAGAGCGGCCACTTCGTGATCTTCATTCGCGCCCAATCAATCCTACGGCAGGTTCTCTCTCCATCCCAGATCGCACCCCTGCTTGAATCGTTGCTCGCGCCTGCGGCAGCTTTTGGGTCCTGCGCTGCAGAGTTCAGGATCTACAGCGTTGCGGCACGCGTCTATGCAGAGCTCTTGCGGGCTCTTACCTCCCAGATCGGGACTGGTGATGCCGGCCTCCTTCTCATCGGCCGCGAAGGCGAGATTATACAGGCAAACGGGATCTCCTAAGTCCGTGGCTGCGCCTATTTTGTTCTAAGATTGATCCATCTGGGGTGTTCACCCTTCAGATGAGGAAATCCTGACATGGCCTTCGGTCGCCCTTCTCGCTCTGCTCCTGCTTCTTCGGCCTCTGTCCGGTCGCCTTCGGCTCGGTCTGGTGGCGCCGATCGTCGGCCGCGGTCTCGCTTTGACATCCGCCTGATTGCTTCGCTCCTGGCGGCACCCGCAGGCTACGCCGCTTACGCCGGCATCGGCTCGCGCAAGACGCCGCAAGACGTCTGCGACATCATGACGGAGATCGCGCAAGCGCTGGAGGTCCTCGGCTTCACCCTGCGCTCCGGCTTCGCCGGCGGGGCGGACACTGCGTTCGAGCTCGGCACGACCCGAGAGGACCTCCGAGAGATCTTCGCGCCTTGGCGGGGCTTCGGGGCAAATCCCAACTCGAAGTGGGATAAGCCCCGCTGGGACCAGATCCGCCGTCACGAGCGCCTGACCGGCAAGCCGTTCCGTCCCGCGAAGCAGTTGCTCCTCGCCGGCGAGTACATCGGCAAAGCCGAGATTCTCGCAGCCCGCTATCACCGGCTCTGGAACACGCTCCCTCGGTCCTTCCAGCAGCTCCACTCTCGCAACATGGGACAGGTCCTCGGCGCCCGCCTCGACACTCCGGCCCGTTTCGTGATCTGCTGGACTGAGGACGGCGAGGATTCCGGCGGCACCGGACAGGCCATCCGCACCGCGGATGACCTCGGCATCTGCGTCCTCAACCTTCACGACCTCGAGGTTCGCGCCGAGATTCTGCGCGTGCTCGGCATCGCCTTGGGTCCAGCGACGTCGGCGTCGCCGTCGGAGTGCGCAGGCGGAGCTGGTGCTGGATCGGTCCGCTATTGCTCGGGCAACATCGTCGACGACGGTGCAGACCTCCTCGTGAACACGAACAACGTCGTGTCGGTCGCCGGCGCCGGGGTTGCGCTCGCGTTCAAGAAGCGCTTTCCCGAGATCATGCCCGACTATGTCGGCGCGTGCCGGTCTCGCCGACTGAAGCCGGGTGGCTGCCTCCTCTTCCCCCTCCCCGACGGCCGCCGCTGGGCTGCGCTCGCGACGAAGGACCACTGGCGTGATCCCTCGCAGCTCTCCTGGGTCGAGTCCGGCCTTCGCGAGCTCGCGACGCTCGCCCGCGCGGCCGGCATCCGCTCGATCGCGCTGCCGGCACCAGGCTGCGGCAACGGCGGGCTGGATTTCAGGACCGTCGAACCGCTCGTGCTCGACATCCTGAGCGGCTTCGACCTCCGCATCTACGCCCGCTCGACCCGCGCCGCCTGAGCCTCTCGACTCTGATCTGCCTGAGGGCGGCGCCGCGGCGCCGCCCATCCTCCCTGCTTGCCTCAAAAGGACCGATATGTCTGACGACCTTCCCCGCATCACCGATGATAGCAGCTGGGTAGACCTCGCAGAATGCGACCAAGCGCTTGTGCTTGGCACCCTCGAAAGCATCGCGAGCGATTGCCTTGTCGTTCGCTTCTCCGACTGGTCGCAGCTCCTGATCGCCGCCGACGGAGCAGAGAAGCTTGCGCCGATGCTGAACGAGCCCATCCAGATCGAGGTCGAGCGAACCGCGGATGGCATTCTCGCGTCGGCCGATGACATCTCAAACGCGATCGTTGGCTTCGGCACCATATGACCATGCAGGACCTCGCCATGGATCTCCCGCTCGGCGCCGCCCACACGAGGGTGACCTCTACATCTTCCCAGAAAGAGCGTGCGGATCTCCTCCGAGACATTCGCTCCGTCGTGAGTTCGCTCGGCGTTTCGATCGAGGTCACGCCCTACTCGCCCCGTCATGACGTCCTGACGCTGTCTGCCGCGGAACTCCGGGCCGACGTCGACATCGACGCCGCCGACGGCGCAACGCCGTCGATGATCCACTGGCACGGAGCCGGCCGCCCCCTCGTGCCGGTACCCGGCGCCTGGTCCGCGAACGAGATCAACACCGCCCATCGACGGAAGGCAACTTCCTACCCGCCGACGTTCCAAGCCCTTCTTGGAATTTTGGCATGCGGCTTCGCCGCCGCAAACGACGGCTCAGCATTCCAGGAACTTTGAGGTAGCGGCAGCGATGGATCATGCCTTTCCGGTTGGCGGCTGGATCTTTTGCCCTTAAGATGCATCGATCAGGAAACTTCCACGGGGCGTGAGGATCTTTTCGCCTCTGCAAGAACGGGCAAAACACCCATGAACAAAGCCGTTTTTTCCACTCTCCTTTGCGCGACGCTCCTTGCGGGCGCTTCGGCTGCGCAGGCTCAGACAGCGGTGGCGCCAACCGCCGCCGAGTGCGAGGATCTTATCTACGGAGAGGCGGTCGTTCCATCGACGCCCGCCGCCGGCGGGTCCGGGGCAAATAGCGGCGCACCGCCCTGGGTCGCAACGACGCCGGGTACAGGAACCGCTCCAACGCCTGGCACTGGCTCGGCTCCAGGAGCCAAGCCAGGAATCGGCACGGCGCCCCAACCGGGCACTCTCAACTCGGGCACAAAGCCTGGGACGCCGTCAACCGCAACGCCCACGCCGCCGCGTGCGCCAACCCCGAGCCCCGGGCTGCCGACGGGATCGGCCAGCCAGTGCAGCCGAGGCGTCGCCATGGCGCAATCTGAACGGGCGGCCATTCAACGGGCCATGCAGGCCAAGGCCACTCTTCAGGCTGCAGCAAGGAAGTACGGCATAGATTGGCGTATGCTCGCAGCAATCGGCGTCCGAGAGACGAACTTCCTCTCGATCGACAACCCCAATCCGGCTGACCCCGGCATGGGCGTCTTTCAGCTGACGAGGCAGCCGGGCGTGACGAGGGAGCAAGCCCACCACCTCGCTTACGCGGCCGATAAAGCGGCGGCGATCGTTAAGAGCAACATGAGCATTCTCAAAAGCAAGTATCCTCGCTTAACCCCGGCTCAGCTGATGCAGGCAACCTTCGCGTCCTACAATTTCGGTCTCAGGAATATCTCTGGCGACCCGGCGACGATCGACAAAGGCACGACGAGGAACAATTATGGAGAGAATCTTCTCCTTCTGATGAATTGCTTCTCATGAACCCCTCCGAGGAACGAAAAATGCTCAGAAACCTCAGAATGACCAGCCTCTCCACTGCAGCAGCAGCTATGATGGCTATCGCAGCTCTCGGGACTTCGACGGCCTCCGTCGCGCAGGCGCGCAACACCCCGGCATCTCAGGTCAATTCAACGTTCCCGGACTCGATTAAGCGCGCGGCAATCGCGAGCAGCGAAGGCGAGCATGGCAGCATCGCCGGCACCCGGATCGCGAACACCAATTACTTCGTCGTCTACATCAAGTCGCAGGGCTGGTGCGGCAGCGGCGGGTGTCGCGCCCAGATCTGGACGCTAGCTGGCGGCAGGCCCGTCCGCAAGGAGTCGATCTCCGTCGGCTACCTTCCCATTGTTCTGCTCCCCGGCGTGGACAATGGCATGCCGCGCATCGGCGTCACCACCGTTGCCGCTGGCAATCGCCTTGCCATCTTGCCGATCGCATTCGATGGCCAGAGCTACACGAACGCGATGCACGACAATCTCCTCACCCCCAATTCCGGCAAGCCGATCCTTACTCAAGCGATGCTCAGACCGTTCTGACCACATCCCGCAACGGTCTGCTCTCGCGACCCGCCTCGGCATCCCGAGGCGGGTCTTTTTTTTGCCCGCTAACGTGTTCGCTGCCGACAGCGGCCGGGTGAATGGCTCGGTGTCCTCATCGATCTTCTCAGGCTTGAAACCATCATGAGGGATGAAAGATGATCACGATCGCAACCGATGGCAGCTGTATCGGCAACCCCGGCGCTGGCGCCTACGGTCTCGTCGCCCAGGGCAACGGCCTTCTCATCGAACGCGCCATCCCAGTCGCCGCTACGACCAACAATGAGATGGAGCTCCGCGGCCTCCTCGAGGCACTGCTCCTCTACGCAGATAGCCTTCAGTCCCAAGGGCCGGCCACCATCCTCTGCGACAGCCAATTGGCCGTGAAGGGCTACAACGAGTGGTTGGACGGCTGGCGCTCCGGCGGCTGGCGCAAGAAGGGCGGCGCCATCGCACACCTGGCACTTTGGCAGGAGATCGCCTTCCTCAAGTCACTTGTCGGCGATCGAGTTGCTGTCCAGTGGATTCGCGCTCACCAGAATCGCGGCACGATCAACGACCGCGTCGATGCCCTTGCCAACGCGTGCGCCCGCTCTCAACGAGCTGTCAACGGACCAGCACTCCAAGACACCCTCGACGGCTTCGCAGAGCGCCTCGCTGCTGCCTATCCAGGCCGTACCGGGACCGCCGCATCTGTACCCTCCCCTGCGACGATCCGGGCGCCGGGCACTCACACCCCGGAAGATGCCGGCACGGTTCTCTCGGCGGCGCGGCGCCTCATCACCGACCGCCTCGGCTCTGACCCACACGCGATCGCGCTTGTCACTCGCATCGATGCCGTCCTCGCCGCCTGACACCCACAAGGAGAGACACTCATGCGCTTTAGCCCACCACCGCCTCCGGCCGCACGCCGTGCCTTCCTCCGCCTGTTCGGGCGAGAGCAGATGAACGGGCGCGAGCCGTTCACCGGTTCGTATCTCGCCTTCCGTCGTCGCATCAAATGGAACGGCCTCAATGGCTGCTGGATGGTCCAGCTCCAAGGCATTTGGCTCGGCATCGAGCGCGACGGTTACACCCACAGCTAAGGATTGCCATGGCTTACCTTTTCGACATTCGCGACCGCCACGGACGGAAGGCCAATCTGACCGTCCGGAAGCTGGCCGAGGTCCACTCGGAATGGGCCCGCTTTGAGGCCGCACGCGACGCCTTCAACCCATGCATCGAAGGTCGCTGCACCCGCAGCCGGTTCGATGCGCTCCGTTCCGCGGGTGAGCGTCTAATCGCGGCCCAAGAGCGGCTCGGCGTCTGGCTAATCCATCCCGCCAATGCGGTGCCAGGACTTCGCCCGGATGATCCGCGGATCATCGAGGATATCGATGCGCTAATCGCTGCATAATTCATTCGCCCTGCAGCCGTTCGGCAAGGTTGCCAGCTGTGATCACCGTAAAGACCTCGGGAGAATGAAATGCTGGCGCTTGTTTCCTCGTCTGCCGACTGCCCGGCGCCTCGCGGGGCAATCGTTGCCAAAATCCGCCCGCAGCTGCGACCTCGCATGCCACTAACCCTCGCTGAGGAGTTCGATGCTCTCAGCGATCCTCTGAAGGAGGCAATCGAAGCGGAGTTCTCGCGCCAGATCGGCCGGGGCACAGCGCACCAGATGCGCCATTACCCCGTTCTCGCCACCCGATCCTTCGATGGTGTCTACGAAGCATGACGCACGCCCCACGCCCTGATCGGCAAAGGGAGCTCGCAGCATGCCGGTAAAGATCGTTCTTGGACTTCCATATCTGTCCGATGGCCCGCTGCTGAAGAAGGCAGTTGCGCTCCGCGCCCCTGTGCTCGTCAGCGCAAATTCCTTCTCGCGCTGGAAAGACCTTGGACCCGCCCCGAAGGGCATGGAGTATTCCCGCGCGCAGTGGCTTGCTCACGAAGCTCGTGGCACGACCGGACCGATTACGCACGGGCGCAAGCAGAGAATGCGTGAATGGGAAGGTTGGAACCTTCGCCCGCTTAAGAATGCCACGTCTATCGAAGAACTCTGGCTGGACTCAGCTGGTTTTCATATGATGTTTGCGGAGGGCGGATACCCTTGGACACCTGAGCAATACATATTTGGTCTTTGCGCGGCTTATCCATGGACGCGATTTTCTAGCCTAGACCTTTGCGTTGAGGAGGAGATAGCTCACAACCGCCACGAAGTCAACGAGCGTATCGCCAAGACAGTGCGCTTGAACATCAAATGTCATACGCTTGCCGAGGAGGCCGGCCTCCTCGATCGTCTGATGCCCGTAATCCAAGGGGCAAACGCGGACGACTACCTGCGCTGCTTCGAGAGGCTCCACCCCTTCATAGGGGACGAGCGCCTCATCGGAATAGGTTCAATGTGCCGACGGAAAGCGACCGGTGAGGACGGTATCGTGTCCGTCGTCGACGCACTTGATCGCCGCCTGCCAAAAGGTGTACTCATTCACATGTTCGGCCTCAAGTCGGATGGAGCTGAATCTGTCGCAAACATGACAGAGCGCGTCTACTCCATCGACTCGCAAGCGTACGGCGTCCGTGCCCGGCACATTGCGAACGATCGTCGCAAGGAAGACCCTGAGTTCTCCAAAAGCAACGCATTCGTCGCCGAGGTCATGGCGTCCTGGTACCAGGGGCAGGTACGGCGCATGGACCGGCCGCGGGCAAGGCCCATTCAAAACAGCCTGCTTCTCGAGATGGCTGACCGGCGCCAGCCCTCCGCAATCGACGTGGCGGTTGCCCGTGCCCACGCCATCTTCAACGAGCTCATCGAACGCGGGGACCTCGCATACGATCAAATCATCAGCGATAGATGGATCGAGGAGACGGTAGGGGAGATCCTCCGCGGGGAGCACAACCACGACGACGATGGGTCTGATTTCCCGAGCGAAAGCTTTCCACTAGCCGCCTGACGTCGCCTCCAGCGGAGCATCCCGCTCGCGGCCAAGCCGCGCAGGGTTCGCATCTACTTTCAGTACGAGCGAAGCTATCAAATGGAGGAAATGCAATGGCGTACTCGATGTCTCTCGACATGGACCTCATCGCCGGTCTCGGACTGTCGCTCGGCCCGATCGAAGCGCTCGAGGAGAACGATATCGACGGCCTTATCTCGGAGCTCGTCGGCCTCGATGATGAACCGCTCGATCTCGTCGATCATAGCACGTGGACCCGCATGCGCGCCGATCAGGACGAGATGATGCTCCGCGACTATCGCCTCGACCGCGTCCACTGTCGGTCGCTCGTCGACGAACTCGTGCTCGACTGAGCGTTCGCGCCCGAAAGCCATCCTGGAGCCCGGCCTCGCTGGGCCTGCCCAACTCGCACACGTGCAGGGTGCTCCGGCAACGCCGGAGCGCCCTTTACTTTTTCGACCGGGGTCGCAAAATCGAACCAGAGAGGGAAGCCCATGTCCAACACCCCAGCTGATGCATCCACTGCCTGGCGCGCTCCAGCCGACTACACGCCCGCCCGGGACGGGACCGCATCTTTTTACTTCCTGTCCGAGCCTTCTTACCCTTGCTTCGCTCACGGAACGCACTGGAATGGCTTCGACAACGTCTCGATCTCACCCGAGACCCGAGAGATCATCCTGGCCGACTGGGAGCTCCAACGAGACACCGATCTCGACACGGTGGCGGACTTGCGAGAACTGTCACCAGACCATCACGGGAGGATAGATCTGGCCGGCGGCTTCGCGACCGAACTCGATCGGCCGTCCCTCGCTCCGAGCACGTGAGCGACAGGGCGCTCCGCCACCGGCGCCGCGCCCTGTCGCCTCCTCCAGAGAGAGCGAGGCGTTGCTATTCGCTCCCTCCACCAGCTTTCGGCCAGGAGAAGCCTTCCGTCGGGAATATCATGCTCTGCGAGCCATCTTGGTAAAATTCTGCCTGTATGATGGTCTGGTCCGCAGTCCTGATCGCTTTCTCCATGCGATCCCGACCGCGGATGAAGAACATATCGGTGGAATGGTCGCTTGGCCCCACCGCCGCCATCGTCTGGACTGGTCCCTTATCAAACCGAACCTGGACGTCGCAGTCCTCGTACGAGCGGCACAGAATCTGCCCATCGCCCATCAGCGACACGTAAACGTCTCGGCCAAACTGCGGGGAGTCCCTCAAGCACAATCGCGCATACGTCGGCTCGTATGGCGGTGAGAGCTGCACCTGGTTCGTCGACTGGACGCAGGCCGTCCGTGTTTCCTTGTCGGTGAGAGGGTCGGTCTGCGTCTGATAATCCCAGTTCCCGGCTTGCTCTTCCTCGCTCCCGGCCTCATTACCAACCACATCCAACGCTTCGTTGACTGCGTCTACCGCACGATCCGCCTCGCTGAGGTTGGAAGCTTGGCTGTTGCCCAGCTCCGCACTGACGATCTGCTCCGCTGAATTCCCGCCCGGCGCCACACTGCCGCAGCCGCTCACCACCAGTCCAATCGCGGCCACACATCCGAATAGTCTCATAAATCCCCCTTCTTCTTCCACTTCGATATCCTCCAGATCAAGGCCGTCGCAAGAGGCAAGTCACCGGCTCGCATTGAGGTTGCGGCAGGGTGAAGGCTGTAGGACCGGTGGGGACGCTTGGTAACGGCGGCGCCCTAGTTGCTGTGTCCGGCGGGTCCGTATAGATCCTGACTTCTCCCAGTATCGTTTGGTCCCTAAGAGGCGCGAAACTTCCTAAGGGGATTGAGGGTGGATAACCAGGAGCACGCGGCCTCGGCCTCGAATGTCTTATGCTGGCTTGAAGAGCGCCGCGGTCGCGGCTTGGATGCCAGCAGCCGGCTTCAGGCGCCCAACGACAACCAGGAAGCAGCCTTCTTCGGCAGGAGGCGCGAGGCCAGCAGATCTCGTCTCGCTCTCATCGACCCCATCCAGGTCAAGAGCGAACCGACCCGCACGAGACGGCGGCTCGAGCTCCCTGACGCCGCGACTGTTTTTCGCTCTGCCGCCTGGAAGAGCTCCGCTCAAGCTGATCGGACCCGCGGTTGCGAGCGGCGATTGCCGCGTAGACGGCGCGCTCGGTCGAAATGGGCAACTCCGATCCCTCCGACCCGCGATGGAGCAGCGTGACGCCGTCTCCGGCCTCCATCGCTGTACCCGCCCTCCCCGCACACCGTCGAGGTGTGCACCGACAATCAGGATGTTTGCCCCGCTAATCGCGCTTGACGTGCAATCAAAAGATCCAGAAGCTTGTGGCACCTCAGGATCTTTTCTCGGGACACCCGTATGACCGCGCAGGTCGATCACATCTCCTCGATTGCCGCCATGGCTGCCGCAATCTTCGCTAGCGACCACGATGTCGATGCTCAGGATTACATCGGACAAGCATACCTCTTGATCGTGGATAGAGCGCGACGCCGGGGCACGGCCATCAAACCCAACATGCGTTTTGCGACGAGAACAAGGATTGCCCGCGAGATCGCGTGCCTCCTCACCAACGAAGACACCATGGAGGCCGTCGACGAGCCATCGCTCACCTTGCCGCCTCCGTCTCCTTTCAGTCTCGCCCTCCAGGCCGAGATGCGCCAACGACTTACCGCGCTGCTGTGCACTTTGAATGAGCGCGAGGAGCGTACACTCCGGATGCGGTTTGGCATCCTTCCGGATCGAGATGCCTCACTGCTGGAGGACGTTGCGCACGATTTATCGGTCACCAAACAACAGGCTCGGCAACTCGAAGTGGTCGCAATGCGCAAGCTGAAGCATCCTATGAGATCGCGGATGCTGCGATCCTATGTCGCCGGCGCTGACGATCCCGCCGCGCAGCTGCCTTTGCAGCCCTTCTTCTGCTCGCGGCCTGCGGCTCCTGTCGCGGCGCCGACCGAGGTTCTGACGCCCCGGGTGCCAGAGGGACCGAGGCTTGCCTCAGCGGAGGCAGTGCCTTCCTCGGAAGCGCTACGCACGGTTTCGCGCGTAGCGGCAGTCTTCGGCTCTCTTCTCGCTGGTCCGAGCCGAGCCCCGGCGTCGGGCGGCGCGGCCCCTGTGATCTACCGCCACGATCACGAAATCGAGGCCATCAAAGCGGCTTGGGAAGGCCCCTTGAAGAGGCATCCCGGCCTAACTGTCGAACTCCAAGGCACGACCGGCTCGCCCTTTGTCTGCTATCGCATCAATGGATCGTACGGCACATTCCGGACCACCGATCTTGATAGCCCTCCCCTCCTCTCCGACGATTTCCTGCCCTTCGACGAGATCATGGCGATCATGCCGGACTTGAGCGCCGACATGGATCGCTTCGAGGCTGCCTGGAGAATTGCTCGCAAACCAGTGACCGTCGATCTACCCTTCTGAGATCTTGGACGACTTCTTTCCGAGGCCGCTAGCCGGGAGGAAAGATGTTCGAGTTGTTGCTTATCGCGATCGCGCTCATAGCTGGCGCCGTCGTTCTTCGATGGCCACGAAAGGTTCGAGTGCTCCGTGTCACCGATGGAGACAGCATCGAAGTACAACTCGGCCGAAGGCGCGTCCGTGTGCGGCTAGCGGGCATCGACGCCCCGGAGTATCACCAGCCGGGCGGCCGAGCCGCGCGCTTTGCATTGGACGCCTTTCTCACCGGACACCCGATCCGCCTTTCGATCCGCGGCCGCGACCGCTTCGGCCGCGTGGTCGGCCGCGTCTTCGTCGCCGGCCGTTCCGCATCATGGCAGATGCTCCAGCGCGGTCACGCTTGGCCATCCACGAAGCTCGGCTTCATCGTAGCGCTGCCCGCGCGTCTTGCGGGACGCGGCCTCTGGGCCGATCGTCACGCCATGCGTCCCGCAACCTGGCGGCGGCTTCATCGACTAACCGCGATGCACCCGAACGATCGTCATCCATAATCCCCTAGCGGACTGATCGCTTTCCTGCTTATCTCTTGGAACGTCTCGCTGCGCGCATTGCAGCTTCACATCGGTTTAAGCAGGACCAGGTTCGAATGGATCAGGCGCATGACGCCCCGCGCAGCTATCTCTACCTCCACCAGATGGATGCGACCGATCACCGCTACTATGTCGCGCGGCTCAATTACGCCCACGAGATCGTCGACGAGTGTGGCGAGGAGAGGACCGGCCCAGCCAGCGACGGTTCGTATCGCTATCGCTGGGCGAACGGTGAGACCCATAGCGACGTTCACGTCAAGGTGATCACCGACGTCGCCGGCCGCCAATGCTTCTCGCTTTGGGCGGACTTCTCGGACGGACGATCGTGCTTCGTCCTCACCGATCCTCTCCGCTTGGGGGAAACGCCGATCGACGTCTCCGACTTTCAACAGGTGCTCGATCGCATTGAGCTGCTCGCGCAAGAGGCTCAGCACGCCTTCAGCGATCACGGCTTCATCGGGGCTGCGTTCCACCAAGTCGTCGCACGCCAGGACGACGAGTGTCGCGCTGTCTTGAACGCTCTCATTCACGCATATCTTGAGTTCGCGGAAGGCCGCCGCTTCGTCCTCGAGATCCAGGCCAACAAACCGTACGCCCCGTCCGGCTTCTTCGAGCTCGCGGATGGCAAGCGCTGGGAGTTCCTCTCACCTCAAACGCATGCAGCGGTGGACCAACTGGTCCCCTCGGTCTCCAAACTCGAATGGCGTCGTAGCCGCGGTATCTGCCACTACGATCTTGGGCCGCTCGACCCAATCGAGATCGTCATCACCGCCGAGGACATCCCGTCCGCCGCTGATGCCGCGCGAATCCTCCAGCCTGTCGCTGCGATATCGGAGGCGCACCTGCTCGACGATTTCCGCGCTGTCGCGGATCTCGAGGTGGAGCATGTGCCTGAGCTTCTTCCCGGAGAGTGGCGTCGGCGAGGCCGCCGGCCGCGCTACTGATTGGCCGGACAACTCTGGGCGCGCGGCGCGGTGTCAAAGGCCGCTGCGCTCAGTCTTTTCCCCAACGGCCAGGCGCACGGTATCCCTGCTTCTTGATCCAGACGTCCATACAGGACGCGGCTCCCGCGTGGTTCACCTTTCCAGCTGCGATCTTGTTTTCGCGCAAACACCGTTCGACCACCGGCTCTGCCTTCTTCCCATAGACGAGCATCGCGCCCATCATCTTGCGCTTCATCCTTCGTTCCGGCGTTTCCGGCGCAGCCGCGGCGCTAGAGAAGCACAACACCAAGACTGAAACCGCCAGCCTCTTCCTCCACATACGCATACCTCTCGACCATCTTCCTTGCGCAACATCTGTGCGTTGCCATCCGGCCAGCGAGAACGCAATGCGAGGGGCGACGCATCTCGCCTTCGTCAGGTTGAGAAAGCTTACACCCTGAACCGAGCCTTTCCGCTGGCGGCAGTTGCGTATCCTTTCTGAAGTCCCCTGCCGCCTCGACGCGCCACGGTGGCCGCTTCAGCGATCGGCCCGCATGCTCCGCTGAGGATCCCTGAGCAAAGGTCCTAGTCCCCTTTGCTTCCGTTAGGGGGAAAGAAAATGCTCACTCGCTCGCTCGGTTCGGCCTTCCTCACTTTGTTCGTAGCCTGCTCCCTCGATGTGGCTGGTCTTTGGAATGCCAACGCCCAGGCGATCACCTGCGCTCTCGACGGCGAAGGAGCCTGCCGCTCCCCGGCGCCATGGTCCAACATCTCCGCCATCGTCGCTTCGATCGAGCGCAAGCTGACCACCGGCGCCCCGCTCATTCAGGAGGAATCCATTGTCCGCCATCGTCTATGATCTCCCGATGGAAGTCGCTCGCCTCAAGTTCGGGGCAATAGCACGCCGAGACCGCTGGCCCGTGCTTCCCCTCCCGCTGAGGCGCCGTCTGGAGGACCTCCGACGGAGGCGGGACACGCGGGATCATATCGCCGCTCACCGCACCCATCACGGAACCGTCTTCGTGCACCACTACGGGCATGATTGCGACGGCGTGACTTTCTCCCGCCTCCTCGAGCTTCCCGCGGATTTTGCCGCGTTCATGGCCGAAATCGACACGATCCACGCTGATGCGGACGGTCCATGCTCGTTCGAGCTGCTCGTCGCGGCAGACGCCGCTCGGTTTCAGGCATCGGCCTCTCGGGACCTTCATGCCGAAGCCTTCGAGAATGGCCATCCTTACTCAATAGCTGCGTGAAGAGATCTCGTGAGCTGTGCTGACCGAGGCCGCTCCGCTGCAAAGCAATCTTCCGGAGGAAATCAGTGAAACACAGTCCCCTTACCCGGATGAGCGACGATCGCTTACGTCTCCTGTTCGATCGCATGGACCGGGCGGACGACGTCAGCGGGCAGGAAGCCGCCTTCCGGCTCGCTCACCAGGCCCTTTCCGCTGCCGGGGTCTCCTGGGCCTCTCTGCTCGAGGCGCGCCTCACTGCCAATGGAGCGGCTGCTGCTGTTGGCGTCGGGCAAGACTTCATGTCCGTTTTCGACGGACTTTTCGAAGGGCTGCAACGTGCGTCTCCCGAGCGCACACCCGCATCCCCTTTCGCCGCGGCCGCGACGCCGACGCCCAAGCGGACGGAGCACCTCACAGGGGCGAGCATCCCGTCCGAGATCTGGGGGGCGATCAAGGTCGAGGATCGGCGCTCCGTCCGCAACGGGACCATGCTGATCGTCGACGTCCGCAATTCCTTCGGTACCTTTGGACCCCTGGCGATCTTCGGCGCCCGAGACATCGAGAAAATCGATGCGCATCCTGAAGCTGCGTTCGCCGGCCGCGTGCGTCAACCGACGAACCCTCGGCACCAGCCTACCCTCTACGCTCTTCGCCACGCCTGACGGGCCTCATCAAGGACAGATCGATGCATCTTCGGGTCACTCTCTCACGCTGGCTGGCAGCGGATGTCAGCTTCCAGATCGATGACATCAGCGTCTACGAGCGCGACAAGCTGATCGCCGGCTGCAAGCGCCTTGCGGAGCATGATCTCGGTCCTGCCTTCGCGGAGCACGGCGAGGCGGCCAACAGCGCGGATCCGGCAATCGATGCGTTCTTCGCTCAATTGACGTCCACTCAGATAGACGAGGATCTCCGGAAGAGCTTCCCGGAAAACGATGACCCCCTCTTCGAGGGATACCGTGTCGTCATCGAGGTCACCAGCAAGGCGACCCGCAGGCGCCAATCAGAATTCCTGCGGGGTCGCCTGCACCGCGTTGGTCAGAACAACCCCATTCAGAAGGTTGCCCTCTATATTTCCAAGGAGGGAGAAGTTCAGCGATCCGAGTGGATCCACGGTGGCGCCCAACGCTCCTCCACTGACGTCGTTTTCTCGGAGGAGAGGCCATGAATGCCATCACCCTATCGGTTCAGGCGAGGGAAGCGCGATCGGCGCCCGTGGAGGCGCGCGCCGGCCGTCTCTCGCCTCGGGCCACCTTGGCCACCTGGATGGCGCTTGTTCTCGCATTCTGGGCTCCGGTCATCGTCGTAGCCACCGCCATTTATGGCGATCAACTAGAGGCGTTCGCAGCGGCCCTTCGCGCGCAGCTTGTCTGAATGAGCCGATAAGGAAAGATGTGATGGCGGCTGCCCAACGTAGCAATGGATCCGCCGGCGCCGCCGTCCCTATGGCTGCCGACCCCGGACTCTCCGCCTACATCCGGGCGGCCCGGAAATATCCGATACTCTCCCCGGAGGTTGAGGCCGACCTTGCTCGCCGCTGGCGAGACGAGCGCGACGAGCGAGCCAAGAGCCAAATCCTCGGCGCGCACCTGCGCTACGTCGTCAAAGTGGCGATGTCGTACCGCGGCTACAACGTCCCGATCGAGGATCTAATCTCCGAAGGCAACCTGGCGATGGTCCGATGCTTCGACAGGTTCGAAATCGAGCGCGGCTTTCGGTTTTCCACCTTTGCCATGTGGTGGATCCGCGCCGGCCTCACGGAATACGTCTTGCGCACGTCGACACTGGTGAAGTTTGGGGCCAGCTCGTCTGACAAACGCCTCTTCTTCAAGCTCCGCCGAGCCAAAGCGAGCCTCGGCTTTTACGAGGCCGGCGACCTGAGCGAAGGCGCTGCCGCTGCGCTGGCGGACCACCTCGGCGCCAGCCCCGAAGACGTTGTCCGCATGAACCAGCGCCTCTATCTCGACGGGAGCCTGAACCGGCGCATCGGTGACGGAGAGGGCCTCGAATTCGGCGACACCCTGGCCGCCGGGGATTCCCTCCCCGACGAGCTCGTTGCTGACCAACTCGACCGGGAACGCCATCGAGCTCTCATCGAGAAAGGTCTTGGCGCGCTCTCCGAACGTGAGCGCGACATCTTCGTTCGCCGCAACCTCACGGACGAGCCGGTGACGCTTGAGGATCTCAGCCTGGTGTATGGCGTCTCTCGGGAGCGCATCCGACAGATCGAGGTTGCTGCGAAGCAGAAGTTCGCCGATCGGCTGAAGCATGTCCTTGCGTTCGGCGGTCAGATCGGCCGCGCACAGCACCGCGGCCCGCTGATCCTGTAGGCCGCTAGAGACTTGATCGACGGCTGAAATTCTTCCTGCACCATGCAAGAGGCGCGGGACCTGCATCTATGAAAGATCCAGAGAGCGCTCATTCCGCCGCGTCTCGCACGGCCCGGACCCGTACACGTGAGAATTGCATGATCGATCCCGATTACATCCCGGCGATGGTCACCGGATCCCCGGCAGACCCGGTAACCTCGATCCGCCTCTCGCCCACTGCTCGGGCGCCGCTCAAACGCTTGGGCCTTCTAACGGTTGGGGAAATAGACGAGGTCTCTGACGGGGAGCTCCTTGGCACCCCAGCGTTCCATGAAGAGGCGCTCGTCGAGCTGAGGACCGAGGTGAATCGCTATCTCGCTCGCTCTTCTCTCACCTACCGGCCAATGCCACGTCGTAGGCGACCGCTTAACACCCACGTGGAGGGTCGCGCGATGCATTGCGAGCCGACATCACCTCGCCTGGCGACCGGGGTCTCTTCCGATCCCGCCGCAAACCTCGACTTGGAAGCCGCGCCGCGGCGCGCGATCAACGACCTCGGCCTCCAGACAATTGGCGAGCTTGACGACTTCCCCGACGGGAAGCTGCTCTATCATCTAGGGGTTGGCCGGCAAGCCCTGCGAAAGCTCAGATCGGAAGTCGATCGCTATCTTGGCCGCCGGAGCCCGGTCGAAGACGCTTTGCCTCGCCTGACGGACGAGATCCCCGTTGTGAACCAGCCCCGCCCCGTACGCGGTGGCCCGGCTCGGATGAAATCGATCAAGCACCTCCGCATCGATATCCGCATACGCGGCATCCTATGCCATCATGATCTCCGAACCATCGGGGACGTGGACGCGGCTCACGACAGTGATCTCCAGGCGATCAAGAACATCGGGCCGGCGCGCATCGCAGAGCTGCGCGCGGCGGTCGACCGCTACTTCATGCACCACCCTGGCTAGGCGCCGCCTGTCGAATGCCCTGCTTACTCGGAGCCAACCGTTTGAACATGCACAGCACCAACTCTCGCAAAGGCAACTGGCGAGCGCCGGCGAAGTCGCCCGCCGCAGCCCAGCAGCGGGCTCGTCGCGTCGCCGACGGCGAGCGACAGCGGGAGGAGGAGCGACGCGCCTGGATGGGACTTCCCATCACACGCAGCGAGATCATCCTTCCGATCCTCCAAATCATCCAGGATAAAGGCAAGGCCGCTCCAAAGGATCTTTACGACGACATCATCCAGCTCTTTGGTCTGGATCCGGCCATCCGTGACGAGGTCGTCACCTACAACGGTCGGCCGTCTCGTCTTTGGGATCGATCCGTTCGCTGGGCGATCCAGGATGCCAAGCGGCAGGGCTGGCTCTTCTCGGAGATGCGCGAGGACTGGCGGCTCACAGAAGCCGGCAACGACGCCCTGGGCCGGGTGAAGCCGGGTGTTCAGATCGTTATCTTCCGGACTGAGCTCGGCCAAGCCGTTGCGGCGATCGCACGCGAGGCGTCCGCGATCATCGAGCCCGGTAGCGTCCAGACCCTCTTTACATCTCCACTCTTCCCCATGTGCTCGAAGCTGAAGACCTACGGCACGTGTGAACCCGGAGCCTGGCTCCCATGGATGGTCGAGCTAATGGAGCACTGGCTGCCCCTGATGAAGGATGACGGCACCATGGCCATCCACCTCGGCAGCGCTATCTATTACCGCGGCGTCCCCGCGATCTCCTCGTACAGAGAGCGGTTCGTCATCGCCGCTCAGGACGAACTTGGCCTCCACCGGATGCCCGATCTCTACTGGGAGCAGCCTTCCCGCCTTCCCAATCTGGAGTGGGGCGCGGTGCGAGGCATGCACCCCCGGCCGACGGTCGATCCGATCTACATCTTCTCTCCGTCGCCGACGCCCTACATGGCTGCCGGCGATATGCGCCAGGACCGCGCAGAGCCGCTCCGCCAGAGTGATTTGAGCCGCGGCACCGAGAAGCGCCCATCCGGTCTGGATTTCGGCTCCACGAGCTTCACTGGAGCCAAGACGCGCTTTCCGTCCGCTCTCATCACCGCCGGAAACGCGAGCGGTGCTGAGGCATGGCGCAAGCGCCTCAAGACCGAAGGCCTGCCTGCGCATCCCTGTCCCATGCCCATCCCGGTGCCCAAGACAGCCATCCAGATGCTCACCCGGCCAGGGGATCTCGTCTTCGACCCGTTCTTTGGGTCCGGGACCACCGGCGCCGCCGCTGAGGAACTCGGAAGACGATGGGTCGGCTTGGACCACCACCAGGTTCTGCTCGACGGCGCCGCGCTCCGCCCGCAGTTCGAGCACGCGCCGGGCTACTCCCGTCTCGCGCGCGCAGCCTGACCCGACGAGGACAAGCGACATGCCCGCGCACCATGATCCGATCTCCATTATTTCCGACGCCAGCCGCCTCGCGAAACTGCATTCGACCGGGCTGTCGTACGAGCTTGCTCGTAAAGCCCGCGAAAGGGGCTACGCCAGCTGGGAGGAGCTGTTGGCAACCCAGGCCGAAGCAATCCGGATTGCCCTCGGCTTGCGTGACGAATGGCTACGCCCTGTGTCGCCCGAAGATGGCGACGTCGGCGGTTGGGATCGGGTGCCAGCCTTCAACCCACTCGCAGAAGACGCGCTCCCCCAGCATAATCGTCTTCGGGATGACCGAATAGCAGCCATCGTCGACCTGCTTATGTGGACCAGCGGATCTGGCGGAGCCGTCCTCCCCGGCAGCCTTCCGCTGGCGACGGCGCTTGCTGCCGCAATCATCCGCGAGGAACTTACACTCGCCTCGCAAGAACGCCGGGTCCCGACGCTTGCCAATTGCGATCGCATTTTCACCTCCTGGGAAACGATGGAGTGGAAAGGTGGGCGTGCCGTCCGCGATAACTACGATCCCTGGCTGAAGACCCTCAGCCGACTCGCTGATGATCGCCGCCCGTGGGACAGCCGCGCTGCCGACACGTTCGCGGCCCTCGCGCAAATGGCGGTCGGCGAGCGCTCCAAGAACCTGCACGCGGTTCGATATGCCTTCCTGCGCTTCAGGCACCCAGTCATAGCCCAGCTAGCGGCCTGATCCGTCGCCTGCGGCCGTTCGCTGCTCACCCGTCCAATCGTCCCCTTCTGCTTCGCGTGGGATTGAACCCACTTCGAAGGAAGAAATCATGCGGAGCATGTTCGCTCTCCCCACGGCTCTAGCTGCGATCTTCGCACCATGGCCAGCCTGCGCCTCTAACGACGACCACCTGGCCGACCCCTCGCCGATTGCCACGGCGGCTGAGGCTCTCACGCGCGCCGCTCTTTGCGGCATTGCTGGCGAAACTCTCGCCTGGCGGATCGAGGATCCACGCACCTGCGTCGAGGTGGACATCGATTCCAGAACGATCCCCACCCGGCGAGACATCGCAAACGATACGGTCTTCCAGGTGGAGGGAGAACTCCGTCTCTACCGTGCCGGGCGCACGTCGACTCCGGTTCGCATCAGGCTCAGCGGCATCTTGATGCAGGACAGCGTCGCTTGGACGAGCGCGATCGCAATCGCCTGACCCTGCTCGCGTCCAACAACTTCCACTTCCGCGGTCATTGGCAATCGCGCCTTCTACAAGGATGAAATGATGTCTTTTTCTCATGCTCCGCTGAGGTCGATAGAGTTGTTCGGTGGAGCGGCGGGACTCGGCCTCGGCCTTGCTCAGGCAGGGTTCCACCACGAGATCATCGTCGAACAGGATCACCAGGCTTGCGAGACGATCCGCCACAACCAACGTGCCGGCCATCCGCTGGTGCAAGGCTGGCGGGTGCTCGAAGCAGACGTCACGTCCCTCGATCTCTCGGACGTGGATCCAGAGCCCGATCTCCTCGCCGGCGGTCCGCCTTGCCAGGAGTTCAGCATCGGCGGGAAACACCGCGGCGCCGCCGGCGAGCGGAACCTCTGGCCGTGGACCGTCCAAGCTGTCCGCTTACTGCGCCCGCGCGCGTTCGTGTTCGAGAACGTTCCAGCGCTCATGACCACTCACCGCGCGTATTTCGACTACCTGCGGCTTGCCCTCACGCTGCCCGACGTCGCCTCGCCACACATTGCTGACTACGAGGCCGACGCGTCATTTCTCCGCAAATGCCTCGACCAAGGCATCAAGTCAATCCCAACGTATCGCGTGTCGACGGCCAAGCTCGTCGCTTCGGACTTTGGCACCGCACAGAAGCGGTCCCGCGTTTTCCTCGTCGGCATCCGAGATGACATCGACCAGACCTGGCTGGCGCCTGACGCATCCCACAGCGAGGAGGAGCTGATGGTCGAGAAGTGGATCACCGGCGCTTACTGGCGTCGGCACGGGCTTCCCCATCCCGAGATCGATGCAGCTGGGACCGCGTTCCTGCGCAAGCACAACCGAAAGCCGGTCGGTGACCTCTTCGCCGCGCCGCCGTCGCGGCTGCAGCCAACGCGCACTGTTCGCGATGCGATCGCGGATCTTCCGACCGCTCGAGCTGACATCGAGACGTTCGCCGACCACCTGCTTGCTCCTCGTCAAGCCAAGGCTTACAAAGGCCACACAGGATCGCCAATCGACGACCCCTCGAAGACGCTTAGGGCCGGTGTTCACGGCGTCTCGGGCGGCGAAAACATGGTGGACTACGGTCCTCATGCTTCTCCCGATCGATATCGACACTTCACTATTCGTGAAGCTGCTCGGTTGATGGATTTCCCAGACGACTACCGGTTCCCAGGGACATGGTCGGACGGTTTGAAGCAGCTCGGGAATGCGGTACCAAGCGCCCTCGGTCATGCCGTGGGCAGCAGCGTAGCTCGCATCCTCCACTGAGCGGGAACCCCCTCATGGACGTCGCGTTGAATCCGTTCACTAGGCATGCTACATGCAACGGAGTGAACGAGGAGACTATCGTGGTTGCCACTGCCGCTCAGCGCCCGCCCCATAGCAATGAACAGCGTCTCCAGCCCAGCAGTGAAAAGCTGAAGCTGGCAGCTGACCGTTTCTTGAACAGCGTGGCTGGCGATATCCCCGCAGCTGCGCTGGACAGTGCCTTGGCTGCGAAGGACACGATTGGCTTCCTCGTGGCGATGCTCCGCGCGGCGCCTGTCTCGAACTCGACGGACGAGCGTTTACGTGAGCAGCAGCTGCACGCGGCCCGGTTCAAGCGCGAGATGGCAGACGCCGCGGGTGGCCTGTTTGACGCCGCCGAGGTCGCAGACCTGCTTGGGTACAAGTCTAAGAACGCCGTTTACAAGGCAGCGGCGGAGCGCCGGATCTTCGCGGTTGACGATGGTGGGCGTCATAAGTTTCCGACGTGTCAGTTCAAGGACAGTGCGCCCCTGCCTGGGCTGCGGGAGGTGCTTGCCGCCGCTCCAAACACCGTTGGATGGCGCATCCTTCAGTACCTCCTCGTGCCGGAGGAAGGTCTGGACGGCCGCCGGCCGATCGATCTCCTGAGATCTGGCACGTCCAGCGATCGTAACATCGCAGTCCGCTTCGCGGCACGCCTGGAAGACTGACTTGGCCATCACTCCAGACATCATCCCGACGGTGCAGATCCCGTCGCAGACTACCCTTGCCCGCATTCATGCTGCGGGCAAGGGTGCCCTGTTCTACGGGCTGCGCAATCAAACGTGGCGCTGGGACGCCCCGGACGGCTCGTTCGGACTACTCTACCTCGGCGAAACACCAATTGCGTCATTCGCCGAGACGCTGCTTCGCTGGCCCGCCACGAAGCGGGACGTCCTTTGGTCCGACGTCGACAAGCGGCGGCTCGCCTTCTTCGAGACCAGTCGTGACCTGAACCTCGCGCAACTCCATGGCTCGGGAGTGGCCGCATTTGGCGTCCAGCCCGAGGCCCTCGCCGGAACGAGCTACGACGAGTGCCAGGCGATTACCGCGATCGTGCACGACAAATCCAACCTCGACGGCATCCGCTATCGGTCTCGGTTCAACAACGACGAGTTCTGCATCGCGCTCTTCGAGAGAGCCGGCGCCGCGGTCAACCTGGTCACAGAAGGGGAACCCATCGACCGGGATTGGGCATTCGATGTGCTCAAGGACGGAGGGTACAACCTGATCGACTTGTGACTGGCTTCGATTAGGTGTCAGGCCTTCGTGCTTGATGCGTCGGCCTCCACATTAGTCAGAGTTCGAGCATTCTTTCGCCCGCCCAGGCTCCGCTTGGGTGGGCTTTCCGTGTTCTGTGATAAAGAATTCCGCTGTGTGGGTCTCGGGGGCAGGTGCGGTAAGGGGGAGTGTAGACTCCCTCAGGTGATTGAAAATGCCGTACGTGTTCAAAGTTTCCCTGGCTCTCGTGATCTTGGCCCTGCTTGCGGGTCAGTCGTGGCAGTCGATTGCGGCGGCGCCTGGCTCCAACGCTGTGGCTGCGGAGCTTCGAGCTGGTTGTCCCGGCATGGGAGGTCCGAAGCGGGTGAAGACGAGGGGCGACATGGTCCGCGTCTATGACGCCTACGCTGTCCGCGTTCTCAGCAGCCTGACTGGCGGCCGCGGCTGCTGAGCTCAACCGCGCGCTGCGACGCGCTCACGAGACCCACCGGCGTCCACGCGCCGGTGGGTCTTTTTGCGCCACAGGCGCCGACACTCAGGCAAAATTTCGGCTGCGCAGTCTTGATCCATTCAAATGGACGAAATCAGGAGAAGCCCAGTGTCTCACCACGATATCGCGCTCGGTCTGGCCCACGGTCACAATCACAGCATCTGCCTCGTCAGCATGGCTGTGATTGGCGCGCTCTTCGGCGCTGTCATCTTTTACTCGATCGCGAGCGGCCTGATCGACTGGGTCTCGACGCCGAGCCGCTGACTGTCGCTTAGCCTTCCAGAACGATCCTCTGCAGAGGACGAAATCAAGAACAGGAGTTTGCATGACGAGCCATGCCGCCGGCACCACCCGATTCCGCCCCGCCTTCAAGGTCATCGTGACCCCAGGCGCGATAGAGACGCGAACGGGCGAGAACGGCGACTACACGGTCCTTCCCGATGCCCACGTCGCAAAGCTGGGACGGGCGGATCGGAAACACACCCTCCTTGCCTTCGACGGCGTCCGTCAGACCCTCGAAGGCCGCCTCAAACCCGGCCAGCCGATCGAACTCACCTTGCGGAGCACCGCCCGTGGCGCCCTCAAGATCGTCGGCATGCCGACCGCGCAGGCCGCCTGAATTTACAAAGCCCTGCCCGATCGGCGGGGCTTTCAACCTTTAATCAACCACTGCTCCGCAAGAACGGGTTGAAGCAACAAGGAAGACGAGAATGCTCTCTATCGACGCGGCCGCTGCTCGCACCGACGTCCGCATAGCAGCCGTCGCCAAGCGGCTGGAGCATGCTCAGCGGTTCGTCGACCGCCGTGAAAGCTTCCTTGAAGGCTTCAACTTCGATGCCCTCAGCATCGAGCAGAAGAAGGCCATCACGCTCGACGATTGTCTCTACGACGATGATCTGGCGCTCCTGGCCGAAGAACTGCACATGCTCGAGGATGGTGGGCTCCCGCCCACGACCGCGGAGACGGCTGCCGAGTGGAGCCGCCTTTCTGCCTGCGAGCGGGAAGAGATCCACAGGGACTTTCTAGCCGATTGTGCCCTCGGATCCGCTGACGCTTGTCGTTTCTATCCCATTCTCATCAACGCCTAACAGCCCTGCCTCTATAAGGAAAAAGGGGCGCTGATCGCTGCGGTACGTACTTAAACGTAAGATACGTTTTCCGTCTCGTTCGGTACCTCGCCGGTGGACCATTTCCAGTTTGGGGCTTGGAAAGCGTTCCCAATTAAAAGGATGAAATCAGTGATCACGTCTCGCGCACTTTGCATGTCCGCATCGATCCTCGCGCTCGTGTCGCTCTCCGCTTGTGGTGGTGGCGGCAGCGGCGGCGGTGTGACCCCGCTTCCCCCGGCGCCTCCGGCCCCGACGCCTTCGCCGTCGCCTTCGCCGTCGCCGACGCCGGCCCCCACGCCGACTCCGGCTCCGACGCCCACTCCGACTCCGACTCCGACCCCGACCCCGACCCCGACGCCGACCCCGACGCCGACGCCGACCCCGACGCCGACGCCGACCCCGACGCCGACGCCGACCCCGACGCCCACGCCGACCCCCTCGACCACGGCCGAGTACGACCGCTCGCAGGCCGTCTCTCTGTCGAAGGCCGACTATGCGTACGACAAGGGCTTCACCGGCAAGGATGTGACCGTCGCGATCATCGATAGCGGCATCGACATCGGTGGCGCCGAGTTCACCGGCCGCATCTCCGACAAGTCGAAGTCGTTCGAGAACCGCTTCGCCGACGGCAACAACGTGACCTTCGATCTGGACGACGTCCAGGGCCATGGCACTCTCGTCAGCTCCATCGCTGCCGGCGGCGCGAATGACACCCTGACCCAGGGTGTTGCCTACAACGCGACGATCCTCGCTCTCAAGATCGCTGGCGCGAACTTCGACACCCGTGCCGAGGAGGGCATGAACGGCTCGAACATCGACGACGCGATCAAGTACGCCGTCGACAACGGCGCATTCGCGATCAACCTGAGCGTCAACGGCCGCGGCGGCGCGCTGTTCATGTCCGACCTTAACGCGGCGATGGACGCCGTCCGTCTCAACGACCGGCTGCTCGTCCAGTCGATCGACAATGCGGCCGGCGACAGCTTCGCCGGCACCGCCTCGGAGGGCCTCGTCGGCTCCGACTTCGAGAACAAGGCTTGGTTCTTGTACGCCATCGGCGTCGACAAGAACCTGAACCCGCTCACGGAGAACGGCAGCCCCGGCGCCCTCGCGGATCGCACCCTCGCCGTCGCGAGCCAGGGCGCGAGTGCCGTCAACAAGGACGGTGCTTCTGAAGTCGTCTTCGGAAACAGCTTCGCCGCTCCCGCGGTCGCTGGCGCTGCGACGCTGCTGAAGCAGTATTGGCCGCAGCTGGGTGGCAAGGAGATCTCCGAGATCCTCCTCACCACTGCGACCGACCTCGGCACGGCCGGTGTCGACCAGACGTACGGCGTCGGCCTCCTCAACATCGAGGCCGCGTTCAAGGCGAACAGCCCGACGATCGGCTCGAGCTCCGTCAAGGCGTCCTCGCTCGACGCCACCGGCATCGTCTTCTCGGCAGCCTTCGGCGGGACCGATGCTTCCGAGGCGTTCGGCGAGCAGGCGGGCAAGAGCGTGGCCGTTGACGCCTATGGTCGCGACTACGGTGTCAACATGTCGGCTCTCGCGGGCGGCATGCGCGGCAAGGGCATCAGCCTTGCTCCGCTGGCACAGGATGCGGGCATCGGCTATCAGCAGGTGACCGGCGGTGACGCTGGTCTGCTCGGAGGGACCAGCAGCCTGAACGACCGCCGCAACGTGACCCCGAGCGGCTACTTTGCCGCCCAGCTCGGCCGCAATTTCGCGGTTGCCGCGAAGCTGAACAGCTCGATCGACAGCAACGATCTCGTCTCGGGTTCGATGCTGCGCGCGAGCAACATCGCCACTTTCGGCCACCAGGTCGACATCATGGCGATGGGCCACAAAGTCAGCTTCGGCAGCGCCCGTTCCAGCTACGGCCGCCTGTCCTCGTCGACGCAGCGCTTCAGCATCGTGTCGCCGGATGGCTTCACCTTCGGCCTTACTTCGAACCGCGAGATCGGCTCGGCGCTCGGCATGATGGGCTCCGGTGCGTTCAACATCGAGGGCTCGCGCTCGACGTTCGCCACCGGCGGCTGGACCGGCAACCTCGCTGGCCTGCGCATGACCGGCGAGGCTCTGGTCGGTCGCACGAAGGTCGAGACCTCGAACTCCTTGCTGGAGTTTGCGCAGCCCGTCCTCTCGACTGGCTTCCGTCTGTCGGCGGAGCGCACGATGTTCGGCGGCATGGCCCTTCTCGGCTTCACGTCGCCGCTCAAGGTCGAGCGCGCGCAAGTGCGCTACACCCGGGCGGTTGGCTACAACCTCGAGACCCGGTCTCTCGTGGACGCGACGTCCATGATCGACCTCGCTCCCGAGGCTCGCGAGCTGAACGTCGAGATGGGCTGGTCCAAGACCGTCGGCACTGGCCTGTTCTCCCTCGGCGGCGCCTACGGGCTGAACAGCGGCAACATCCAGGGCGCCCGCTCGGCGGCGGCCTGGATGCGCTTCAACAGCCGCTTCTGACTGATGCGGGGAGCCTTCGCCGGCTCCCCGCGACCCACCTGACTTAGGCTCGTTGACGCCTCATCCTCGTCGCCGACTTGAGCAGATGGACCTGAGAACCCGCCCGGCACACGCCGCGGCGGGTTTTCTTACGCCCGGTCCACTCTCCCGACCTCCCTGAACTGCGACCTTGCACCCGAAGTGACGAGTGCTCCTGCAAGGAAATAGTCATGACGACATCGCAGCCAAAATCGAGAGAGCCGATCCCCGATCACGCCTTCCAATTCGACAAGTACGGCATCTCAGCTGACGCCTCCGAGCTCGCTCGCTACGACTTCCTTCAGCGCCTTCCCCGCGGCGACACCGGCTTCTGGGTTCAGACACCCAGGCGCAAAGTGCTCTTCGTCCTGCGTGATACCGAGGAGGATCCCTCCGGCCAGGTCATCCATTGGCACTTTGCAAATGCCACTTGGGCACCGCCCCGCGGCAAGCCAGTCCATCTGACCATCGCTAACCGCTGAGGGGCTGCCCCTGTTGCGGCGCGCCGCGCCCGCCGACGCGGAGGGTTGGGAGCCTTCCGCCGTCCCATCGCCACCCCGACGCCGCGACCGGGCTCAATCCAAGATTTGCCTGCGGGACCTTGGTCCAATCAACAGGAGGAAATCCAGGTGGAGCCCAACACGTTGAGCCTTGCCGCCATCATCGCTTGGCAGATCGCCACGATCATCGCAGCGGCCGCTACCATCGGCTGCGCTGCCATTGCGTGCGTCATCTACAACAACCGCCTCCGGAATGGCGAAGGCGGCGGCGCTACGCTCGAAAAGCTCATCGGCACCAGTCTCACCGCCGTCTCCGGCGTCGCCCTTACAACCCTGCTCTGGATCGACATGCCCAGCCGCATCTGATCAGCAGACTGCTCCAGCCCAGCAAGAGAGACCCGCCGAAGATCAGGCTTCGGCGGGTTTCTTTTTGCCGGCTGAGCCGCGGCCGACCGTCTGCCGATCGGCGGTCGCCTTCGCCCAGCGCCTTCGTGGCGCCGCGCTCACCCCGGGTCAGAATTTGGTCAGGGAAAGCGATCCCCATCCAGGGGATGAAATCAAGAAGGACACATCAGATCATGAACGACAACGGCACCACCGAGACCCAGGGCAACAACGGCTTTCGCGCGATCTTCCATGCAGACGTCACCGTCGGCGCAGTCGAGACCCGCACGTCGGCCACCAAGGGCGACTACAGCTACATCGCCGGCTCGAAGATCAGCTACAAGGGCCGCGAGAATCTCGGCGTCGTGATGGCGTTCGGCAACCAGCGCGCCGAGGTGCTCGAGCAGCTCGTCGAGGGCAACACCGTGAAGCTCGCGCTGCAGCGCGACGGCGGCACCCTGCGCGTCGTCGGCTTCCCCAAGGAGCGCGCCCCGCGCCAGGCGAAGGCCGCCTGAGCCCCACCAGGCTCGCGAGCACGTGAGGCCCGCCGGCGATGCCGGCGGGCCTTTTTCGCATGGTTTGACGACGAACTCGGTTCCGCGCACCACCCGGCGTACGTCAACCTGGCGGCTGCGGCGCTGCCGGATCGGGCTGAGGTGGAGTCGGCGTGGTCAGCTTCCAATTGAAGGTCTCCTCGAACGTCTCCGTCGATGGCTCGCCATTCGAATTCCGGAGCACACCGCCGCGGTAACGCGAGCGGATGATCCTGCACGTGGTCATGTCCAGTGAAACGGACCCACTCGAACCCACTACCTCACAGGCAGTTACTCGACCGTTGGAGCCCACCGTGATCTTGGCACGAACGGCACCCTCTTCCCCTGCGCGGATAGCGGCCGCTGGATAGTCGGTGTCAGTTATGATCCCTGCCAACGCTTTGCGGCGGGCTTCCACAACCTCACTCTGCGTTGGCGGCGGCGCCGCGAACGGATTTGCAGGGATATCTGCCCAGCGGGCTTTCTCTCGCGCCTCGGCTGCTCGCAACGACTTGACGTGCGAAAGACAGCGCCGCGCCTGTGCGAGTGCGGCAGCGCTCCCGGTCATCTTCAGCCGGTCGACCGCGACTTCACCCTTGTCGATGTGCAGGTATGTCGACTTCGCCAGATCATCAAGGAAGCCGCTATCGGCTTTGAACTTCGTGATGAATCCACTTCTGCCCGAGAAGTCTCCGCCGAAGGCCTTCTTCTCGTACTCATAGCCGTTTAGCGAATACACGAGGTCGAGGGCCTCTTCCTTCTTGATGGTCCAACTCGCGTTGGAGATCATCACGACAGATGAGCCGTCACTCTCGACCGTAGCCACCATCATCGTCTCGCCCGGGCCTTCGAATTCCATTCCGATCCCGCAGCTGTCCTCGTTTTCGAAGATGGTCCAACCACTGACTTCTCCCCAATCTCTCGCCGCAGCCGGACCTGCAGCGAACACAGTGGCGGCTACCACTGCATGCAAGATTCTCATTCCAAACTCCCTGCTTGTGCTGATTACTCTATGAGCGCTGACGCGCATGCGCGAGCGCAAAACGCTCGCGCCGAGCCGTAGCTCAAGCGAATATACCGGCTGCGCCACGGCCGACCGTCTGCCGATCGGCGGCCGCCGTCGCCCAGCGCCTTGGTGGCGCCGCGCTCACCCAAGGTCAGGAATTGATCAGGGAAAGCGATCCCCATCGAGGGGATGAAATCAAGAAGGACACATCAGATCATGAACGACAACAACGGCACCACCGAGACCCAGGGCAACAACGGGTTCCGCGCGATCTTCCATGCAGACGTCACCGTGGGCGCGGTCGAGACCCGCACGTCGGCCACCAAGGGCGACTACAGCTACATCGCCGGCTCGAAGATCAGCTACAAGGGCCGCGAGAATCTCGGCGTCGTGATGGCGTTCGGCAACCAGCGCGCCGAGGTGCTCGAGCAGCTCGTCGAGGGCAACACCGTGAAGCTCGCGCTGCAGCGCGACGGCGGCACCCTGCGCGTCGTTGGCTTCCCCAAGGAGCGCGCTCCGCGCCAGGCGAAGGCGGCCTAAGCCTCACCAGGCTCGCCACCCGATCAAGGCCCGCCGGCGTCACCGGCGGGCCTTTTTCATTCCCCAATCCCCTGCCGGATGATCAGCACCCACGCAGCAACACTGCGGCCGCGCATCCCGACCCGCCGAAGCCCAGGCTTCGGCGGGTCTCTTTTTGGCTGCGCCGCGGCCGACCGTCTGCCGATCGGCGTCCGCCTTCGCTCAGCGCCTTCATGGCGCCGCGCTCACCCAAGGTCAGGAATTGGTCAGGGAAAGCGATCCCCATCGAGGGGATGAAATCAAGAAGGACACATCAGATCATGAACGACAACAACGGCACCACCGAGACCCAGGGCAGCAACGCCTTCCGCGCGATTTTCCATGCAGACGTCACCGTCGGCGCCGTCGAGACCCGCACGTCGGCCACCAAAGGCGACTACAGCTACATCGCCGGCTCGAAGATCAGCTACAAGGGCCGCGAGAATCTCGGCGTCGTGATGGCGTTCGGCAACCAGCGCGCCGAGGTGCTCGAGCAGCTCGTCGAGGGCAACACCGTGAAGCTCGCGCTGCAGCGCGACGGCGGCACCCTGCGCGTCGTCGGCTTCCCCAAGGAGCGCGCTCCGCGCCAGGCGAAGGCGGCCTGAGATCGACCGCGGCGGACCGCTGCCGCGATCTGCGGTCGCCCGGAGACAGAGACCCGCCTCGGACAGCCGAGGCGGGTCTTTTCCTTGCCCACCTGCGAGCGCCCACCGAAAGGCCTCTCTCCTCGAAAGATTGGACTTCGATGACGTCCCGAACCTTTGCAGATTGCCCGAACACGATCGTTCTCGTCGGCCTCAGTCTGCACGTCGCGATGGTCCGCTACTTCGCGGCGGCTGCCGACTTCATCGCAGATGGGGGCGACTTGACTCCGTTGGCCGAATTGGATCCGGATGCCATGGCGCAGGACGCAGAAACGAAGCGCCTCCTGCAGCTGGCTCAAGCCAACATCAACGACCCGGAGTGGCTCGGCTTGGTCGCGAAGGCAAAGGCCGGGGCTAACGGTCTCGCCCAGGCATTCTCAACGATGATGCTCTGTTGAAACGCTACGGATAAGATCGAACGAGCTTAGAAGGGATCGAAGCCTGCCGCACTCCAGCGGCGGGCTTTTCCTACTCCTGCGGTGCAGCAAAGCTGGTGCGTGGGTTATCCCTGCCGAGGTCCTCTAGGGTCGTGCTGCTGTGAGCGGCGTGATGGCCTAGAGCTCATCGCCCGGCCGCTCTGCCAACTCGTTCGTCGAGAGGGACCGGGTGCGGGAGTTCGTAGGCAGGGGATGCCCACTGCCCCGGTGTTTGGCCGGAGAGTTCCGAATAGTAGGCCGTGCCCGGCGGACGGTTCACCCCCAGCCCAGCAACGCTGGGCTCTTCTCGCCTCGCGATCTCCGTCGCTAAGCTCACCATTGCGCGATCTCGCCTGAGCCGCCCCGTCGCCCATCGCCCTCGTGGCGCCGCGCTCACCCGAGGTCAGGATTTGGTCAGAGAAAG
Source organism: Sphingosinicella sp. BN140058 (assembly GCF_004135585.1). NCBI lineage: Bacteria > Pseudomonadati > Pseudomonadota > Alphaproteobacteria > Sphingomonadales > Sphingosinicellaceae > Sphingosinicella > Sphingosinicella sp. BN140058. The sequence goes on along the minus strand of NZ_CP035502.1, from coordinate 160,958 downwards.
CGATCCCCATCGAGGGGATGAAATCAACAAGGACATCAGATCATGAACGACAACAGCGGCACCACCGACACCACCGACACCCAGGGCAACAACGGCTTCCGCGCGATCTTCCATGCAGACGTCACCGTCGGCGCCGTCGAGACCCGCACGTCGGCCACCAAGGGCGAATACAGCTACATCGCCGGCTCGAAGATCAGCTACAAGGGCCGCGAAAATCTCGGCGTCGTGATGGCGTTCGGCAACCAGCGCGCCGAGGTGCTCGAGCAGCTCGTCGAGGGCAACACCGTGAAGCTCGCGCTGCAGCGCGACGGCGGCACCCTGCGCGTCGTCGGCTTCCCTAAGGAGCGCGCCCCGCGCCAGGCGAAGGCCGCCTGAGCCCCACCAGGCTCGCCACCCGATCAAGGCCCGCCGGCGTCACCGGCGGGCCTTTTTCATTGCTTTGTGCAAGGAGTTGCAACCCTCAGCCCCGCACAAACGCAAGGAACGTCGGACGGCTCGCCGCAACCGAATGATCGCTCTCGCCCATTGGGACGTCTGGCGTCCAAACCTTGAGCTCGGCCGCTAACTGCACCAGCTTCTCGAAGCCTGCGCCTGCAACAAAGGCAACAGCGGGTCGGTACGGCACGTTCCCAACGATCGGTGTGAAGGCGGTGGCCGCTAACCCCGCCAAGACCACGAATACGATCGAAAATACCACGAAGACAGGTCGCTTGAACTGAGCACCGTGGTCCTTCAGGAGCAGAGACCGCCAACGCAAAAATTCGAAACATGCGCCACCGAGCAACCCGTACAGAAACGGCTCATATTGTTCCATCATCAGTCTCCCCGCGGAGGAACTGGACACGTTATCGTTGGATCAGGCGACTCGAAGCAAAGGACGCTGATCAGCCTGCCCCCGCCGACCGTAGACGCGCCACCAGCGAAAGCAGCGAAGTCAACGATCCACTCGGTTCGCTCGCTAACCGTTTCCTTCGAGTTCGGCGCCCGCCCGCCCGCGCTCAAGGTGGCGACGAGGTTCCCTGCGTCACGCGTCCAGATCCGACCTACTATGCTGAATCCGTCGGTCGCCGACGGGCTTGCCGCCGAGTTGCAGAATATGAACCAAGTCGCCCGTCTTGCCGCCTCGCTCAGCGTAGCTGGATCGAAGGCCTGGGCTGTTCCAGGTAGCCTTACAGCCTTACCATCTGGCATCCCCTCTCCGATAATGACTGGACGCCTGCCAGCGGCGACCTCCGCTTCGATAGCTGCCGCCAACGCCGCGGCCCCCAGACCGCTCCCCTGCTCCCGAAAGCCAGCTCTGCGCAGCTTGGAAGCCATACGACCATGCGCCACGGCGTAAGCATCTGCCTTCTCTGCATCGAAGCCCCAAATTCGCGCGTCGCTTCGAGTTCTCGGCAGAAGATTGAAGGGGACATGCTGGGCCTGCCCACTCCCGTGGACTAATTGCGCAAGCTGACGGTACTGCGGATGCCGCATCGATGGCAGCCTGATGAGCGGACGCCCCTGACGTTCCAGAATCTGTGTTTGATCCAAGTCAATGCGATCCAGAAACACGAGCTCAGCCCGGTCTAACTTCTCGATCAAGGGGCTGTCCGCAGCCAAAGCACGTGCCAGCTCGCCGCCAGACGTCTCGAGCATTACCCCGCGCTCGATACCAGACATCCCAATCGCCCTCTGAGACGCTGGATCATTGGTGTAGATGTAGGTTAGCTCGTGGGTCTTACCTTCAGCTTTGTAGCTCAATGGATCGGCCGACGCTCTTGCTGCATTTGCACGCAGCTCGCTCATCTCCTCGCTAATCAGCGGCCGAGAGCGATTTAAGACTACGCGAATGAACTCCTTCGAATATCTTCCCTCGTGCAGACTGTAGATCCGCGACACTAATGCTCCGTCGCTGAACGACCTTTTATCCGACGCGTAGGCAGGGTCGGCCAATATGGCCGCTCGTCTAGGCCCATAACGCTCAAGCAGTTGGCTGGCTGCAGCTTCATGGTAGCCACGTCTGTAGGCGGCCTCATGTCGCGAAATGTCCCCGAAGTTCGGCCTGGTTATCAATACAAACTTGCGATCTCCCGCTAATCGTCTCAGCTCGGGTAGCAGCGGCTGGATAGCTTCCCAGGTTGCATCACGCGAGGCGGCTCCAACCGGCAATGCGCAAAACTTTGCAGCAAAAGCAGGAACAGCGATGAGGAGCAGAAGCGCTATCGCTACTAATACAGGCTGTCGGAGAGCACGAACTCGAGTCCGGCCGTAAACGACTGTCATTGTCGCCTCCCTGTCCATCCCGGAGAATACACGGGAATCGAGGGGAAGGAAATACGCTGCTCTCGGCTTTTCGAAGGCGGGACTCGCCCCTCTGCGGCTCCCGGGGCACCCCAGATGGCCGGCGGCCCAGCGTCTTGGTGGCGCCGCGCTCACCCAAGGTCAGGATTTGCTCAGGGAAAGCGATCCCCATCGAGGGGATGAAATCAAGAAGGACACATCAGATCATGAACGACAACAACGGCACCACCGAGACCCAGGGCAACAACGGCTTCCGCGCGATCTTCCATGCAGACGTCACCGTGGGCGCGGTCGAGACCCGCACGTCGGCCACCAAGGGCGACTACAGCTACATCGCCGGCTCGAAGATCAGCTACAAGGGCCGCGAGAATCTCGGCGTCGTGATGGCGTTCGGCAACCAGCGCGCCGAGGTGCTCGAGCAGCTCGTCGAGGGCAATACCGTGAAGCTCGCGCTGCAGCGCGACGGCGGCACCCTGCGCGTCGTCGGCTTCCCCAAGGAGCGCGCCCCGCGCCAGGCGAAGGCGGCCTAAGCCTCACCAGGCTCGCGACACGATCAAGGCCCGCCGGCGTCACCGGCGGGCCTTTTTCATGCGGTTCGAGTGGCAAAGCCCTTTGGGGAGCAGTTCGCTTGCTGCTGCGATCCCGTTTCAGATGAGGAAATCAGACATGGCATTCGCGCAGCACTATCCGCTCTCCGCCTTCCAAGAAGCCGCCGCGATCAACCGCAAGGACGATCGAAAGGCGTTCTGCAGTCATCGAGTGTCGACCTTTCAGCCCGCGCTTCTCGCCCACCTCCTGGAGCTCCGAGCCGCGGGCCGCCTGAGCAAGATCATCGGCCTTGCTGGCCGGGACGTTTGGCAGGCCACTGCGTGGAACGGCTTTGTCGACGGCGGCGAAGTCCAGCCTTCGCTGCTGGCTGTCATTGGCGATCGTCTGATCATCTCCGCGGCCGTTGCTGTCGACTCCAAAAGCAACCGGCCGCTCGGCCGACTTGCCATGCAGGAGGAGCTTCCCCGCGAGAAACATGTCGAGCGGATCTGGAGCCAGCTTTGCGAGGTGCTCGAGCTTGGGGACACAGACGAATTCGACTGGCGCATCGACGACATCCAAGACGGAGCCTCCGGCGATCGCTGCGAAATCCAGTTCCGCAGCTGGGTCGCTACCCTCATGCGCCGCAATGACAGGTTCCATCTGGAACCCGCCCAGGATCTGGAAACGGTCCCACTCGTCTCTGCCGACTTCGACGTGCCCACCGGTCGCTTGCTTCTCACCGACACTCTTCGCGTGTCAGGCTTCTCGAACGGCATCGAGTTCGACGCCGATCGCGCTTACGGAGCGCTCAGCCTCAACCATGAAGCGGGCTGCGTGGCCCGCACCAAGGCACATGCTTCCGAGCACGGGCTCGGCTTCGCCCAGACCACCAACACCTATGTCGTTGCCCATCTCCATCCGACCAGCGGCCGCATCATCGTCTCGGAATGCTGGACCAGCGATGGCAAAGAGGATGCCGACGGCGACGCCGCGGCGCTCGGCTGGAAGAAGATCGGCACCTTCTCCTGCGACGTCTGGCGCGTAACCGCTGTCGACCAGGCAACCGCATGCGCGCTGATGACCGCTGGCGGAAATGCTTCAGCCAGGGCTACGCTCGACGCCTACCTCGCCTCGGACGATACCTACGCCCAAAATGTGCTCCGCTTGGACGTGCCGGCCGGACCCTGGCGTATCCACTCCGGTCCGGATTTTGCCGAGCGCGTCGACCGCGCTGCGTTCGACATCCCAGATCACATCATGCCCTGGCTCGTGCTGGAGCCGGTCACCGCCTGACAGCCGTCGAACGAAGGAGCCGTACGGCCTGCGCCCCAGGCCTCCCTCACTGATCGCCTCCGCTCCCGTGAGCCTGGCCAATTCAGATCGAATCAAAGCAGGTGTCCCCGATGACGGGGATGAAATCAGAAGAGGTTCCCATCGTGAGCAAGTTCGTTCCTTCCTTCGTCGCTTTCGTCACCCCGGCGTCCGTCTCCACCCGTCGTTCCTCCGCGGACAAGCCGTACGCTTATCTCGGCGGCGCCAAAATCGAGGCGGCCGGTCGCACCAACATCGCGACCGTGATGGTCTTCGGACCGGCGCACGCGGCAGTGAAGAGCAAGCTCAAGAAGGGCCGCAAGATCGAGCTCGTGCTCCAGCGCGACGGCGGCACCCTGCGCGTCATCGGCTTCCCCAAGCCCGCCGCGCAGGCCGCCTGAGCAGCGCGCACGCGAGACAACCCCGCTGCCTCCCCGCAGCGGGGTTTCTCTTTCACCGGAGCTGACGAAACCCGGGCTCATCCTGAAACCGCCAGTTTCAGGATGAGGAATAGAAAGCCGTTCTATTCCTCATGGAATGCCGGTATGAATGAGGAATAGAGGAGTGGGACGTATGCCTGTTTGGATCTGGCAGAAGTCGACCTGGCCTGAATTCCAGTACGACGCTGCTCGGCTACGGCCCTTGGAGGATCGCTTCCTTCATCTTGGCGGCCTCGCAGTTGCCAATCTGGATTATCTCTCGCCGTCCGACAAGACCGCCATCAAGATCAGCCTCTTCGAGGAAGAGGCAGTCGAAACCTCTGCCATCGAAGGCGAGGTCCTCGATCGAGCGAGCGTGCAATCGTCGCTCCGCAGGCACATGGGCCTGATGGCCGCCGGCCGTTCCCACCCGCGTGAGGCTGGCATAGCAGAGATGATGACCCACATCGGTAAGTCATTCGAAGACCCGCTGACCGAGGAGATGCTCTGCCAGTGGCACCGCCTCGTCGTCGCCGGGCGGAGCGATGTCGACGAGGTTGGGCGCTACCGCACCGATCCCTCCCCGATGCAGGTCGTCTCGGGTCCCGACCACGACCGCACCGTCCACTACGAGGCGCCGCCTTCCAGCGCCGTGCCACACGAAATGGCGCGGTTCCTGCTCTGGTTCAACGCGAGCCGAGAGAACGTCCCGGCGCTCACCCGCGCCGGCCTCGCGCATCTCTGGTACGAGACCGTCCACGCATTCGAGGATGGCAATGGCCGCATCGGCCGGTCGATCTCCCAAAAGGCCCTCGGCCAGGCCATTGGCGCGCCGCCGATCTCCATGCTCTCCGAGATCATCACCAGGAACAAAGTTGCGTACTATGACGCGCTAAACGCCGCCCAGAAAGGTGGATCAGTCCACGACTGGCTCACATGGTTCGCGGAAACCGCCCTAGCTGCGCAAGCGCGCACGATTGAACGGATCCGCTTCATCATCATGAAGACCCGACTCCTCGACACTCACATGACCACCCTGAACGCCCGCCAGCGCAAGGCCGTGCTCAGGCTGTTCGATGCTGGTCCCGACGGATTCAAAGGCGGGCTCAGTGCCCAGAATTACATCAAAATCACGGGCGCGACAGTTCCCACCACGACCCGGGACCTTGCCGACCTCGCCGACAGGGGCATTCTCCGACGCGAAGGGGAGAAGCGCTACACCCGCTATTATCTCGCGGTGTAGCGCGGATTGACGATCCCGGCTTCGCGCCGATGATCCGATAAGCCTCGCGGCACAGCCGCCGACTTCTTCCCGGCCGAGCGCTCCCGCGCCGGCCGGCTCTCTCTCGAAATTTGGGAAGGGAGAGTGTCCCCGACGACGGGGATGAAATCAGAAGAAGGCACCCATCATGAGCAAGTTCGTTCCCTCTTTCGTCGCCATCGTCACCCCCGCCTCCGTTTCGACCCGCCGCTCTTCCAAGAACGAGCCGTACGCCTACCTGGGCGGCGCCACCGTCGAGGCCGCCGGCCGCACCAACATCGCGACCGTTATGGCCTTCGGCCCGGCGCACGCAGCGGTGAAGAGCAAGCTCAAGAAGGGTCGCAAGGTCGAGCTGCTGCTCCAGCGCGATGGCGGCACCCTGCGGGTCCTCGGCTTCCCGAAGCCGGCCGCCACGGCCGCCGCCTAAGCCCGACAGCGATCGTACGAGAAGAAGCCCGCCCGGCACCGCCGCGGCGGGCTTCTCTCTGTCACTCGCGCCGACTGAGCAGGAAACACTGGCCGAGCTGCTGGCGTATGACAGGCAGGACGTGCGTTCGTTTGGCTTGGGCAAAGCTCATCGGAGACATGAAATGATTAGCGCTACTCCGGCCTTCGCCTCCTCGGCCATCGCAGTCGCAGCTCGAGCTCGTGGTCTCCAGAACGACATCGCGGCCGAAAGAGCTGCCCTGGCAACCGCAGCCTCGTCCCTGCCCGTCCATGATGCCTACACGGCCCGCCAAAACCTGGCAGCCGCCGATATCGCGATCCTGCAGAGCACCATCTTTCGCGATCATAACGCACTCGCGATAGCCGCCGCTGCTTATGGCCGCGCAACTCGCATTGTCGCAACCGCGCCGCGGAGCAGAACCGCCGCTGGGGTCCGGCTTGCGCCGACCATCATGGCCTAGCCGACACGCCGCCTCCCGCCGGAGAAATCACGGCTGCGAGACTGTGCCTCTTGCCCACATCAGACCGACGAACCGACGGGGGTATAGGCGAGATACGCGTTATAGGTGATCGACCTGAAACAACCGGCGCGAGGGCGAGACCGCATCGCTCCTCCCAGGTCCGCTTCACCCGATTCGATATGCGGCAAAGTCCCGCTTTGGCCGGATAAGCGCTCCAAGGCGTAGCAAGTTGCGCGTGCTTCGCTCGTACTCCCGATACTGAGCACTAGGAACGCCGCAGCCTGACCGTTGGTGCCGGCTGTTCGGTCGAGCAATTGATAGATGCTGGAGCCTACGGGCGGCGCCGGCGTCGACTTCAGGTAGCCGTCCGTGACCAGACTTGCGACTCTAGCTCCGGCGGTCGCCTGCGAGGCTTCCGCCGCTTGCATTGTGCCAGTGGCATATACTCGATCCTGAACCGCCTGCCCAATCAGCGCGAAGTCAGCCGCGATCCGTGTCGCCTTGGCTTGCGCCTGACCGTCTTGCACGTTCTCTCCAAAGTAGCTGGCGCCGGTCAACGCCATACCAATGAACAGAATGACTCCCAGAATGCCCATGAGCACATTAGACACAAAGATCTCCTGATTCGAACCGGTCTCCCGGTGCGCTGGCTTCGGCCTCGTTGAACGATGTGGACACGTTCAAAATCCGTCGCCGACCGGCTTATAGACGACGTAGCTGTTACCATTCTGGTTCCGAATGCAAGCGGGACGCCGGGATGGGTTCGCGGCCTCATGCGTCTGAGTATATGTGGCGTTCTCGATGGTATCCGGGTTTTCAAAACCGGCGCGCCGCTCGATCTCCAAGCAGATCTGTTTGGCCCGGTCGGTTAGGTCCATCCGGTAGTTGATACGAACCACGGGTCCTGTGGAGGCAGCATTGTTGCCATTGGCCCAGATCGTGATGGAATTTCCGGGGAAAATGTTGATCGGCGCGCTCTTCAGGTAGCCCTCAGCTACAAGCTGGTCGACTGTCGCATTCGGCCCCTCTAGCACCTCGCCCGTGCGCTGCTGTCGCGCCTCGATCGCTGCGTTGATCTGCTCCAACTGCGCCATGATGCGCGCCGCGTCACTGACCGTGCGAGCACCGGTAAATCTTGGCCCGAGATGAACGGCCCCAGCGATAGCCAGGCCGATGAACAGGATCACTCCGATGATCCCGATGATGACGTTCGACACAACTACCCCGCTGGCGTGGACGCGCTCTCTGCGCGGCTGGAACCTTATCCCTTACCCGACAGGCTGTCATCTGGATCTTTTCCCTGCGCATGGTCGAGGTTTGCGGAGCCAGGTCGCTGGAGGAAAACTTCCCGCTGTTGGCCTCTCACCATCATCCTCTCACCGGAAAGATCCTCATGGACGACCTGTACAACGATGTTTCCTCTCTCGCCTTTGACGAAGGGCTCAGCAATGAGACCGTCATCCGAGCTCTGACGGACTTCATCCATTCGAAGAACCTCGAGCATGAAGCGCTCGATTATCTGAAGCGCGTGGCGGTCGGCGACATCTAAGCGGATCCCGCCGAGCGAAACAGCTCGTCGGGACTTCGCCGCCTGCGCGGCACTCGTCCCCCATTCTCACCGGGATCTCCTGTCGAACCCCATCATGAGAAGGAAATCGACGATGCAAAAGCACGTCACCTGGACCTCCGTCACCGTCACCCTTCCTTGGGCGAGCCTGGTCGTTCTGGCCGCCCGCTCGAGCGGCATGTACCATGGCCGCACCGATTACCGGACCGCGACGTATGCGGCTCAACATCCTCTCGCCCCGTGGCGCACCGTCGCCAATGATCACCTCGGCGAGAGCGGCGAACTCCCGTTCGCCTGGACCGAGATCCGCCAGTTCGACGACCTCGACTGGATCAGCGCCTCCGCGATGGGGCTGCCGCAGATCGGAGATCACGTCCTGATCAAGCGCCCCAGCGGTTACATCACGATCGAGACCGAAATCATGTCCGCGACCTGGGAGGGTCCGGAGCGTAGCTGGCACAATCTTCAGGGCACCCGCCTCAGCGAGAGCGGGCCAGACCCCATCGCCTGGGTCCCGATCTCCTTCATCGAACAGGCGGAACCTACGACGACGTCCCTCGTCTTTCACGATCAGGGCGCCGACATCGTTGATCCGGTTCTCAACTTCGGCAAGCACCGTGGCCAGCGGCTCAGCACGGTCGACGCCGGATATCTCCGCTGGCTCGCCAACCCCGGCGCTGACCGCGGGGGCCAGGCCTATCGCGTGCCAGCCGACATCTCGGAGGCGGCTAAGGCGCGCCTCGCCGCCGACAGCACCCAGACCGTTCGCCTCCTCCTGTCGGGCGCCGAAGATCCGAAGCGTCCCACCGCCTATGTCATCGAGCATCATGACGATCGCGCCGTCGACACCGCTCACCCGTCGCTCGCAAGCGCGCTCGACCTGCTGCGAGAGACGTTCGACGAGAACGGAGGTCCGGACCCAGAGAGCGACCGCATCCTGATTTGGGAGGTTCTCCCGTCAGGGCATCGCAAGGCGGTGTGGCAGTTCGCCGGCTGGCACTTCAGCGCAGACCGGTTCGCCGTTGGGCAGTGTGCGCTGCCAGGCCAAACCGAGGATCTCTACACTATCGCCTGTCGCGAGGACGGCGATTGGGCCGAGGTAGGCTCCTGAACATTTCAAGGCAAATCCAGAGGACTCCATGACTGAAGCTCACGATCCGCTTGCGGCGCTGCGCGCCATGTTCGCTCCCGCTACCAGGGTGATTGCCATCGATCGCCCACCAGACATTCGCGCGACCCGCTGTGACAAATGCCCGTTCGGCGACGGCCTCACGGAATCGGAGCAGCGAGCCGCCGACATCCTTAAAGCGCGGCTTGCCGGGCGCCTGTCGGCCGGCGAGAGCGTCATCTGGGGCTGCCATGAGACGGTCGACGGTTCGAGGCCGCAGGTCTGCAATGGTTTTGCCGAGTGGACCAGGGAGCGGCCCGACCTCGAATAGGGCGTTTGCGTTCCTCCGGCGAGCGAGGATGCGACGCAAGCATAGTCAGATCTAAGATCCTTCCGAAGCCGCCTGAAGCTTAAATCGGGAGGAAATTATGGCCTTTGGTCGCTCGCGTCCGCTATCCGCTGCCGTCGCCACTTCGATGGCGATCGCCGCTCCTACCGCCGCTCCGGTGGCCTTCGACCTCCGGATCCCGGCCGTCGCCACCTTCCAGAAGGACGTCTGCGCCGTCTTCTGCAAGGCGAAGGACGAGCATGGCGCGCTCGGCAATATGGCCAACGGCATGCCGATCTACGCCTTCGGTCTGCGCTGGGGCTCGTCCGAGGCTCTGTACCAGGCGCTGCGGTTCCCGCACCTGCCTGAGTTCCAGGAGCAGATCCGGCACGCGCCGACCGCGTGGGCAGCGAAGGACCTCGCTTACACGCGCAAGAAAGAGACCCGGCCCGACTGGGAGCAGATGAACCTGCTGGCGATGGCGTTTGCGCTCACCTGCAAGCTGCAGAGTGAGCGCTTTCAGCTCGCGCTGGCGAACGCCGGCGGACGCCAGATCGTCGAACTCTCGATGCGCGATCGCTTCTGGGGTGCGGAGCCGCGCGGCGCCGTGCTGATCGGCCGGAACGTGCTGGGGTTCCTGCTGACGCAGCTCGCCGCTGGCGCCCGCGTGTTCGAAGCCGACCTGCCGGTTGGCTTCTTCCGCCTCGCGGCTTGAGCCCGCCTCGATAACTGCCAACCCGGAGACCTTGATGCACCCCTATTCGATTGTCCTCCTCGCGATCCTTCTTCTCGGCCTCTTCGCTGCCGCGCGTAGCCGCGCGCAGGGGTCGCTCCCCGCCTTCTTCGCCTACTCGTTCTATGAACTCGGCGACCCGGCCCGAACGGGGTTCGAGGCGCACAGCGGCATCCTCACGGAAGCTGAGGCAGCACTCGTCGCGCAGGGGAGGACCGTCATTCGCGAACATAGCTATGCGGCCCGGGACGCCCTGCGTCTGACGTTCACAGACCGAGGCCTAGCGATGCTGGACGAGCTCATGCCACACGAGATCGCGATGATCACCGACGGCAAGCATGACCTGCGGTCCTACGATCCGTCCGATCCGGCGCCGCTCGCGCGAGTCCTCAACAAATGGCACGCGCCACGCGCGAGCGCTTGATCACAACTCGGGAACCACGGATCCCCGCTGCTCTCCGGCAGCGGGGCTTTTCATGCGCTCAGCTTGCCACAGGCGCCCAGACCATGAGCGAGCCCGCAAGCGGGCGCCAGAAGCAGCCTGGACGCGGATTGGCCGCGGTCCAGGCGCCCATCCCGACTGCCGTGGCGGCCTCAAGATGCGCCATGCTCTGCATCCCCGCCTGACGCTCCAGCGCGATGCACGCGTCCTTCGCGCGATCCGACGAGCCGATGTCTACCCCGACAACCAACACAGCCTGATTGGTCACTCTCGCCCCATTATCCGAGTACAGTTGGTACGGCCGAGCCGCATCGAACGGATTCGTCGGCAGACTCTTCAAGTAGCCCTCCGACACGAGCAGACTGATGTCTGTGTTCGACGGCAGGACCTCGCCGGTCCTCTGTTGCCGCAGCTCAACCGCTGAGACGATTTGGGACAAGGCAGCTGTCACCTTCGCCATATCGCCGACGTTCTTCGAGTTCGTGAATTGCGGTCCCAGGTAGACGGCCCCGGCAATCGCCAGACCGATGAAGAGAACCACCCCGATGATCCCAATGATGACGTTCGACACTTGCCGTTCCCTGCTTCAAACGCCTCAGCCGCCGATCGGCGCGTAGACGAGGTATGATGATGATCCCTGGTTCATGAAGCAGCCGAGACGGCGATGAGCCGCGACGTGCGCCGACCAGAGGGTGCTCGTGTCGAGATATGACGGGCTCTCGTGGCCGGCGCGACGCTCGATTTCGAGGCAGGCGCTGCGCGCTCGCTCGCTCGTGCCGATCTCCATCGCGGTGAACGCGATCGGCTGCTGTGACCCGTCGGCAAAGCCGCCGTTCGAAAACAGAAAGGTGGCACCATCCGGCTTCACCGCATTCGGCGGCAAGGCCTGCAGATAGCCTTCTGCCTTGAGCAGAGCGAGCGTCGCCGCCGAGTCCTCGGCCAGCAGCTTCGTCCCATGATCCTGATTTCGGAACTCCACGGCGGCGCTAAGCTGCAGCAGCGCGGTACCGACACGCCCCGCCTCGGAATGGCTTCGCGCCTCCTCAAACTTCGGGCCCAGATTGGACACGGCGCCAAATGCCAAGCCAATCAGGAGAATGACGCCGATGACGCCGATCAGAACATTCGACACGCAAAAATCCATCGATGAGCGCGACGAGCGCGGCGCTGAGCGCAATTCTAGCCCGTGGCGCACGGGGTGTCATCTGGATCTTTTGCACAAAAGACCCAGCCGCGCAGCGGAACCCCTGATTTGAGTATGGATCATCGATCCACAAACGGAGAGGAAATCATGACCGTCCGCGCCAAGATGATCGACGCAGTTCCCTATGCCCCTGGCTCGGAAGCCGTCCGCGTCACGGCGGCTCCGGTCCGTATCGTCGAGGGTCGCGTCACATTCGATGAGGCCAACCCGATCGAGGCCGTGTACGTGCCTCTGCCGTGGAACATCGCAGGCGAAGTGCTGCGCTTCGCCCGCGACCAAATCGGATCTGTCGGGAAGATGTGCTTCGCTGACGGCGCTCCCATCGGCGGTATCCCGGAGGAAGTTCCAGCGGACCAACGCTTCCTGGAATTCTTCCTGGTAGGCCGCTGATCGCGCATCCTCTCTCCCTCCGTCCTAAGAGACAATCACTCCCTTATTCACCCCGCGAGCGGGACAAGAGGAACCAGATGCTCCAGAAGCTGCAGCAGCTTGCGATCGGCCTTCACGCCCAAGGCGATGCGCGCGAACTTGTCCAGTCCGTTCGGCGCCTCTTCATCGGCGCTGGGAACCTCGCCCGGAAGCCCGCCGAGCTCGTCCAGGCGATCAAGGGGATGGCAGAGATCTCGGCCCTTCATGAAGCCGAGACCGGCTCGTGGGTCGATCCGGATGTCGTCGCGGCCGGCGAAGGAGGAGCTTTCGACGCTTGCGACCTTCGTCACTGGCTAGCGCTGGCCGAACGCGCCGGGGTCTCGTACATCCCGACACGGGAGATCCTGCGCCTGGAAGAAGACGAGATTGGCCTCGTCTCTGGAACCATAGCGCCGCCGCCGAGCACCCCGGCGACCCGCCGCCTCCGCGCCAGCGCAACAGCTATCGCCGAAGCCTTCCCCGACGCGGCGCCCGCCGCGGCCGCGCCGTTAAACGGCGAGGCGATCCACGAACGTCTCTTCGCAGCCATGGACGACGTTCCGGAGGGCTGGATGGTTCGAAGCAATCGTTGCGGAGGCGGCGAGCTCAAGTCCCTCGCTGGCCTTGGTGCGATCGGCGACCGGACGCCCGAAGTCCGCTTTGGCCCGACCCTTGAGGTCGGTCCCGGGTGGGTCCGCGTCGGGAATCGTCGCCAGGTGAATTGCCGCGACATGCGGACGATCCAGGCAGCTGCACAGGGCCCCGGCTTCCTCGCCTTTCTTGCTCGTCCGTGGATTGAAGCTTCACGCTACATCGAGGCGCCAGACCCTCACCGCGAGGGATCGCCCTTCGCCGGCAAGGGCATTTGGCCTGCTGAATGGCGCGCCTTCGTTGAGAACGGCGAGGTCATCGGCGTCTCGTCCTATTACGGGTGGACCGACGCAGCCTCCCCAGAGACCGCGCGCACCGCGCTCGCCGTTCGCGCACTTGCCCAGCGCATCGTCGACGAGGCGCTCCGGCAACGCGCTTTCCCGCGCTACCCCGACATCGAGCTCGTGCGCAGCGCGCCTTGGGTCCTCGCCAAAGAGGAACTCAACCACAAGATCAATGTCGTGTTCGGTCGAGAAAGCGTCTCGTGCACGCTCGATTTCCTCGAGACCGCCGCCGGCCCGGTTCTTCTCGAAGGCGGTCCGCCTGCGTCGCCGATCGGCGGCGGCCATCCCTGCGCCTTTGCCGGTGTTGCCGGCAAGCCGACCATCGGCAACGCGCCGGCAACCGTCGGAGTGGCTTTCCGAACAATGCCGCACGTCCTTGTCGCCGACCCATCCACTTGGGACAAGGGTGATCCCTCTGGCTGCATTTTGAGCTGGGAGGAGGTCGAGGCGCTCGCCGCTGCCGACGGCCACGGCGCCGGCGCCGCGGACTGATGACTTCGGGGTGGTCCACGCCACTATCCAAAAGGATGAAATCATGAACACCGGTCGCCGCCTGAGCTTCCCGCTCCTCCTCACGACACTGGCTGTCGCTTTCGTCAGCTCGCTTCTCAGCGTGCGCTTCTTCTCAGCGTCTGCCGCAGCCGACGTCGCGCAGCGCGACACCCTGTTGTCCGCGGCGGTCTATCTTGGCGCGATCGGCGCTGTGGCGCTCGCCTACCCACTGAGCCTGACGGTAAGCGCGCTCTCCGCTTCGGCTCATCAGCGAAAGGATCTTCCGTGACAAACGACCAACTCCGACAGCAGGCCGTCCAGCGAGCTAAGGAAGACCTCGAGCGTGGAGACGATTGGCAGGAGGTTCAATGCACTCTCCTGAACACCGACAAGTTCCAGCCCCTCTTCCCATCGACGCTCGGGATGGGCCCCGTCTCGGCTGAAGACGGGGCACTGACCATGCGGATCATCCGAGAGGCCGAGGAAGTCCTCGGCTTCGCCTGAAGGCGCGCGACGACTTCAAGCCGCTGACCTAAGCGTCGCCCCGGCGCACCGCGCTACGCAGCTAGAAACCTACCCGAGGAAAAGATGGACAATCCCCTTCGTAAGCTGCGCGATACCCTCACCGCCGCCGGCCGGTCGCCCGACGTCGACGTGATCTGTGGCAGCAGATATCGGATCTTCCTGTCGGGTCCGCTTCTCACGACTCAAACGCTGAAGGGGATCGCGCGCGACGAAATCCGGCCAGCGGGCTTCATTATCCTCGACTACCGCATGTCGAGCGACGACCGGCCGAACGGGGCAATCGACGTCTTGCCGCTGGAGATTGGCCACTACGTCGTGACCCAGGACCGTCTCTCGCATACCGTCGCGCTCTACGATGGGGAGTCCTGGTGGTTGCCCGGCGTTGGGACGCCCTTCAACACGGCCGATTTCGACACGGACGGCTTGTACGAGGTCCTCTCGTTCGTGCCGATGCCCGCCGGCGATACGCCATGGCGCGTCTCTGCACACATCTCCGCGACCGCGGCCTGACCTTCCTCGATCGGAGAACCGCGTGGACAGCTCGCAGATCAACACCCCGTTCAACGAAAGCCGGTACCCGGTCCTCGATCGGAAAGGCCGCCCCTTCACCCCTGGATGTCGGATCCGCTACGTGCTGCCGTCCTACTACATCAACACGAAAGCGGGCACGGGCACGATATCGAAGATCGATCGCTACGGCGGCGTCTATTACGAGGCGGACAAGCCAGAGCAGGTCCTCGACCGATGTGGCGCGTGCCGCGACGTCCGCACGGCCCAGTACGCGACGGTGGGCGATTACCAGAGCTCCGGTCAGTTCGCTGGATCGTGGCTCACCGTCGGCACGCTTGGCGACCCGCACGAGCACGGCGAGACCGACGTCTTCATCGAAGTCGTCGACTGAACTGGGTGCCGCCCTGGGGCGGCACTTCCAGCATAGTTGAAGCCCTCCGGCGAAATCATCCGGAGGAAGAAAATGGCCTCAGCTGCCGCCGCGCTCGACCAGGTCGGGACGGAGAACCCTATCGACACCCTGTCAAAGCGCGGCTGGATGCTCCGTCGCCGCCTCAGCAGAGTGCTGCCCTACGCTGACCACCGGTACCGGTCGATCATCACCGATACCCTGAGGGTCTTGCCGGACGTCATCATGGGCCTGGACAGGGCCATCCCCCGCCCGACGATGATCCGAACAGTACAAGACCTTGTGGAACGGATCGCATCTCTCGAGCCGGTCATCGATCCTGAGGCTGACAAGGTCGGGATAGTGGTGGGGAGTTCCCTCGACGACCTACATGATCTACTCGCGGCCAGTCCAAAGCCGCCTAGCGTCGACGAAGGCCTCAGAGCTGAAGCCGCGATGCTGGTGGAGAGCGTTGACGCGCGGTTCAAAGCATTGGGAAAACGCTCGCGAGCCGACGCACACGAATCCGAGATTGAGCGCATCCTCATCGACGATCTGCCGCGACTGAACATGCTCCTCTCCAGCATGGGCCGCCCGGCGCTCCAGCCGCGTAGCATGGCCAAGCCAGACCTCAAGCACTTCCGGCTCGTGCTCGACATGCACGCTGTCGTCGACAACCTCTGATCACCGGAAGCACGCCTTGTGCCGCTATTGCGGGCTTTGCGGAGCGGCTCCGCCGGCCGAGGCGCGAGGTTCTTGCTGCTCGCTTGAGACCTGAATGGAGAAAGAAAATGCTCGATCCGCGCATCATCCCGCTTGACGTCCTCCTCGCATCCCCATTCTTCATCCTGTCTGGAGAGAGCGGGATCCGGCTCGCATGCCAATGGACCGACCGCGAGCTCGGTCCGTCCTCCACCGAGTTCGAGGTTATTACTCCCGCTAATCCGGATCTGATCGGCTGCATCTTCGGCGTCTATGACGCGGAGAACGACGAGTTCCGTCTGCGCCCGGCCGTCGATCGCGACAGCGGGGTTCCGCGGCCGGATCTCCCGGTCAACACGGCCTGGCGCGGCTCGCTCTCAGATATTCTCGAAGCGGGCTGCGATTGGGAATGGGACAGGAAGACGGGGAGCTTGACCCTCCTCAACGCCGTGCTGCCGCTGGCGGCCTGACAGCGGGCGCCAACCCGGGTCGCCTTCGCGCCTATAAATACGATGAAGCGGCATGAAGCCGCCGGAGCTACCGATGCGCCAGATCCTTGCCTACCTCATCGTTCCGTTCAGCTATCGGCGAAAGGTTGCCCGCGCGAAGCGCCTGATAGCTGCTACCGCCGTCGCCCCGGCTGGTCGTGAGCACGACCGATTGCTGCGTCGAGCATCATTCGCCGTTCGCGGCTGCGAGATCATGCAGAGGCGCTTTCCGGGGATCACGCACAAGATCGATCTGCGGTTGGCCGAGGCCGCACTCCGCAAAGAAATGGCGCGCTAACAGCAAACAGCAACCGGGATCTTCTCGATGTTCGACACCCTCACCACGGTTCTCGGCTACGCATTCCTGTTCTTCATGGCCTTGGGGTTTTTGCTCCAAATCTTGGGCGGCGAAGAAATCGACCGAGACGTACCCTACGCGATCGATGCCCAACTCGCGTATCGGGTGCTTTGCGCAAAGCTTCTGCAGCTCAACGGCCGGCTCGATGCCGACACCTATGAAGTGCACCAGAAGTTCACCCCCGATGAACCGGAGACGAGTGAGCTCCGGGGCAGTCTGAGAGATGCGGCCGCAACCACTCCCCTCGGCTGGCAGCGATCGGCGCGTGATCTCGCCTACCGTTTCAAACGGTTCCCCGATACGTTGCTCGACAGGTTCGAGCACCTGATTATTCAGATGAACGCCTCTCCGGACGGCGTGACCGTCTCGGGCCAAGCTGCGCTCGTTGAGCTCGCCCGCCTCTGGGGTATCGGACCAAACAAGACTCTCGAGATCTTTGTCGAGTGGCGGGTTCAGCCTCTTCAGCCCGTCCTTGCCTGGCAGGATACGGCGAGGTCCAAGCGCTGAGCCTCGGAAAGGAACGAAAATGTCGACTTGGATCGATCGCCAACTAAGCCTTCAGGTGGCGTATCGGATCGCCGACGAAGTCAGCTCCCGCCCGGTTGGCGATCTTTTCAATGCAATGGATCGCTTCTGGGCTGATCGTCACCTGCTTACTGAGAGCGAACGCGAGCAGCGTAGCGAAGCCGAACATCGGCTATCCGCAGAACTCGACCGGCGAAGCATTCCGCTCCGCGACCCGGCTATCGAAGCCGCCGCTATCGCCGACATTCGAGCGCGCATCCTTCCCGCCGCGCCTGATCTGGAGACACCAACATGAACAAAGATGAGGCCATTGCCGCACTCAAAGCGCGGCGAGCCGCGCGCGGGTTGGACGATCCCGTTAATCGGCTCACCCACACCATCAACCGGCTTCTTGCCGCCGGCGCCGAGCCGATCGTCGAGAAACACTAGGTCGGCATGCTCGCTTCGCCAGAGGCAGGCACCCCGAATGCTCCGCATCGGGCCTTATCCTTCGGTTGGTTCCCCAGTCTGAGGCTGGAAGGAGTGAGGAAAATGGGCCGTCAGATCGCACACATCCCGATGATTGCCCGCCGCAATGATGCTGGCTGGGACCTCTTCGAAGAAGCGATGCAAGTCCCTTTCGGGCATCTCGCTTTCGGTGAGTTCGGCTGGATCTTCTCCTCTGTCGACGAGGCCCCCGAGTTCGATGAGCGTCCGGGTTACATCCAGCATCGCCTGCGCGAGGGGATGACGTTCCAGGAAGCCCTCGCAACCGTTCGCGCCGGCATGGAGGCGATGTACGCCGATCAGCGGTCCGAGTCCGACGCCGAATTGGCCTCCGAGAATGCCTGGCTGCGCCATGCAGAGCTTCCGACCCTCGATGACATGGGCTTCGAGGCATACGAGCGGGCCCGCGGCGTCTTCTACAACTGACACCCTGCCGGGGCCTGGCTGCGCGCCTCCCCGGCCTGCACACCCGCCAGCGGCTCTGCCGCGCTGACACCCACGACACGATGCCGGGGTGGGCTACGGCTTCTCAAGAGCGCGCCATCCGCTGCCGGGCAACAAAGGAGGCCCTGATGAAGTAAGCATCGCTCGCTGCATAGCTGAGACGCGTAATCGTGCCGTGCGCCGGCGGCTCAACCGGCGCCTTCGCAAGCCCCGCCAGCGGGGTTTCCGAAGCAGATCAACTCGAAGACCCGTCGGCGTCACCGGCGGGTCTTCGCATGCTCAGCCCGTGCCGCAGCACGAAGCTCCCGCACAGCCTGAGCCGACCCGATTTGGATACCGGCTGCGCTGAGCAATCGATGAAGGAAAACAGCATGCACAACATTCTCGCCGCCCGTCTTCGTCATGGCGCCACCCGAATCCACAATGACGCGGCCGCATCTCGCGTTGCCCGGGTCGCGATTGCCCAGCTCTACGCTCGATGCCGCGATGCGCGCCGATACGCTGCTCGCGACCGGTCCACGCTTGGCCCGGACCACCCTGCAGCCCAAGCTTCGGACGGAGCGGCGATCGAGGCGTGGAACGCCCTCCAATCCATGAAGCAGGTCCTCGGCTCCGTAGCGGCCACCGCCTGAGCCCCTCAACACCTTTCGAAAGGTCAACGCATGCACGCAGCCGCCCGTCACTCGTCGACTTCGTACCAGGTCGGTCCCCGCCCTCTCCCCTCCGGAGACGCTCTCGTCCTCCAATCTGTCGAAGAAGACGGCGCGGGCGCGTTTCGATTGAGCCTTGTACGCTCGGCCGGCGCAAGCCTTCCCATCGGCGTCATCCGGCCGCTGAGCGGCGGGGGCTGCTCCTGGACCGTTGCGCTCTCCGGCGCCGTGTCCCCGCCGGCGTTCGTCGATGATGGCGTGGCTGCCCTCCCTGAGATCGCATCAACTCGCCTGTGGGGCGCCCTCGAGGAGCATGATCCTGCCCGCTTCGGGCGCTCTCAGCAGGCGATCTCAGCCATTCGAAATGCCTTCGTCCTGCTCGGGGCTGTCGCGATTCAGAGCGGCCGCACCGCGATCGATCTCGACGATACGATCGAGCTCGTGGCATCTACCGACCCAAGGGACAGCGTCACGGCAAACTCGATGAAGACGGAACTGTGGATGGTGCTTCCGGAACGCGCCACGCTCGACGGCTTCCTGGATTGCCACGGCGCCCCGGGCCTCGTCGATCTCTCCGAGCAGGTGATTGACCGCATGGACCGAATCTATCCGCTGGCGGCTTCTTCCTGACGTCGAAGCGACTCACTTCGCCTATGAGGAAGGGAGGATGATCCCGTCGCCCGCCAACCGGTCTCTCCTGAAAGGCCAATCGATGTCTACCTCGTTCGACTTCATCGCCAACGTTCCGACGAAACTCCCTGTCGAGGAGGCCCTTGCCGCTGTTGAGGAGGCGATGAACAGCATCCCGCACTACCCAGGAGCACATGCATATCCGACGCGAATATCGGACAAGCTCGCCTTCTCCGTCTGGAACGATACGCCCCTCGCGTCGAGCCTGGCGACAACAGGCGTGGGCGCGGTCCCGGGATTCGTCCAGATCGATGCCGACATGGAGAACATCTATCGCGACGTCGGGCGGGACATCGACGGCGTTGAGGTCAGCACCGGCGAGACGCGCCGCGACCAACTCTTTCGCGTTCTCAGCACGATCTGCAGCGCTCCAGTGGGCACCATCGTCGGCGCCATGCGGAGCGAACATAATCACCGAGTGCTCGGCCCGCTGATCGTCACGGAAGACGGCATCAGGCACATGGTCTCCAACGCGTCCGACGACACGGACGGTTCCGGATGGTTCCGATACCAGCCGGCCGAGCCTGTGCATGTGATCGGTCCGATCCCTGCAGACTGCCTGAACGTCGGGCCCGGCCGTGAGTACGTCGAGGTCGACGAGGCAAAGCTCCTCGCCAGCCTCACTACGAACTCCGCCTGCGGCGCCTCGCCCGATCAAGTTTAGCTCGCCATCCACACGGCACCGCCGACCTCCCATTCAGGAGCTTCGGCCCGCTAAGTCTCCTGCTTCAACACAGAACGATCCAAACGCCTCGCATGCTTCCGGTTTTTTAACCCGTCTCATTGCTGAGTGGCGTTTCAAATTGGAGTGAAATCATGCGTCCTTCCCTTGTTCTTCGCGTAGCCATCGCCTTGGCCGCGATCGCTACTACCCCGGCTACGGCAGCTCAAAGCTCGGACGTGATTCCGGCGTCCCTGCTTGAGGCTGATCCCTCCGACACAACGCTCGAGCAGTCCGCGCTAGCGCGCGGCGACATCACCTCCTTCGACATTCTCGGCTACAGGTTGGGGATGGCGCCCAGGGAGGTGCTGAGGGTCAGCAAGAAGCGGGGCGTGTTCAGCTATGGCGCGCCGATAACCACGGGCTCGTTCGAGGTGGAAGCAACGAGGATCGCAAACAGGAGCCTCAACCGCACCGTCAACAGATCATCGAAGGTTCAGCTCGCCGGCACGATGGGTCAGATGGAGAATGGAAGCACCTTCGTGTTTACGTTTGGCCTTGAGCCAACCGGCCCCAAGCTTTCGTCTCTCAAGTACTCAACTAATAGGAACGGTCAGACCAAAGATGCCATCATGGCCAGCCTCGTCGCTAAGTACGGTCCTTACACCTACGATCGAGATTATGCCGTCTTCTGGTGCAAGCCCACGAAGCATGATTGCGACTACGGCTCGGCCCATATGACCGCACAGATAGACGATCAAAAACTGACCATCAGCATCACGCGGCCGAAGAGCTACACGACGGAGCTGCAGCAGCAGCTGGAGAAGCGCGCAGCCGCGATCGCCGCGCAGCAAGGCGGCAAGGTCGCATTCTAACCGATGATCTCGGTGCGCACAGGCGCCAATCGATCCGACTGCCGAGAGGCCCGCTTTGGCTCCCGCCTTAGCGGGCCTTTTTCGTCTCACTCGCGTGGTGGCTCGTCGGGTGAATGCGTTCGGCCGATCGCTACCGCGCCAGCCGTCTTTCTCCACGATTCGGGAAATCGCTAGCGAACCAATCGTGAGGATGAAAAATCATGGTCATCGACTTCGCCGCGCTCCTAACTCGCACCGATGATGAGCGTGAGGCTGACCGCGCCGCCTCGGCCGCCAGCCTCGACGCCCGTCTCACCGACGAAGACATGGCCCGCAGGACGGGCCTTGCGCGCGGACTGCTCGTCATGACTCTCGTCGAAGAGCCCCGTTTCAACGTGCTTCCGAACGGCGATCAGATCTTCCGGCTCTACGGAACCCGCGCCGATGGCGCGTCGATCACTGCCAACTTTCAGGTGCCGCACGGCCTCACCCGCAACGACTGCTACGCCATGTTCGACGCTTTCGAGGTCGGCGACCCGATCGAGCTCGCCGGCTCTTGGCGCACTCGCTCCTGGAACGCGGCCGGTCGCGGCCGGGTCTCCGCACAACAGTTCGAGGTCGGGTTCGTCGGAACGGACGCGCTCAACGCAGTCGCCCGCGCAGCTTGATCGGAATCTTAGTGGCCCGCCCATACAGAGAACCTCGCCCGCCGCATCCCGGCTTCTTCCAGAAGCCGAAGCTGGAGAAGCGTCCTCCCCTCCGCCTCGCAGCCGCCGCCAAAGCGGCCGATCCCTATAAGGACGGAAGGCTGCGCATCTTCCTCGATGACGACCGCGCCTGCCCGCCCGGCTGGACCCTCGTGAAGTG
The DNA here is from genome assembly GCF_004135585.1 of Sphingosinicella sp. BN140058. NCBI lineage: Bacteria > Pseudomonadati > Pseudomonadota > Alphaproteobacteria > Sphingomonadales > Sphingosinicellaceae > Sphingosinicella > Sphingosinicella sp. BN140058. The sequence continues at coordinate 138,880 of NZ_CP035502.1, read as the reverse complement.
CGTCGCGGATTTCGAAGACCTGCTGGCCGCATGCCCGCCCGCAAATCTCGCAGGGGTCGCTCTCGACTGGTACCTGGGCCACGCTGTCGCCGGGGATGGTCACGAGGCCGCCGCCGCGCTGATCCGCCATATCGAAGCGGCACCAGCCGAGTTCACCGCCCTCGAGGCAGTCTACTGCCACAGCAGTGTGCCCGAAGAGGCCGCCAAGATGGCTCGCGCGATCGCAGCCGCCATCCTCAGAAACGAGGACATGCCGGACATCGACGTTCGTGTCGGCTCAATTCCCCAGCGGCGCTCATAGCGCCTGCCTCCCCCAATCCGGTTCCAGGAAGCCTATGTCCGAAGACACTCAAATGACCGTCGCAAAGACGATCCTCGCCCAGCTCGGTGGCAATCGCTTTGTTCAAATGACCAGCGCCAAGGATTTCAGCGGCGGTCCCGATTGCCTGATGTTCCGGCTCCCGGCCGCCTCAACAAAGCATCGTGCTAACGCTATGCGGATCTACCTCGATCCCACGGACAGCTACCGCTTGGAGCTCGTAAAGGTCACGCGAGCGAAGGGACCGGAGGTCGTCGACAAGCGGGAGATGATCTACGCGGAGCAGCTCCAATCCATCTTCACGGATATGACGGGTCTCTACACGCGTCTCTGATGCGCGTCGACCACCTCGGCCTTGAGGGCCAGCCCCGGCCGACAGCTCGGCCAGCCGCCACACGACCGCCCCCGTGCGATCTATAATTCGAAGAGATCGCGAACGATGCAAGACAGGTCCCCACATGAAATCTGCCCTTTTGGTACTCTGGTCACTGGCTCTCATCTTCTTCGCGCTTTTCGCAAACGCACGAGGCGCAGGTGCGTGGGCCCTGGTGATTGTAGGGGCGGTGGCCGTCTGCGCACCCCTTTGGAACATGGTTGAGAACAAGGGCTATCGCTCCTTCCCTGCCGTCCGGATCAGCCTCGGAATCGTTGCGACCCTGTTCGTCCTCCTGGGCGTCTCCATCATGAGCGGTTCAGGCAGCTCTCCTGAGATCGACGACTATCTCGCGAACAGCCAGCGAGAGATTGCTGCGTTCAAGGAGCAGTACCCGACCGAAGACAACAGCCTCACCTGGGAATACCGCCGCGAAACCGACCCGATGACGGACAAGGTGATCCGCTTCGCGTGCCTGAGGTCGGCGAACGGCCTCGACGTCGGCTATGAGATGACGCGCGCCAAGCTCTGCCTTCGGGACGGCCTGGGCAACCCAGACGCGATTCTGATCCTTGAGCAGGGCGGCCAGTTCATGTGCGATTTCGGAGGTTGTGCCCTGCAGGTCCGGGTGGGGAAGGAGCCTGCCGCTCGGTTCAGGGCCAGCCGCTCCAGCGACGGCTCGCCGGACGTCCTCTTCTTCGCCGACCGTCGCAGAATCGAGCAGGCGATCAGGAGGGGTTCCGTCCTGTCGATCCAGGCCGAAGTGTTTCAAGCCGGTCTGCAGGTCATGCGCTTCAACACCGAGGGCCTCAAAGGCAACTTCTAGCCCGCTGCTGGGCTACCGGACAAATCCTCCCGCCTGACGATAATCGCTGTTTACGCCGCCCTCCGTGTGGATCTAGCGTCGGTGGACAGGGGAGACACAAAGTTGAAGTACATGACCATCGGCGTCGCGCTGCTCGCCTCCGCATGCAGCTCAGAAAACTCGCCAACCGCGCAATCACCGGCGAACGTTTCAGCCGGAAATGCCGTCTCCGCGCCGGCCGATGATGGCAACCTAATCCTCCGCTGTGATGAGAGCGGCACATCGGATATGACGTCTCAAACTCATCCAGAGGACGACATGCACGTCAACGTCGCGAGCCCGTCGCACTACCGTATCCAGAACGGGGCGAAAGCTCTGGAGGAGTGGGACGCGGAAAAGCGAGCTTTCAACGACATGTGCGAGGCTCATGAGAAGTGCGACCTTAAGACCGGTCCCGACGCGTTTGAGTGGACCTCGACCTTCCAGGGCGTAAACGAGGCTGGCGAACTCGAGATCCGCCATTCTACCATCAAGATCGACCGACGTCGTGGCTCCGTGACGAACATCCGCCTCGTGCGAGTGACCGATGGCCCCCGCACCGTCTTCGCGGTGAAGAAAGTGCTGTCGGGTGACTGCCAGAAAGTCGATAGCCCACCTCCTCCGGAGCCGGTTACAAAGCCGAAATTCTAGGCCTCATCGCGCGCCTGCGGCGCGTGTCCGTCGAGGATCCACGCGGCGCTCTCGCCCCTTCGCCAATCGGCATCGCTCCGGCCGCACTCTGCTGCTCCTGCGCAGTCGGCCTTGGCCTCCTTAAATCCGCGTTCTGATGACCTCGCCAACGTCGGAGGGACGCACGCTTCGCTATCGAGCATTCGAAGCCGGATCAGATGAGGAATAAGAACATGCCAATGGTCGTGATGGGACTCTCGCTCCCCGACGAAGCTGTGGCTGAAGCCAGGGTGGCGATCGCCGGCGACTTCATGCTCGACGACGTTCGGGGCACGTTGTCAGCGGCCCTTATCTCGCGAGACTTCGATTTCGGTCCGCTCAACAAGGACAAGGTGGTCGACCGTGCCGCCGATCGGATCCTCCAAAAGGCGAAGCGCGACGGCCTCGCCACCTACCAAGGTGGCCGCTGGAGCGCCTGACGGCGTCACGCTCCTGATCGGCTTGCCGATTGAGAAGCCCTTCCAGAGAGGAAAACAGCATGCGCAAGTTCATCCGCACCGTCCGTCGTCTCGCGCTCATCAACTCGAAGAAGCCGCACATCGAGATCTCCGATGGCGGCTGGAAGACCTCGCGCCCGCAGGTTCACGTCTCGATCCGCTCGGCGGGCGGTACCATGGGGATCGCGAGCCACCCGGCGGATGACGCAGGCAACGCTCGCTGCACCATGCTCGCCTCCAGCATGGAAAACATCCTTGGTCTCGCGGTTGTCGATCGCCGCGCCAAGGCCACGAACGAAGCTCAGACCGGCCGCATGACCGAGAAGTGGCACAGCCTCGCCCGCGACGCTGCCGCGGACCTCGTCCCGGCACACGCGTGACGGCCGAGCGATGACGCACCCAATCTTCGCTGCGATCGCCGCTGCCGGCATTCCTGGCGACCAGGTCGTCGCACTCGACAAGCGCGTCGAGACCTTCCTCCGTGTTCCTGCGGACGGTAGGGGCGATCACTGGGCGACGCGCCTCATTTTCGTCGACGGCTCCAAGTCCCCGGCCCTGCTTGGCCGCCATGTGGATACCGATTTCCTTGTGGTCAGCCATCGGCGAAGCAGCGAGCTCATCGCCTTCGTCGTCGCTGCTTCAGAGGCAATCGACCGCATTCAGCACGCGATTGACGACGACCTGCACCTGTCGATCGGAATGATCTCCGGACCGCTCACCTTGCCCGACGCCGACATCAATTTCTTCCTTCGCGCACGCGCCAGCCTTCGTTGCCCCCAGATTACCGAAAGGACTGCCTCTTAAACCCTCCCGGGTAAAGGCGCGGGTTCGACCCCCACCATCACCCTGCATAGCAATCGCGCCTCGGCTGGATCCGAGACGATGACCCGCCCGGCGCCAGCCGAGGCGGGTCATTCTGCGCCTGGCGCTCACGCGCAGGGCAGCCTCCTCATCAATTCGCCGGGTCGAATTGAAATCTTGATCGAGGATGAAATATGATCGCCGCCACCCACACCGTTCCGGCAGACTGCGCCGCTGCTGGGCTTCCGGCTGCAGCGACGGCTGCCGATACCTACGCCCCGGTCCTCAGCTACGACGAATATCTTCTTGATCTCGCCCTGGACGAGTTCGCCGGCGACGAACCGGAATATAGCGCTACGACCATTGCCCGGATGTTCGGCTTACCGGCATCGAAGGTCGACGCCGACGTCACCGCAACGATGAAGGCAATGTGCCGCGCCTGATCGCTTCTCCTGAGGTTGCATGTATAGACGCAGGGCGTTACCTCTGTCTATACAATGGCTAAGACGCTCACTCCGGCGCTCCGCACGATCTTCGCTGATCTTACGCAACAAGTCGAGACTGCTCCTCCGGCTGGCTCAACCTACACTCAGTCTCGCAATGGCATCCTCTACGCGCATGCCAAATTCACTGTAGGCATCAAGCGCGTCGACAAGCATCTCGGGCGAGCCGACGATCCCGAGATTTCAAAGCAGGTCGCAGCCCTGCGGACCGGGATGGACCTGGCAAAGCAGCGCCGCGAGACGGTCCGGATGCTGCGCAAAGCGGGCTTCGCTGGCCCTGACACCAATCAAGGCCCCATCCTCGCCGCTCTCGCGCATGCGGGCCTGTTCTCGAAGGGCGCGGTGCTCATCAGCACCGCCGCCTACATGCTCAGCGAGAATCTAATCGGGCAATTCCTGCCAGAGCAGCATCTCGGCACTGAGGACGTTGCCGTCGCCACGCCTGATCTGAGGATCGCGGCCGACGACCCCAGCGACAACCTGGTCGCCATCCTCCAGCGCGCCGATCCCTCATTCGACGGCATCCCGGAGCTAGATGGCCGCCGGTACCGATCTGGCTATCGGAACAGCGCTGGCTACCTCGTTGAACTCGTCACGCCCAGGCAGACCGAGGACGACAAGGTACCGCTGCATCTCAACCAGCTCGAAGCCGGCGCGGCCCCGCTCGTCTTCCTGAAGTGGCTGATCATGGATCCAGTTTCAGTCGTCGCCCTTTGGGACTCCGGGATCATGGTCCAGATCCCGCACCCTGTTCGCTTCGCGGTCCATAAGCTGATCGTTGCGCAGATCAGGACGGGCACGAACCGCCTTCAGAAGCGCCAGAAGGATCTTGCCCAAGCTCAAGCCGTCCTGTTGGCTCTTCAGGTCAACGACCCTTGGGCCATCTCAGACGCCCTTGACGATGCGCGCAGCCAAGGGCCGTCCTGGGCCCAGGCGATCGATCGATCGCTGCACGAGTTGGAGCCGTGGACGGTCGAACGCCAAGACTGACGCGACCCACGCCAGCCGAACTAATCCCCTCTATAATCTGGCTAACCAGATCGAACCCCTCGCGGGGATGAAACGCGACCGCTTGGTCGCGCGAGGCGAAGGAGATCGACGATGGGCGTTACTCGGCACGGCGGCACCCTAGACGGCGCACTTACCCCGATCTGCAACTCATGCGGTGTGTCTCTCTGCTGGGATATCGGACGCGGGGAATACCTCGAGGCGAAGCCGTTCTGGGAGGCTTGGACCTGCCAAGATTGCAATGGCTCGCGTCTCTCCGCATACGGCTGGCGCTGCGCGCACGGACGCGAGGCGCTCGCGCCTGTGATCGCTGCGGTCATCGACGCGTTTGAGAGCGCTCATCCAGAGCTCACCCGCAGCGAAGGCGCCACCGACCGCAGCAACGAGATCTCCGCCGCCTTTTGCGCCGCGCTCGCCGCGGCGGGAGCGATCGGCTCCGTCTGCGAGATTGCTTCGATCGACGGCATCTCCCACAAAGGTGTTACCGTCGGCGACTTCACTCTCGATTGGACCGCAGTCCAGTACGACTCCGACGCTCCTGTCCCTCTCGTCTACCGGACGCGCCACGATTGGCCCATTGAGCCGATCACCAGAGATGATCTTCGCGCATACATCTCGTCACTCAGCGCCGAAGGTCGCGAAGCCCTTGCTGCTCATTTCGCCGAGCGGCGAGGGGCAGCGTAATCTTCGAGAGAAGGCCCGCCTGGCAGATGCCAGAGCGGGTCTTCCCGCGCCGATCGCTACCGCGCCGGCCGGTCCGTCCCTGCATCAATTCGCCAGGTCGAATTGCAACGCAATCAAGGGAATGAAAATCATGAAGCTCTCGAACCGCGCTCTCGGTGCCATCATCGCTCGCCGCCGCAATGCCGAGAAGCCAGCCGCCCCCGCGAAGGCGATGACGGGCCGTCAGATTGGCGCGATGATCGCTCGTCGCCGCGCCGCCCAGCCGCGCGTCTCGCCCGAGCTCGCAGCCTGCGTGGCGGCAGCGGGCTTCGACTCGCATCGCGCTTACGGCGCCTAAGATCCAAGCGAGATGATTGAGAGGCCCGCCCGGCAGCCGCCGCGGCGGGCTTTTCCGTGACATGCCCCGAGCGCCAGCACGATGCTCTCCCCGGACCTGCTCCATCCCACTGAAGCCAGTCGATGGAATGAAAACAACAGGAGACCTGCCGTGGGTTCGATCTACCGCTACTCGATCAAGTCTGACATTGGCCTCCAGGCCTATGACGCTGCCAAAACGCTCCTCAAGCCGCGTGCGATCGAGGACGTCATCCTCGGCTTCGGAACCCCTTCGGACAATGCCGATGCCGTCGAGGGCGTCTTCTCCTTCTCCGGAGAACGCTTCATCATCCGCTGCGAGAGGATCAGCAATCTTCCCAAAGACGCGGATTCAACCTCGTTCAAGGAGGCGGCCGCACTAATCACGAACGACGGCCTCGCCTCTTGGCTCGTGAGCAAGGGCTTCGATCATAAGGTCGAGCATGCCGCCGGCGATCAGCAGCCCCACACGAGCGAGGATTGGGTTCTGGAGAGCACGAATGGCGATGGCACCAGCTACCTCGTCAACCAGGACACTCAGACGGTGGGCCTCTGGCGCATCTGCACCGGGAGCCCCGGTGCTGGAGAGTGGCAAGACCTCGCTACCAATCTGCGACCTGATCAGGCGTATGCGCTCCTAACCGTAACGCTGTAACCCGCCCGTCCGATCGGCCCGCCCGGCTCGCGCCGAGGCGGGTCTTTTCCTGCCAGTCGCTCCCGCTCCGGCCGGTCCATCCCTTCCAATTCGGTCCAACGAATTGAACTTAGATAAAGGGATGAAACAATGTCGGTGAACCTGATCGCGACCAACCGCAACGTCGACGCCAGCACCCGCGACCACACCAACTGGCTCGCCATCACTGCCATCGCGCCTGACCACGGTATGGTCTTTATCGACGAGAACACCGTGGACTCGATCGCGCGTCTCCTCGACGGCCAGAAACTCTCGAACGGCGAGGCAGTCTGCGCCTATGCCTATGACGACGACTGCAGCCCTCCGTATGTGAGCTCGTTCGGCCCGTGCCTCCTGCCGACACAGGTTCAGGACCAAATCCGCGATCGGCTGGCGTTGAGCGAGAATGGCAAGACCGCCGTCCGCCTCTTCAACGAGATCATCCGCCTCGGCCTTCAGATTACTCTGAATGGCAAGGAGCACTGCCCCGCATACATCAAGGGCGTGAACTGGGTCGCGGACGAGGTCGAAATCAACCGTTGCCAGGGCAACATGTTGGCTATGCTCCGCGACCTCGGCATCGACGCTCGCTATGAAGGCCCGTGCGAAGTCGAATTCGACACCTTCTCCGCGGCAGTTCAGGCCCGCGCTCACCTGACGGACTATTCCGCCGCTCGTCTCGCTGCGTTCGTTGCGAGCGGCCGTCGCCAGAAGGCCACCCACGTGTACTGGGCGTAAGCCCTGATCGCCCTTGGCCGGCGCCGCACCGGCTCCGGCCAGTATCCGCGCCGCAGGCGCCGCGCGTTTTTTTGGCTCACCCCGACGGGGCTCACCGCGCCCCACCCAGAAAGGTTCGACCATGGCCAGCCAAATCAAATTGACCGGCTCACGAGGCTCCTTCCTCCTCCGGATTGCAGCGCGAGGCGGCCGGATGACGAGTGATCACAGGGGCTTCCCGCCAGCCAAAGTGTTCATCCCCAATCGACGCCGCGGCCTAGTGCAGCTGCACCGCCAACCAGCAGGCGGCCGCTGCCGTTACAGCGTCTGGAGCCTAACTCCGAAAGGCTGGGCGGCAATCGGGCTCTCGGCGCCGATCGAGCCCCTCCAGGAGCGTTAAGGCAACATTCGGAGCAGAGATTGGACCCGCCCGGCTGAGAAGCCGAGGCGGGTCTTTGCGTGCCAGTCGCTCTCGCTCCGACAACGGCCATCCCCTCACAATCTGGGCGAGCCAGATCGATCCAGACAGAGGAACGAAAATGCTTCGCAACCACCGCCTCGCCGACGTCGCACATCGCATCCACGCAGCTGCGCCTCAGTACGCGCCGCTCCTCGTCACGCCCGTGGCAAGCGACAAGCGCAAGGGCGAGGTCGTGGCCTTCATCGGACAGCAGGTCTGCTTCTTCGAGAGGGGGTCCAGAATGCCGCTGACCGGCCAGCCGATCGAGGTGATGATCACGAGGGCCCTCTACCATCGAAACGCAAGCGGCCACTTTGATCGCGACCGCGTTCGCGCGCTCGTCATCCGCGTTGTCACGCAGGACGACATGCTCATTGCCCACGACGGGTTCGAGTGCTCGGGCAGCATGTGCCGCACCACCGCCGCTGGGGCTATCGGACACGGCGTCACTACGCTGACGCCAGGCCGCACCGACATCTTCGAGGCGGACAACGTCAACAGCCGCTTCTGCGGCCGCGAGGACGTTCCGGTTCGGCCAGGGCGCGTCTGGATAAAGCGCGCCGACACTCGCCGGGACGTGATCCGCATCGAAGGGCTCGCCCGCCTTGAAGATGCGCAGTTCGCCCCAGCTGTCCGCAAGTAACGCCTCTCAGCTCTCTTCATGGCCCGCCGGCAGCCGCCGCGCGGGCCTTTTCGTGTCAGTCGCTCCAGCTTCGCCCCGAGCATCCCACAATCCGACAAACCTTATTGAAAACAAATCATGGGATGAAACCACATGCGCATCGCTCGCCACGACATGAACCGGGCCGGCCGCGACTTCGTAGTCGGCGACATCCACGGCACCTACTCGGTGGTTGCCGCTGCCCTCAACGGCGTCCAGTTCGACTGGGCCAACGACCGCCTCTTTTCGGTCGGCGATCTTGTCGACCGGGGGCCGGAGTCTCGGCGCGTCCGCGCCTTCATCAACAATCCTCGCATCTTCCCTTGTCGTGGCAACCACGAGGATATGTTCCTCGAGATGTACGAGACCGGCGACACCCCGCCCGAAGAAGCCGTCCGGTTCTGGACCCGCAAGAACGGCATGTCCTGGTGGATGGATGTCCCGCAGGACGAACGCTTGGCGATCATAGCGGCCTTTCGGACTCTCCCGATCATCCAGGAAATCGAAACTGAGCGCGGGCTCGTCGGCCTGGTCCATGGCGAGGTGCCGCACGGGATGGACTGGGCAACCTTCAAGGCAGCCATCGAGGCTGGCGACAAGCACACGACCATGTCGGCGCTCTGGGGCCGCGACCGTATTTCCCATCGTAACGATTCCGGAGTGAAGGGTATCGATCGCGTCTTCTGTGGCCACACTCCTGTTGACGCTCCGACCCAGCTCGGGAACGTCTACTACATCGACTCCGGTAGCTTCATGGGCGTCGCCCGCGACGATCCCGACTCCGGCCGACTAACGATCGCCAGCCTGATCAGCGCCACGCAAACTTTCCGGCGCATCCCGATGGGCGAGTTCTTCGACATTCGCGATGAGCCGGTCACCGACCGTCCCTTCGGCGAATACGCCTCCTGATCATCGGATCGACTGTCGTTCGCCATCAGGCCCGCCCGGCTGACGAGCCGAGGCGGGTCTTTCCCTGGCCAGTCGCTCCGCTCCGACAGGGATCATCCTGCACAATTCGAAAGGGTCAAATCGAAGCCAGCAGAAGGATGAAAGCGATGATCGTCTCGAGGCACGCTCTCCCGACATCGATGCCGTTTCGCCATCACATGATGGTCCTCGCGGCCGCGAGCCGAACACACCATCGCCCCGCTGCTGCCAAGACCAAGGCGGAGCAGTATGACGCCCACATCGACGCGCTCATTGACCAGAACTACGGATACGTCCGTCCGTGGTGGGACGTCTATGGTGATGCCCCCACCCCGTCGGAGACCGAACTCGGCACCGTCGTTCGCCATTCCGACAACCCGGAGGCCGTTCGCTTCAGATCCCACTACCAGTAATCCCTCGGCCAAAGACCAGACGAAGGCCCGCCCGGCTGAAGAGCCGCGGCGGGTTTTCCATGCCAGTCGCTCAGCTCCGGCCGAGGCCGTTCCCCCTCACGATCAGGCAAGCCAGATCGAATCCAGATAGGGGAATGAAAAGATGATCATCGCCGCCTCGCTCGCTCCGCTTGCCCTCGTTGCCATCGGCTGCACCGATCAGCCCAAAGCCTACCGAGGCCAAGCTATTCACAACGGCCGAGCCATCGCGCTGATCGTCCTTCCCCATCAAGAAAAGGTCGTCTCCGACGCGATCGACGCAGGCGCCGGCCAGCCGCTGATCGTCCGCCTGGATAAGGGTGTCGGGCTGCTCGCTGGTTCTCGCGATGACGTGCTCGCCGCACGCCTTAATCAAGCCGAGACCGACGACTGCGCAGCCCGCCGCGCCGCCGACCCGCTCGGACATGCCGAGCAGGATCTCGCTTGGGCGCAGCAGATGCTGAACTGCGCTTATGCCGACGTCGAGCTCGGTCGCGCGCCGGCCGACGACTGGGTCCAGCGCCACGAGGACAAGGTCGCCGAACTCACCCAGCTCGTCGCTACCCACTCGGTTTGAACCACTCGCTACCGCGACCACAAAGGCCCGCCCGGCGTAGACGCCGAGGCGGGTCTTTCTGTGCCATTCGCTTCCGCTCCGGCCGAGACCATTCCCCCTCACGATCAGGCACGCCAGATCGGATCCAGATAGGGGAATGAAAGATGCTCACGCTCTCCGGCCGCAAGACGCTTGCTCGCCGCTTCCGCACCGACCTCCGCATCACCCTTGCTCAGGCCAATGCAGCGATCAATCGGCACTGGTTTGACCTCGCCTGCGCCGATGACATCGACTGGCGCGAGGTCACGATTGATCGCCTGACTGACACATGCATCAGCCTTTACAGTGCGGCTGTTTGGTTCGCGAACGTCTCGTTCCCGGCTGGTGTTCTCCCGTCGCGGATATCCCCCGGCTCTCCAACGCTCTCCCCGTTCGACGCGGACGAACTGAGCACGTCCACCAACCAGGACAATCTGCTCGAGTATCACGGGACAATCATCCTCGCCCGCTTCCACGACGCCGCTCCCGATTGCGTCGAAGTGACCGTCGCTCCCGCCGCTGCCGGTCGTCCCGTACAGATGGTCATGGCACCCATGCCATGGCACACCGGGTACGACCTATTGGACTACGCAGCGGGATGCATCGGCGTCCCCGCTCGCATCCTCCACAACGCCAGAGCCTCGAACACCGCCCCGGTTCTCGATGGGGTGCCGGGGGATGCCCGCTTGGTCGAGTTCGTTATCCCACAACGCACCCAGCCGTCGCGCCTGGCTGCCTGACCTCGCCCGACGGGTAGCCGCTGATAGGGTCGATCCCGGCCGCCCGACGCAGCGGACCTTTCCGGGTCGATCGCTCCGCTCGGCCGGCCCAATCCGACCAGGCCGCCAACGACAAATTGCCCGCCAAAGAAGGATTCAAACATGTGCCACGACGATGAACCGCGCCCCAACTCTTGGCAGAGCTTGGCCCACCTCCGGGGTGTTGCCAGCGCCTGCACGTGTTCTGACATGCAGCTTGCTCATGTGGGGTGCGACTGCTCCGCCGGGCAAAACCTCCCGATCCCGTGCAGCGCTTGCGGCGCCTTCTGCCGAACTGCAATGGAACTAGCGACCGGAAGCTGTAGGAAGTGCCGGGAACCTGACGTCCCGACCGCTGCTTACGAGGTGCTCGCGTGCGGCGGGTGAGGCCGCCAATCCCCGCCGTCACTGAAGCAGAGGGCGGGACCTACGACCGCTGCGAGAACGACCCCGTCAACGCCTTCTGATTGCCTCACACAAGTCATCGCAACGACAGCAATGCACTTGCAGAGACCCGCCAGGCGTGCGCCGCGGCGGGTCTCTTTACGAAGCTCTAAATCTGCCGTTCGCGCATCTCGTGCGCCGCCTGATGCCATCACGATGGCCAGCCATAGCCACCCGCTCTCAGAGGTTCCGGGCCCGCCGAACTACCGAGGCCTCGCCGGCCCCACCATCCTTGCCATTCGGCTTTGAAAAGGATGATCCAAGACAAGGGAATGAAAACGATGACTGCACGCTTCTACACTGGTCCCGCCTTCGTTGAGACCCTCGCCGCCAAAACGCGGACCGCCGTCCTGATGCTTCAGACCGGAGACGCCATCGGCGCCAGTTCCAGCCGCTTCCAAGACATCACGGGCGTGCCCGACGACGTCCGCGCGGAACTCTATGACACGGGCCTTGCCTTCGTCACCTTCGACACCGCAGCCGAAGCGAACGCCGCGTTCGACACCCTGGTCGCGAACTGGCCTCAGCAGGGGCAGACCACGCTCCCGCTCACCGCCGTCCTCGGCCTTCCTGATCGCCGCACGCGTGAGTTCCAACAGATCCCCGGGCACGAGCGAACCTTCAAGATCGCGGCCTGATCGCTCGATCCCAGGCGATGTCAGTGGAGCTCACGCTCACAGGCCTCGCCGCATCCACCCGCGTCGGCAAACCCCTGGGGCTCCCTGCACAGCTTTCGATCCCTCTTTGATCCAACAATCGGGGACGAAAATCATGGCTTCTGCACCGCTCTACCTCGCCGCGTGCGCCTCCTCCGCTCCGGTCCAGACCTACAGCCAAAGCCTCCTCCTACTCGCCGCCGCCGAGATGGCCGGCGAGGACACGGAAGGTCTTGCCCAGAGCTTCGCTGACGTCCTCGGGATCGACCCGCACACAATCCAGATCGAGGTCGAGGAGATCGTCGCCGAGCTTCGATACGCCTCCCGAGTGGCAGCCGCTCGGCCGGTGCTCTGCCTAGCATGACCGAACCGTCCACGCGCACCTGAACTGGCGTCCGATAGGGGCTCCGCCGTGCCATCGGCGGGGCCCCTTTTCATATCCTCGCAGCCTCCTCAGCTTCCCTCCGCAGATGGTTCCGCCCAGCCGCGTTCTCCACGCGATCCATCCTCCTCGGACGGCCGAAAAACAATCGGTGTCCGCCATTGCGCCTCCCGATTGATCCGGCTCCGACGGGGCCCCTCCCCGTCATTTCGCTGCTCGAAATGTAAGCAGAGAAGGGAATGAAAGATGCCGCCGATGACCATCAAGATTGCGCCGCAGGATGTCTCGCGCCGCATGGCATTCGCAGCCACGACCTCTACCGACGGCTACACCCGGGTCGTTCGTCCCCGTAAGGGTAAAGGTTCGTTCTCCCGCAAGCCGAAACACGGGGCTCGCGCCTTCGACTAAGTCTCAGTGCGCGGCGGCGCGAGGCCACCGAGTTCACCATTCTCCCCGACCCGGACAACCCGCCCGTTACAGAACGGGCGGTACTTTTTTTGACGCGCTTCTACGAAACCCCTGGCCGCTCGAAGTCGGCCAGCGGTACCCGCAAGGCATCCGCAACTCACACAAAAAAACCCCGGCCATCCTGCGGATGACCGGGGCCTGATGAGCCGCTTGTACCGAGAGGCTAGGCCGCCGCCTCCAGACCATCAAGGACCAGCCGCCGATCCTTCTGGGCTTCGGGGCGAGCCCTCTCTGCGGCGGTCCGCTTAGATCTCGCTCTCCTTCCGTCGCCGGCGGCCTCATCGCGCCTTACTTCGAACTTTCGTGCGACCTCCAAAAGCGCTCGCCGAAGCTCAGCTTCGTACGGCTCGTAACCGCAAAAGAAGTCCAACGATCCGAGCATCAACTCGGTCTCGGATGCGCGCTCCGCCCGCAGCCTTGCGGCCTCGTGTTGCTTCTCGTCCCCGATCGCCAACATCGTCTCGCGTTCCACCGCCTCGTCACTTAAGAACGACGAGATCGCACGCATAACCGTCCACGCCGGGCCCATCGCGAAAACGCCGGCCGTCATCTTCAGAAGTTCGTCGGTTACGAACCATTGAAGGGCCGCCGCCTCGATCGCCTGATAGTAGGCTTGCTTGTCCTCCTCGGCCCGTATCTGAACGTCGAGCAGGTCCCGCTGCGCTCGCAAGCCGGCCACCTTTTTCTCTTGCCTGGCTACTCGCGGACCCGCCCTTTGAAGCGACTGGATCGGCTTCTCATCTCCGGATGCCACCTTCTGCAGAACCTTATCTCCGAACGGGCTTCTGCCACCTTCTAGATAGGCCATCCAGAGATCCACGTTTGCCCTGGCTGGGACAATCTGAACGAGCAGCTCATTCAGAAACCGCGCTCGTTCCGGCTCGCTCAGAAGATTGCGCTGCAAGCTCGCTTCCACAGTTTCACCACGGCTCGGATCCAACACCCGCCTAGACAGCTGCCCGGCGAAACCCGCGAGGATCTCGACAGCATCTCCAACACTCCCGGACGGACCATTCTGGCCGCCGTCCGTCTCACCTTCGTTGCCTGTTGCCACACTATTTCCCCTATGGGCGAAGCCCTCCGAAACGGAGTTTCGGCCCTCCCGATGAACGTGAGGGAATCTATGCCCCGGCTCCGAGGTCGTCAACAAGATCTCCGAAGGGACTTTCCCGCCCCGTGTTACCTCCACGACGGATCCTACCGGATCGTCGTTTTGGTAACGCCGAGGGCCAGAAATCTGAGGATTTCTCCACTCTAATGGTAACGGGGCGGCGCCCACGTTACCTTGTGTGGAATAGGCGCAATAACGCAAACTTGGGGAGCCCCAATTTTGCAGGGAATTTTGCCGCCGGCGCGGCCAAAATTCCCTCTGTGCGCTCTCCGAGGGATACCGTAACGGCTTGGCGGCCCAAGCCCGTTACCTTGGCGACGCACCGCGTCGGGGCCTCCACCTGGTCACCGACCAGCTTCCGGCAGGCACACACTGTGGATCTTTTGTGGGCAGGCAATCTCGCTTGCCAGCCCTTCCACAATCCATCATGGTTTTGGAAGCCTCCCAAGGGAAAATGAAATGGCCAAGTCACCGCTCTCCGCCGACGTCCAGGCGGCGAATTCCAAGCTCGCTCAATTCCTCCGCCGCCAACAGGAAGAGGAGATGATCCTCCAGATCGGCAAGCGAAAACCAAAACTCGAACGGGATGAGGTCCGCCTCCCGGGCGGCCGTGCTCGCTGGGCTATGGAGCCAGACTATAAGGCGCCCTCTCCACTCATTGACCGTCCTCGAACCGCCGCCGGCGCTACCTCCTTCCACTTCTCATACATCCCCGTAAACAAGACCGCGTCTCCCACTGTCGGCGGGCAGCCGCTGGAAGGCCGCGTCGGGCGTGCGAAGACAGCTGCACTCGACCACTCCAAGTACATCGAGCGAGATGGAGCCGCCGAGGTTAGCCGTGGCGCTCAGCACGCCGCTTACGTAGAGCGCGACGACGTCGTCGAGCACGCCGCCAGTCGCATGGCCGCCGACCCCAGAGGCGTCGCTGAGGGCCTGATTGGCGAAGCTCCCACCACGGATGAAGTCGCCATTATGGGCGACCGACCCGAGTTCCGAAACGGCGTGCCCTCGATCTTCTCTAACATCTCTGAGGATCCGTTCGAACGTCAGGAATTCTGGCGCGCCGTCGAACGGATCGAGCGTGAGCCGAAGGTTCACGAGCTCCTCCTGGATCCGGAGATCTTGCCCGCCTGGTGGGCCGAGTTGAGGCACTATTCGTTCCCGGACGCAGGCTTCAAAGAGCATGCCTTACAAGTGCAAGCAGCCTACCAGGATTACCTCGCATCTCCCGACGCCGAACGGGGCAAGAAGCCGTTCAAAGCCAAGCCGTTCATCTCCACCGCCGAACGCGCCGGCAAGATCATCGCCGCGGCTCGTGGCATGGCCAAATACGACGAACGCCTGTCGCCCCTCGAGTTCAAATCCGGACGCGGCGGAAGAACGCAAATCCGCTTCGTCGCGGAGCTGCCGTACGAGATCTCCGCTGAGGATCGAGCGCTCATTGTCCAAAACTTCTGCGACTACCTCGGGAACCTCGAACAGCGCTCTCGCGAGGACGGGACCGTTGGCAAGGTTGGCCTCATGTACACGGCCGTCATCCACGCGCCGGACGCGCACAATGACAGCCGCAACTACCACCTCCACATCGTTGCCTACGATCGACCAGCCCGCTTCATTCCAGAGGAAGGGCTCTGGGATTTCGAATACGCCGAGCACTTCGATCACAAGGGCGAGGCTCGCGTGCGGCACCCCTTCCGCCAGAACAAGATTGAGGACCCCACTCGCGGCGACAAAAGGAAGGAGCGCCGCTGGGACGAGAACTTCGTGAAGCGCCATCGCATGAAATTCGCGGAGATCACGAACCGAGTCCTTAAGGCACGCGGCGTTCAACGCAGGATCGACGCCCGCCGGTACACCGAGATGGGCATCGACCGAACCCCGACCGAACACCTCGGGACCAAGGCTGCCGCATTGGAATCGATTGGCGTGCCGACCACAGTTGGCAAGCTGAACGCCATAGCCATCTGGAGCGACGCGGAGCGATCAATTGAGCGCCAGGCCAAGGAGTCGGAGAAGGCTTACAAGACAACTCAACACGAGCTCGACAATCTCGCGCGGACTGTTGGACGCGTGGACCCAGCACACCCCGCCATGACGCAATACCGTGCTCTCACCGCCGAGCGTGCTCGCCTGGTCGAGAGTGTTGCCGACGACCGCCGGGAGATCATGACGTTCGACCACCTGGAAGCCAAGGCTAAGTCCCGAGCGATCAGGACTCGACAGACCTGCCTCCAATATCTGACGGACATTCAAAAAGGACGCGCCGACCTCAACACTCGCATTATGAGGCAGGCGATCCAAGACCGTTGGCAGGGCGCCCAAAATCATATCAACGACATCGACGCTGCCCTAGCTCCACATCGTCCCGCACTCGCGGCAGCGGCGCGGAACGTGGAGGATCGCGAGCGTCGGATCAGGGAGATCAATGAGCTGCTCGAACCTCTCAAGACCGTGCTCGAGGAGCGGCTCGGAATGTCCACCCTCCGCCACGCGTTCCTCGACGGTGAAGTTCCTGCACCTCTGGATACGCGCCGACGCGCCCAGTCATCCACAGGGGCATCGCCGGCCTCTATCGACGCCGACGCCGAGAGCCCGAGGCTGCCTGCCGACTCCAGCGTCGTTGCGCCCGTCGACGCGGGTACCGCGTCCGCCACGCCCCCCGTGGCCAACCAACTCGCGGAGCCTGTCACCGAACCCGCTAACCCGCCGTTCGTCGCCATAGACCCGGCGAGCATCGAAGGCCTTCCGATTGTCCAACCAACGATTGGGCCCCGACAGGATTTGGACGCACCTTTGGCGGACGATCCGCAGGCTACTCCCGTCGGCCTCGACCCGCTGCGGGAGCACGCCCCAAGTCCGGCCGGGGAAATGGCGCCAGAGGTCATTATCCCGGACCTCAACAATCCGGAGGCTCCCGCATTTCAGGGCCCCTCCGAGCCGACCAACGTCGTTGACCCGCGAACTCTTGAGACGCCTTCCACAATAGCAACCAGCATTCCAGGTTCAGATCCAAGCGAAACACCCGCTCGCACTGATCAGGCCGCCGTTCACGGACGGGATTCTCTTCCAGCCGACCGTCCCGAGGAGAAGGTCGACCGGCGCCGCCGACAAGCCGATCCGACGCTCTTCGAGCTCCCCGATCAGACGCCGCCGGTGAAGCCCGGGACCACCCGAGCCGAGTACGCCGATTGGGACGCACTCATCAAACGCATTGCCGATCAGCGCATTCCCGTGAAGCAGGAGAAGCTGCCCAACGGTGCCTTCTCGTACAGCGCGCCTGCGCTCGATCGAGCAGACCAACTCTTGCTCCGCACACCACGCTTCGCCGCTCGCACAAACGGGCGGCTAGGATCCGTGTATGAACGGCAGCAGCATGAGGTCCAGCGGCTTGTTAGATGGATCCAGACGCAAGGCCAGGACCCGACCGCACTGAGCCTTGAGGGAAGGACCGTGGAATTGGGCAAGGAAGCCAGGCAAGCTGTGCGAACCCTGTTCCGAAACTGGGGCCGTGCGCCCGCTGTGATAGAGGCTCTGAGACACGAACACGCTCGGCGTGCCGAGCTCGCTAAGACTGCTCCTCACTCACCAACACCAGCCCTGCAGGCGACGCCCAACGAGGGCGGAGATCGAGCAACTCGCAAGGAGGAAGCATCTCGGATCTATCCGACTCCAGATCAGGCTCACACGCCTCAGGTCGCCGAGTTCATCCGGCTGCTCCGCGAGATCGCCCCCGATGAACAGCTGCGGCGGGCCGCCGAGCGAATCTACGATGACCCGGCCGCGCGCGAAGACGTCAATTACCACACCGTCGACCTCGCAACTGCCTACAACACCTACCGTGACGACGCGGATGAGATTGCCCGAGGCATTGGCCGGGATCGCGATCGAGAACGCTAAGCTGGCCGCTGCCCTCTCCGCCTCATTCCGCCCGGCTCCGATCGGCCGTTGCGGGATGGGGCGGAGACGCCTCCTGCATCCACAATCCTGCGTTTGACCAGGTTCGCCTCGGCGCCGCGCGAGCGCGGATAACGGCGGTTAGAAGCGGCGCAGTTCCAGCGACAAGATCCTAGGCAGCAGCCCCGGGAGGTCGGCCGCGCACGGTCACCAGTCGGTCCCTGATTGCGCCGGCGACACCGCCCGGTCGGCCGCGAGGCGCGCCTGGCCAAGCCACGGCGTCGAACACATTCTGGACCCACCGCGGCCAGCCACAACTTCTCGCCATTCAGGTCCGGTGACACCCCCGGCCGTCCCAGGCAACGGTCGTCCGATTTGGCCTTACTCGCTCCGACGATCATCCGTTTCGAAAATCGCTCGGCAACCTTCAGCGCGAGGCTCGGCATGTCTCTGCTCCCCCCTTCGATCCACTGCAGCGTCCTCACCGTGGCCGCAGCGCGTACGGAGCGTTGCCTCGTCCCCCGGCGCCGCCCCGCGCGCGCGCGGGCGCCCACGCGTGCGAGTCAAAGCCGCCATCGACCGCACCAAAGATCCAGCCGAATGCGTTACGCTCTTTGCACTGACGAATCCAATGTTCCTGCCGGCTTCCTAGCCCCTGGAACCGCGCCCCAGGCGCCTGGAAAAACTTCCTGCAAAAACCTGTTGGCGAGGGTCTTTTCCGCCGATAGTATGCGAGAGCGGGTTGGCGGGGGCCTCATCAGATTTCCTGACTCCCCCAGCCGCACGACAAACCACCGGGGAGTTTTTCCATGAACATCAATCGTACCCACGTCGGTCGCGGGATCGCGTTCGCCCAGCTAGCGCTCGCTCTTGCCGCCGTTGCCATGCCCGAGATCGCTCTTGCTCAGGCCTTCGACACCAGCAACCCGCTCGGCAAAGCAACCGCCGGCGCGAACACTTTCCGCAAATCGCTCGCAACGTTCGGTCTCGTCGTCGGCGGCATCGGCATGGTCGCCTGCCTGATGCTCGGCTTCTTCGGCAAGCTCAACTGGAAGTGGGTCAGCACCGGCGTCGGTGTCTCCTTCGCAATGGCGATCGTTCCGAACGTTATCGGCTGGCTGTCCACCCTCGGTGGCGGCGAAGCGCTCGCCACGAGCTGATCTACCCGCCGACCGCAAAGGAAACGACCGTGCTGAAGTCTCCCATCCTCAAGTATGTCGCGAGCCCTCAGACGGTCGCATACATGCCGCCGCTATTGGCGGGCTGCTCAATCGGCGGCGGCATGTTCCTTTGGTTCTTCGGTATGGCCGCGGGGTTTGGGATCATCCCCGGGATGATCGTCCTGCTCACGGCCTCCGCTTTCTCGGTCGTGGCGGGCTTCAAGGAGCCCCACCTCCACAACATCCTGATCGCGCGACAGGCCTTCATGAAGGCCACTCCCAATATCGTGAAGACCAAGGGCAAGACCTATGTCGGTTGACGTCTCCGCGCTCCTCATGACCCAGAGCACCGTTGGCGCAGTTATCGCGTCCGCAGGTCTCTTGGCCTCGGTCGCAGGCGGCGCCGCCATGCTTGTGCCTGCTGTCTCGCGCAGGCTGCTGCCGATGCCGAAGGAAACGCGCCTCGTCGACTTCCTGCCGTTCGAAGAGATGATGGCTGATCGAATGACGATCAAGACGAAAAGAGGGGACCTCCTTCGCGTCATCAAGGTTGCCGGCGCCGAGCTGCAGGTGACCAGTCAGAATGAGCACGAGGCCCTCGGTATCGCCCGCCGCACTTGGCTCAGTCAAATCGCCGATCGGGGCGCTCACGCCCGGGTTTTCACCGTTCGGACCGCGATCCGGCCCGGACAGCTGATGCCACACCCCAACACCCACATGGCGCGGCTTGCCGCGACGTGGGAAAGCTCGTTCGAGGGCTCTTCCTTTCTGACCGATCACTACATCGTGATCTCCGTCGACAAAAAGGCCGGCAAGCTTGCTCTTGGCGAGGCCGTCGACCTCACGAAGGCCGCTCTGTCACCCTTCGACCCTCAGGTGTTGAAGGACGGGGACGGTGGCGAGTCCCCCCTCAAGATCCTCGGCCGCCTAGCGTCGCCGATTAGCCGTCCCACACCCCATTACAGCCGGGGCGCCAGCGTCTCCGAGCAGATCACATCCGACACCGTCGAATTCGCTTCTGACAAGTCCGGACGCATCTACTGGACGTCCGGCCTTCGCAAGAAGTCGATGGCGATCGTCGGAGTCAAAACTTGGGGCGACGCAACGGAAGAACGCATGCTCGCCGACCTCGCCAGCCTGAAGTTCGAATACACCATCTACCACCATATCGAACCGCTTTCCCGCACGGCCGGCACAATGAAGCTGGATACCGCGAAGCGGATGGCCCGCACGACCTTCATGACAGAAAACGCACACGCTCAGTTCGCCGCGGTCGGAGAGATCATCGGGGGCGGCGCGGAGGACACTCAGGTCCTTTGCAATTACAACCTGAACCTGATCGTCGAGGCTGACACAGACGAGGAGTTGGACCGCTACTTGTCGCAGATCAATACCGTTGCCGCTCAGAACGAGGTCACTACCGTGGTTGAGGGGCCGGCCAGCCAAGCGGTCTGGTTCTCGATGTTCCCAACCTACGACAAGCTGCCGCGGCCCTGGAAATTCCTCGCGGTCAACGTGGCCACGCTTCTCGCCATGCAGCGGAATAGCAAGGGCGCGGACCGCAGTCCGTGGGGCGAGGGACCGGTCACGATCCTCAAGACCTCGACGGGCAGCCCCTACAACTTCGTCTTTCATGACACCTCGGATCCGGGCAACCGAGAACCCCTCGGGCACATGCTTGTCATCGGTCCCTCTGGTTCCGGTAAGACGGTCACGGTCTCCTGGCTCGCCCAAATGGCAATGCGCTTTCCGGAGCTCCGAGTCTTCTTCTTCGATCGCTTCTACGGCACGGAAGTCGTCACCCGCATGGCCGGCGGCAACTACGTGCGCTTCGACGACGACAGCTGCGCGATGAATCCGCTGCAGATGGATCTCTCGCAGCCCCGTAATCGCGAGTTCCTAACAACCTGGATGAAGCTGATCACCGGCCTGACGGATGACGCCTCTTCGGAACAGTTCGGGCAGATGCTTGACATCCTCGAGGCGGAGCCCTCGCGCGAAAATCGCCGCCTCAAGGAGATCTGGGACTCTGCCTTCAGCGCAGACTCGGCCGCTCGTGAGGCTATCCGCCCCTGGATCAGCGACAACCAGCACGGTCACGTCTTCAACGCCCTCAACGACAGCCTCGATCTCGGCGCTCGCATGACGTCCTTCGACTTCACCACGCTTCTGAGCGACGAGCAGAAGGATAACCTGGGCCCGGCCGTCGTCTCGTACATCATGCATCGCACGATGGACGTCTCTGTTCACCGCGGTCACCCAGCGCTCTACTTCGTTGATGAGACAGCCCCGCTCCTGCGGAACGAGTTCTTTGCGGCGAAGTTCGCGGCTGGCCTGCAGGAAGGTAGAAAGCTTGGGCAGATCTTCATCTGCGCGTTCCAGCGGCCCAACGCTATCGAAGAGACCCCACATGCCCAAACCATCATCGGCCAGTGCGCCACACAGATCTTCTTCAAGAACGTGAAGGCGAAGGAGGAGGATTTCAGGATCTTCGGCCTCACCGGTCGCGAGCTGGATTTCGTTCTTGGCCGTAGCCACGGTCACCTGAAACGCGCATTCTTGCTCCGACGCATGTCCGAAGCGGGCGTCGAGTCCGTGATTATCGACTCGGACATGGGCGTCCTCGGGGATGGACTGCAGACATTCGCATCCGGCACGACCAAGGTCAGATTAATCCGCGATCTTGCTCAGAAAGATCCACAAAACTTTCGTCGTCTCTACATGGAAGCCATGGCAGCGGAGCGCGAAGCCGCCTGAGCCGCGGAAAAATCTTCCTGCGTGGCTATCGCCGATCCGCCGGGCGAGCTACCATTCAGATGTTCCTGTTCAAGCAAGAGGGAATCCTCATGATCATCAAGACCCGTGCGCTCGTGATTGGTGCGCTTCTCGTCTCCTCGACCCTCGCCGGGGCGCCAGCCACTGCGCAGATCCCGACGATCGATCCAAGCCTGATCGCGAAGGCTGGCGAACAGCTCGCGACCGCCGGCAAGGCGCTCGCAACGGCCCAACAGCAGCTCAACACTGCCAAAGAGACGGCCAGCTCGATCGGCCAGGTCGGTCAAGGGAACTTCAACAACATCCTTAGCGACGCCGGCATCAACCTCTCAGGTCCGCAGAACGTTCTCCAGAACGTGCAGTCGATTGCGAACACGGCCCAGCAGGTCCCGAACTTCGCCGCCAAGCTTCCGAAGATCCCGGGCGAACGGGCGATCACACTCAAGGCCATCCAGACCGTCAACGACGGGCGAGAGGCAGCGAGCCAGATGTTCTACTCGAACGGCGGCAAGATGACCCAGGAAGCGGTCACCAGCCTTCGCGATCGCCGCAACACGGTTCTCCGCGAAACGGCTGTGAACGCCTATGGGGCCGCTTCGGCAATCAAGGGCAAGCTCACCGAAGCTTCCTCGACGAGTGATGCTCTTGCCAAGCGCGTCGGCGCCACTGTCAACATGCGCGAGGACATCGCGGCCGGCAATGCGATCATGCTGAACGTCTACCTGGAGCTCCAGAAGCAAACCGCGATGTCCGCCCAGCTGCTCGAGCTCGAGGCGGCGCGAACGCTCGCCGCGGACAGCACTGGTCTCCGTACGTCGGCGGACCAGTAAGACAATGCGCGCTCGTATCCTTGCGGGCGCCGCGACCCTCGCGGTGGCTTGCGCCCTCTCATCACCGGCGGAAGCTCAGCTTGGAGTATGTCCAACGCTGGTGCCTCCGCCTTGCATTGTGATCGACACCTCGGCTGTTGCGACAACGGCCAAGGAGATTGCTGCCAAAAAGAAGGCGCTCGAAAACGCGGTCGCCCAGGTGCAATCGGCCACCGACATCAAGAGTGCACTCGGGAAAGTTGGCCCGATCACCGGGCAGGGTTCGATCTCGATCGGAAAGCTCCCTGGACTGGACGCGCCCAAAGTCTCCTTCAGCGAGGCCGCAAATCAGCTTAGCGGCTCGTTGCAACAGCATCCCGACACTCAGGACGGCTACGAGGCGAAAGAGGCTGACGATCGCCTGCGGCAGCGCGCAGCTGCCGGCGACGCCTTCGGAGTGGCCCAAGCCATGAAAGCCCAGGTAGAAGCCGGTACCATCCTCGCCGCGAAGCACCTGGCATGCATGAGCCGCCCGCCGATAGCGAAGGGAGAAGATGCGGGCGTGCGGGAGTCGCTCTATCACCGAGCTCAGATCAGCTCGCTCGTCACGAAGGCTATGATCGATCTGCAAACGCTGCAGTCTTACCGCTCCAACCTTCATGCGATGGACGCCTTGGCGGCGACGGATGCCAGCGGCCCCGCCCCTCTCCAGCGGACCGAAGCGTCGGAAGTCCAGCCAGCCGCCGACGCTGCCGGTCTCAAAGCAAACATCGATTTTGGGAAGCTGGTCAACGCTGCAACGAAGCTCGTCGCCCTCAAGCAAGCGTTGGGCGTGATGCAAAGCCTCCGCAGTGGCCAGAAGAGCGTTCGAGATACCCAAGCCATGTACCAACAGATGGTTCAGGCCAAGGCGACAAGTCAGGCCGCCGTCGCGAGCCTGGCTACGCAGGAAGCGCGTCGTAAGGGCGTGTCTGCCGCTTCGCTCATGCAAGCCGCAAACATGGTCATGCAAGCGAACGACCGCACCACGTGGGACGATCCCTCGAAGAAGAAGATCACCGAAGCCGCCGCCAAAGCGGCCGAGCGTCGGCTTGATGCGATGGTGAATGGCGACGTGAGCGACGGCTGGAGCAAGCTCCTGCAGCAGCGCGCGGAAGCCTTCAAGCAGGAGGCCTTCTTCGCAGGCTTCAACAATGACGCCGTCGGCATTGAGGCTTCCACCGTGCAGGCGATATCCGATTTCGACGAAGCTCTTGGCGTCAAGGCATCCGACCCGGCCGCCCTCCAAGCGGCGATCACCGCCGCTACGACGGAAGTCAATCAGCTCAAGGCAAGCCTCGACGGTGCATCGCCCCTTCTTCGAGCTCAACGGGATCGCTTCCTGGCGAGTACCTTCTCCTCGCAGTAAGTCCGCGCTCGCAAAGTTCCTCAAGACCGAAGGGGCGGCTCGAAAGGGCCGCCCCTTCCCTTTTGTCAGGTCAGGGAAAAGTCTGGATTGTTAGTGGATGGGGGGAAAAGATGTTGACGCAACTCCTCCCTCCTCTAAGATCCACACTATAAGGTTCCCAGGGGGGTAGCCAGATCGGAGGACGGTCACCGCCTTGGCGGTACCGCCTTACGCGCGCCCTCCGAATAAGAAGCGGAGTTTTGATCCCGATGCGTATGATGGCCGCACTCGCTGCGATATTCGTTCTGGCCGGCTGCGGAGGTGAGGGCGCGAAGTTCCAGTCTCGCCCAATGTCTGCTGGGAGCACGCCCAACTCGCTCAAGCGCACCCCGTGCGCCTGTGTCGAGCTGCCGTCGAAATCGGGTCTCCCCCCCTTCCTCGCCTCCGACAACGCTGCGGTTCGAGCATGAACGCTCCCGTGACGCTGGCCAAGGGCGCCGACGCGGCGCCTGCCAGCGCCGACCAGATCGGCGCCTTTCCGCTCGAATACGACACCGACGCACTTCCCGCGCGCCGCGCAGCCGCAATGGCTCGCTGGATGACGATTATCGCCGTCGTTCTCGCTTTCGTCGTGGCAGCGCAGGGCTTCGCTCTCGCGATCCTCATGCCGCTGCAGAAGATTGTTCCGATGGTCGTCACCGGAAACAGCCGCGGGGACGAAATCATTCGAATCAACCCTGCCACACTCGAGAGCCCGACCAACGACTACATCACGGAAATCAACCTCCGGAACTACGTGACGAAGCGCTACTCGATCGTCGCTTCGGCCGCCGAGCAAACGATAAATTGGGGCCCAGGCTCGGTGCTCGAGCTGATGAGCACGCCAGAGGCGTACGGCAAGTTCGGGATGGCAATGAAAGCCGACTACGATCGGCTTCGCGCGTCGGGGATGATCAGAAACGTCCGGATCGACTCCGTGCGGAAGATCGGACCCAATCTCTGGCAGGTTGAATACATGACCACCGACCAGGCTGAGGGAGCCATCGCTGACGCGACCCTTGCCCCTCAGTCTCAGTCATGGGTCAGCACCTACGCGGTCACGTTCGAACCGAAAAATGTCCGATACTCCGACCGTCTCAACAATCCGTTCGGCATGACCGTCGTCGATAACACCGACGCCCGGCGCGACTAACGTCCAACACTACGGCAGGACACCAACATGGCACGCAAGATCATCCTCACCGCCATCGTATCTGCGATGGCTCTCTCGGTCGCCGCCCCGGCCGTAGCTGCTCCCAGCAAACAGCAGAAGGCTCAAGCCGCCGGCGACTATGGAACCATCAACGACAGCTATCTGGAGCCAGTCGGCGCAATTCAGAACGCGTGGTCCAATCCCGGTGCGAACAAAGCTGCCAACCAGGAGTCGCCCGGCTATAATCGTTTCGAGTTTCGGCCCGATCGCGTGATCCCGCTCCGCCTCCGGGAGGCGATGAACACGACCATTCGCTTCCCGGCCGACGAAATCATCGAAGACGTCTTCAACTCCGACCCGGTCTCTTTCGAGGCTATCATCCCACGCTCGAACGTGGTGATGATCCGCGTGATACGACCTGGCGCCGATGGCAATCTCATCGCCATGGGCAAGTCTGGCAACTTGTACCAGTTCTATATCCGCGGCGAAGGTGCGAACACCAAGATCATCACGGACATGTCGGTCGACATCATGGTGACCGGAAGGGGAAACGGAATGCCCGCCAACATGGGCGGGCTTTCCCGAACGGCTTCGGCCTCTGATCTGAAGGTCGAATCTGACTGGCTCCGCACCATCGGATTCAAGCCCGAGAACATCGTCCACGACCTCTCGATCTTCGTCCCGGAGGATCACTCGGCGGGCGTGGCGCCGGAACGCGTCTTCCGAGATGGCCAGTTCACGTACATCGATTATGGCTCGAACGCAGATGCTTTGAACGAGTGGCCGGTCGCCAGCCTCGTTGTTCAGGGCGTTGAGACGCCCGTGAACGTCAGGACTGCCGGGCCGAACGGCCGCATGTTGGTAGTCGAGGGCGTGGGCGACATCGTGCTTCGGAACGGTCAGAAACTTGTCTGCATCAAACGCCAGACGAACCGCCCGCCCCAGATCCGGTCTTTCAACCAGCCCGTCACGACGCCGCAGGCGACCCTGCGCGTTGCCGATGGCCAAGTGCTCCCTCCGTCGCTCTCCTCCCCGTCTACGGGGCGCAAGTACATGGTCGACCTCGGCGCCGGCGATCGTCCGTCGATGGAAAAGACGTTCCTGACCATCAAAGCTCAGAACGCCTCCCTCCTGTCTGCCAGCGAAGCCAGCTTCCCGGACGCGACTTCCCTGCGCACCGGCGGCACGCTGGATGCGAACGCTCGCCCCGGCGACGTTCGCCTCCGCGTTGGTCCGTTCTACGGGCTCTCGGAGGGCGTGGCGGTCTGTAAGGCGATGACCGCTTCCGGCCGGTCCTGCTCGGTCGTCTCGGTAAACTGAGACAGGGGCGCCGCCAGAGCGGCGCCCTAACGCGCGCGCGCCAAAGGATCGAGTTGTGGATAGCAAGCAGAAGAAGAAGCTCCTGATCGGCGGCGGCATCATGACCGCCGTCCTCGCCACCGGTGTGGGCGTCCTGATGGTCGCGATGAGCCCCTCAGAAGAGGCTGTCGCGAAAGGACCCTACGAGACCGTGTCCGCGCCGACCTTGAAGGATGCAAAGCAGCAGCCTGGCATCGTTTCAATCGATCCAATCCAAATTCAACTCGAGCGCGCTCCGAGCGGCAGCATCGAGAAAGCTGCGGCCATTTCCGCACTCTTCCAAGACTTCACGCCGGGAACGATCCAAATCACCGGCGGCGATCCGCGCCTCAAACTCACCACCGACTGCACGGCCGGGAAGCCGCTCCCCATGGGCCAGCGCTGCACAGCAACCGTCACTTTCGACCCGTCCCTGCCCGCGCCGCAGCAGCAGCCGAATATGCCCTACGTGGAGCCTGAGTTGCTCGTGCAGGGCAACAGCCGCACCCCCGGCGGTGCGACGCTGCCTGTAGAAGCGCGCGCCAAGATCCTTCCTCCGGATGCAAACGCTCTCGCCGCCGGAGTTGCGGGCCAGCTCATCCCGGGCGCAACGGCCCCGGTTGGCCTGGACCCATACGGTCCGGTGGCCACGCCCCCGCCAGCGGGGACGCCGGACACCGCTGCGCCGCCTCCGGTAGCCGAATACACGCAACCGCAAGTTCCGGTCTCGCAGCCGACCCTCTCGCCACGAGAGCAATTTCTCCTCGCCCGGCGCCAGGCAGTTCTTGGAGGCGTGCAGTCTCGAGGACGGGCCAACACCCAGCCACAGCAGCCGCAGGGCACCTGGGCGGACCTCAAGATCCCGACGTCTATGTCCTCTTATCCGCAGGACATGAGCCGCGTCGTCACCATGGATCGCGTCATCACCGCGGTCCTTGCTCGCACTTTCGACAGTCGCAGCACTCAGCAGGTCGTCGCTCAAGTCGATCGCAACGTCTACGGCGCTCATGGCCGAGCCGTTCTAATCCCGCGCGGCTCTCAAATCATCGGCACCGCCAGCGGCGGCGGCGAGCGTATGGCCGTCTCGTGGACCCAGATCATTCGTCCGGACGGTGCACGCCTCATCATCCAAGCGACGGCTGGTGACGCCATGGGACAAGCCGGCGTGCCCGGCCGACGCAACGAGCGCCTCCTCAAGCGCTATGGGAGCATCCTTCTGGGCACCATCTTCGGCGCTGGAACGGCGATTGCCTTCAAGGCTGAAGAGCAGCCCAGCGGCGATATCAACATTGGGGGCTCCGGTTCCGGTGGAGCCCGCAACAACGGCGCCATCATCAGCGACATCGTTCGTCAGGACCTGCAGAAGATCACCAGCGACATCCAGCAGCGTACCGGCAACGTTCAACCGATTGTCACCGTGCCCGCCGGCACCCGCGTCACGATCATCCCGACCATGGATATCGTTATGCGCCCGATGCAGGGACCAGTTCAGGAAGTGCAGTCCTACCCGCGAGCTCAGAACGCCGGGAGCGGCGCTCCGCAATTCGCTCCTCGGTACGCCGGTTCCGATGATAGCGGCTATGACACGCCGCAGCCGAGGCAGGCCGCCCGGCGCCAGGAGGATCCATTCCCGGCCGAAAATATCCCTGCGACCGGATCAACTCCTCCTTGGAACTCGAACTAAGATGAGCCTCGCAACCATCGAGCGAATGCTCGCCCCGCTCGAAAAATACTACATGCGCGATCATTACGAGGAGATCGCCGTCAACCAGCCTGGTGAGGTCTGGTGTCGCCGTAACAAGCCAGACGCGTACAACCGGATCTGGGTCCGTCACAACGACCCAGCGCTGACGCTGCGGTACCTCCGGACGCTCTGTCAGGCGATCGCGAACACCTTTGGTCACAAGTTCAATCCAGACGACCCGAAGAAGCCGTCGACGGTCTTCGCCACTCTGCCGCCTTTCGACCACCGGTTCGCTGCGATCGCCGGCAATCACATGGTCTATGATCAAACCCTTCCCGAGGGTGGCATCGGCATTTGCATCCGCAAAGGAGCAAAGGCCAGCCGGTCCCACCAGGTCGAGTTTTCCGATTGGGGCCTCGTCGAAGGCCGCGGCGTTCAAAAGGGGCACGCTCACCTTCCGACGATCCACGATCCCGTGCTGGATGCCATCAGAGCTCTGAAGGATGCCGTCCAGCAGGGCTGCAACATTCTCATCTCCGGCGGCACGTCGACTGGCAAGACGACGCTCTTCAACCGCATCCTGGAAGAGGTGGACACGCGCACCAGGATCATCACCGTTGAGGACACGCGCGAGATCAAGCTGCCGAAGCACCACAATCACGCGCACCTTGTTCTCTCTCGCACCGACCGCAACTCGATCTTCGGTTACGACGACGCGATCGACGTCATCATGCGCTTTACGCCGGACATCGTGCTCGTCGGCGAGATCTCGACGACAAACGCCGGCACGCTCTGGCGGCTCACTGGAACCGGTCACGGCGCCATGATGACGACAATCCACGCCTCGAGCGTCACGGATTGCTATGACGTGCTCTACGAGCGCATTTCCGGCTGCATTCCGAACCTAGATCGCGCCAAGACAATTGAGAAAATCCGCGAGAACTTCTGCATCATCCAGATGAGCCGCGATATGGGCGGCGCTCGCGTCATCACGGATATCAAAGCACCGGTCCCGAGGGACCAGCAGGCCGCTCACCACGCGGCGGCCACTACGATCGCAGCCTGACACCCCAAAGCACCAGCTGGGCCCTGAATGCCTCCGGCTGGCGCTTTGCACTGTTGCACGTCCAAGCGGCCAGCCGCGCCAGCGCTCAAAAGATCCACAAAGGATCCAGCTTCCGTTCGACAGCGGGACCAATCTCCCATAATGGTAGAGAGATCTTAGAGGAACTCCCATGTCCATTCAGAGCGAAACCTTCAGCCCCGAACATATGCGGCGCGAGAAGGATCTTTGGGTCCGCTGGCTCGTCGCTACCATCGCGCTAGGAATTTTTTCCTTCTGCCTCTTCATGGCCGTTGCTCCGCTCGTCTACTGGGCAATGGAGCGCAGCTTCGACCAGACCGCTTGGCGCTGGACCGCTGACTATCTCTCGCACCTCGGTGAGCCGAACTACATCGCGAACGCCCATTCTTCCCTTTGGAAGTTGCATTGGGAAGCTGGCTTCGCTTGCTTCGGCGTCAGCTTCCTGAGCGCCCTGTTCGTTGCCGCGATCTTTTATGCCGTCTGCCCGTACAAATCTTTCGAGATGACGCACGGCGACGTCCGCTGGGCGGTCGACAAGGACATCCGGCGCATGGAAGGCCGGCGGCAGATCGGCATCAGAGGCGGCTACGTCGGCATCCTCGGCAAGTGGAAGGATGGGAAATACATCCGGCTGATCGAACCGATTTCTGTCGCGATCCCGGCCCCTCCCGGCGCCGGTAAGACCGCGGCGATCGTGGTGCCGTCCATCGTTGAGTCGCCCACGGTGTCGATGATCGTGAACGACCCCAAACCCGAGCTTGCGGAGATGACGTCCGGCTACCGGGCCGAGATCGGCTTCGTGTTCATCATCGATTGGTCTGCGACCGATAAGCCCCACGAGGGCATCTTCTACCCGCGTTTCAACTTCCTCTCGACGGACCTGGTCCCGCCCGCAAACACCGCGGAGCGCGACACCTACCTCGATGCTGTCGCCAAGGTCCTCATTCCGGACACGAAGGGTGGCGACAAATACTTCACCGACAAGGGTCGTGACTGCCTCACGGGCTTCATGCACTACCTTGTCAGCCATGTGAACGATCACCGCTCGTACGAAGGCATCCCAACGCAGTGGCGCGGCATGGAGGCTTCCTTGCCGATGCTCGTCGATTGGATCGCCGACGCGCAGTTCCAGGCCGGCAAGAAGGCCGAGGAAGCGAACAGAGAGGCTGCAGCCAACAAGCAGCTGCCCACTGCCGACGGCATGAAGATGTTCCTCACCGGTCTCGTCGAGCAGATCAACGCCGGCGGCTACTCGCAGCGCGCCTTCACTTCGATCGCGCCGCTGATCGACATGGCAGACAAGGAGCGCTCAGGCGTTCTCGGCACCATGGACGCGGCCATGCTCCCGTTCAAAAACATGGCCGTGAAGGAACGCACGTCAGCCTGCGACTTCACGAGCATGGACCTCCGCGGGATGCAGGACCCGGATACGGGCGAGTGGCTTCCGGTCACCCTCTACATCTGCGTCAACCAGGCCGAGGCACAGGCGTTCGCCAACATCACCGCCCTCCTCTATGAGGTGCTCAGCCGCGACTTCCTTTCGTACGGACCGGGCGAGCGCGACAAGCGCGGCCGCGTCATGGGCCCGATGACCATCTGCTTCATGATGGACGAGTTCGCGAAACTGCCGAAATCCGAAACGGTCCTCACCGGGCCCGACCTCGGGCGCTCTAAGAAGGTCTCCTATTGGCTGATCTTTCAGGCCCGTTCGCAGCTGGTGAAGACCTACTCGAAGGAAGACGGCACGATCATCGACTCCACATGCGGTGTCACGGTCCTGCTCGCTCAGAACGATGCTGAGACGGCTGCCCACTACCAGAAGACCGTCGGCAAGACGACCATCCGCAAATCGTCGCATTCGCGCCAGGCCGGCCTCTCCAAGTCGGCGAATCCCTTCGCCAAGAACGAGAGCATCGCATCCGAAGGTGTCGAATTCCTCCGCATGGAAGACATCACGGCGATGGACCCTGGCACCCAGCTCGTCCTGCCGCAGAGCTTCCTCAATCGTCCGATGAAGGTCCAGAGCCCGTTCTTCTTCGAGGACGAGAAGATGCTCAAGAAGGTCTATAACCCGCGGACCAAGAAGGGCCCGGCGCCGGCGAATCCGCTGCCGGAGCACATCCGGCTCAAGCGTCAGGCAGAGTGGCTGGAGAAACTACGCCGCGAGCAGGAGCTCGATTCCAACATTCAGGAACGTGGCCTGGCCGAGGTCGCCCTGGCCGGCGTTCAGGAGCCCGCTGCATACTGACCCATCTGCCGGCGGCTCCGGCCGCCGGCTTCCCTTCCCGACCTCCACCTTCACGCGACCCGACGCAGCAAACGGTGGAGCCACCGGTCGTCATCAGAAACCTTTGGGCGGACGGCCACCATCCTACCCATCGTCCACAGGCGGTGGTCAGCGTCGCTGGTCAGATTGACCAGCGACGTTCAAGCCGGACATCCACATTGCTCTGCCCCAGAACGGGCACAAAAAAAGGGGGCGCCGCGAGGCGCCCCCTTTCCGTTTCGACCAGGATCGGCTCGATCAGCGACCACGGCCCCCGCGCTGAGCGGCGGCTGCCGCCAGCACATCGAGCTCGTTGTCCGCCGCCTGCTCCGAAGACACGCCGCGCGAGGTTGCACGACCGGTCTCCTGACCACGCTCCTGGGTCTGCTCGCGGTTCTGAACCCGCTCGGGCTTCTGAACCACGCCGCCACGGCCCCGGAGCTCGGCGTTGATCGCCGCCAGACCGCGAGCCAGCTGCGCATTGAGCATGAAGTCCTCGTCTTTGAGGCCCACGCCCGGCGCCGCTGCCTTCTGATCGGCGAACGACATCGCCTTGAGCTGATCGACCGAGAGACCCGAAGCGCTCGACCGGAGGCCCAGCTCTTTGGCCTGAAGGGCCTCGAACTGGCTCCGGGTGGCGCCGGCGACCGCCAGAAGCTGCGGCCGGGTTGCGGCGCGCATCTCGTTGAGCTGCTTCTGATGGTTGTCACGGCTGTTCTCCGGATCAGCAAGACGGAACCCACGATCCTTGTATTGGACCATGAACGCAGCGGAACCGCCGCGCTGGCGAGCCTCATCACGCGCGCGCTCGGTCGCCGTGTTGATGCCCTGCTGGTTGTCTTCCTTCCCGCCACGCGCCGCATGCTCGGCGACGTAACGATCCATCGCGGCCTTGCCGACGTAATCGGCGAAGCGCTCCGGCACCGCAGTCGTCACGCGATAGAAGGGGAGCTCGTCGCCCTTGCCCTTGATGAAGGGCGCGGACGATCCGGTCTCCTGCACGAGCTTGCGGAATTCCGCTTTCTGCGAATGAGCCGGGTACATCTTGATGCCCGTCTCTTCCGCCTTGGCATGCTGCCGCGGCTCACGCGTGGTCGCTTCACGCTTCCGCGCTTCGGACCGCAGGGCTTCGCCCTCGGCTGCCCGCGCGTCGCGATCCGCCTGCCAGCGCCCCTTCGCCTCATCGCCGATATAGGCCGCAAGGCCCTGTCGGAACGTGGCGAGTTCCTCGGTGGACTTGCCGTCCGTCTGCAGGATATAGGCACCGTGCTCCTTGTCGAAGCGGATGGGTGCGCCGATCTCACGCGCAGTGGCTTTGAGACGCTCGTTCTCTTCGCCCTTGACGGAATAGAGGTAGTTGTCTTCGGCTTCCGCCATACTCTCTTCTCCCAGCGGCCCGACTACCGGAGCCTCATGCCCCGGGAACTACCGCTTGCACCTATTCTCCCTGACGCGCAGCCGTTCGGCAAGCGCTAATCAAGATATTTTTCCACGCGGCTTCCTGAAGAACGCTTTGCCACCCTCTGATCCAGACGCTAGATTATCCTGCATGAGACTTTGGATAGCAGAGAAGGCGGCCGCAGCGCGCGACATCGCCAAAGCCCTTGGCGGTGGCCAGGAAAACGGCGGGATGATCCGCCTCTCCTCGAACGAGGTGGTCACATGGGCGATCGGGCACCTGCTCGAGAGCTACATGCCCCATGACTATGACGAGGCTTATCGCAAGTGGGATCTCGCCCAGCTCCCTATTCTTCCTGCGAAATTTCTGAACAAGCCTGATCCTGATAAGCGGCGTCAGCTCGGCGTCGTCACTGGCCTCATCCAGAAGGCCTCCGAAATCGTGATCGCGACCGACGCCGGGCGCGAGGGCGAAGCTATCGCCTGGTCTGTGCTCGATCACGCAGGTTGGCGGGGCCCTTGCAAGCGTCTTTGGACCAGCGCCCTCAACCAAAGCCATCTCAAGAAAGCAGTGCTTCAGCTGATCGACGACCGAGAGAAGTTTCCGCTCTATATCTCGGCGCGCATCCGATCCTCCATGGATTGGTCCGACGGCGTCAACTGGAGCCGCTACTACAATCTGCGCATCCTTGAGCCGTCTGACCGCGTGCTCTCTCTCGGGCGCGTTCAGACGGCAACCCTCGCGCTCGTCGTGGACCGGGACAACGAGATTGCACGCTTCGTTCCCTCGGCCTTCTACGAGCTGAAGGCGATCATGGACCTCCCAGAGGGCCGCCTCGAGCTTCTTCACCAGCCGGCAGCCGAGAAGCGTATCACCGATCGCGCCGCCGCGCAGGATATCGTGCGCCGGACGCAGGGCGTTCCGACCAACCTCAAGGTGGAGCACAAGCCGAAGTCCTTCGCGCCGCCACCACCTTACAGCCTCCCCGATCTCCAGATCGCAGCCTCTGCTCGGTGGGGTTGGTCACCCAAGCAAACACTCGACGTTCTCCAGTCTCTCTATGAGAAGGGTGCCGTCACCTACCCGCGTACCGACGCCGGCCACCTTAACAACGAGATGGAGGTCGACATGCCCCACCATCTCGCTGCGCTGCGTCAGCGGCCTCAGTTCCGACAGCTCGCCGACATCAACCCACCCGTCATCCGCAAGTCGGTCTTCGATTCCTCGAAGGTCGAGGATCACCACGGTATCATTCCCACCAACGAGTGCATCGACATCCAGGGTCTCGGCCCCGACGCGGAGAAGCTCTTCGACATCATCGCCCGCCGATTCATCGCCTGCTTAATGCCCGACGCGAAGGGTTCGACCACGAGCATCAGCGCCACCATCGACGGGGTCGTCTTCAGGACCGCCGGGACGACCATCACCGATCTCGGCTGGAAAGTTGTCTGGGGCGGTAAAGATGAGCCGGCGGACAAGGCAGATGACGACCAGGACGAGGATGAAGTGGCGGCCGAGACCAATCGGATCCTCCCGCCCGTGTACGACGGCGAGCCGGCGGTGGCGAACCCGGTCCAGATCCTCAACAAGATGACCAAGCCGCCGGTCCACTTTACCCAGGGAACGCTCCTCGCCGCGATGAAGAGCGCCGGCAAGAAGAGCGACGACGCTGAA
This sequence comes from Sphingosinicella sp. BN140058, assembly GCF_004135585.1. NCBI lineage: Bacteria > Pseudomonadati > Pseudomonadota > Alphaproteobacteria > Sphingomonadales > Sphingosinicellaceae > Sphingosinicella > Sphingosinicella sp. BN140058. The sequence continues at coordinate 103,922 of NZ_CP035502.1, read as the reverse complement.
GTGCGTGAGCTGCTGTCAGGCGGCGGCCTCGGCACCCAGGCGACCCGCCAAGACATTCTGGAGAAGCTGCGATACCGCAAATTCTGCGAGCTCAAGGGCAAGAAGTTCCTGTCGACCCAACGCGCTCGCGAGTTCATCGGTATCCTTCGCGAGGATGGGAACCGGCTGGCCGACATCATCGCCACGGCGGACCTTGAGCGCGAACTTCGTCTCGTCGAGAAGGATCCACGGCAAGCGCTGCCCATTTGGGAGCGATACAAGGCGCAACTCGCAGGCGAGATCAACAAACTCAAAGCGGGTCCAGCTCCTCGCAAGCTCACGCCCATCGGGGATGGTCGAAGAAGCAATGGCGCCGCCAGCGGTGGTCCTCGGGGAGGATCTCCTCGATCGGGTCCCAGCAGCGGGAGACGTGCCCCTTCCGGGGGCAACGGCGGAAGGAAAGGGTCCTACGGCGCCAGCCGATCCCCGCAACCATCTCGGTAAAGAGATCTCGAAGATAAGATCGGCAAATCCCTATGAGCCTCCTCACCTTCCCGCCTGGCTGGAATCTTGACATCCCCGCCGGAACGCTGCTCATCCGAGCGGACGTGGTGATGAACACACGTCCCGGCGCAGGCGGCTACTGCGCCATCATCGAAGCTTCAGACGTGAAGGACCTGACGCTTCTCCGCGGCGGCGAGCCTGAGAGCGACACCGAGAAGATGATGCGCTTCCTCGCCGTTCGCCTAGCGGAAGAGATCGGCGGCAATCGTGCGTTGGTGCTCACCCGCGGCCGCGTCGCTCAGCAAGCGCTCGCCGAAGCTTTCAAGCCTTGGAAGATGATCCGATTTCTTGGCCATTCGAACGCGGCGGTAGCAGACGCCACTCGCCACGCAGCGGTGATGGCCGAACGCTCTTATGGGCGCACGCTCCTCGCGCCCGGCCACCCGAATTACATGAAGGTTCACGAAGAGAGGCTTCAGCTCGCTCGCTACGAACCCAACGGCGAAGCCTACAATGAGAACCAGGATGTGAAGACGGTACATGCCGCCCTTCAGCATCTCGTCTCCGTGGTTGGATTCGGAGACCTCAAGAACCCGCGCGTTCAGCAGGCGGCGCAACAATACCTGAATGCGGCGGAGAATGAGCGCTTAGCGCATCAACAGTTTGCCATTCGCGCTATTACGGCGAATGACATTCCTAAGCCCACGAGGGATAAGGAAAGTAGGTTAGGTTCGTGAAGTACACCGCCCAATCCATGGCCGACGCCCTCAACGGCAATCGCGCGCGCACCAAGCGCACAACCCAGGGCTTCATGGCGCTCTGTCCGAATCACAACGACAAAAATCCCTCGCTCTCTGTTCGGGAGACCGAAGGTGGCCGCATTCTCCTCCGCTGCTTCGCCACGACCTGCACGAACGCCCGTGAAGTCTATGAGGCAGTCGAGAGCCATCTCAGGCTCGAGCGAGGCTCCCTGAGCGGCACAGCGCGCAACTATGAGGCTCCAAAGCCGCAGGACAGGGTGAAGAATGTTCGATCGCCAGTCGAGCCAATCGTGCCGGTACCCGACGACGCCCCGCCGATCGCCAAGAAAGCGCGCAACAAGAAGCACGGCGCCCCGACGAAACTATGGCCGTATCGCAACGCCGCTGGTCGCGTCATGGGATACGTGGCTCGATACGAGACCGCGCCGGCCGAGGGCCAGACTGGCTCTAAACTGATCTGGCCGTGGGTCTACGGCGTTCGCGAAGGCAAGCGCCAATGGTGCGTTCATGCGATGCCTGAGCCCCGCGTCCCGTTCAATCTCGACAAGATCGCGAAATATCCGACCGCGCCGATCCTATGGCACGAGGGCGAGAAGGCCGCTGACGCTGGCGAGATCCTCTTTCCGAATTGGGTTTCCACAACCACCGCTGGCGGCGGCAGCGCGCCCCATTTGACGGACTTCTCCGCGTTCGCCGGGCGGCTGGTTATCTTGTCGCCGGACTACGATGGGCACGGGCTCGAATACGCGGCCCAGGTTTCGGCCGAGCTCGTCAAGGTTGGTGCCGAAGTGAAGCTCCTTAGGTTCCCCACCTCCTATCGCGTCGAGGACGGGAAGTTGGTGCGTGGCATGTACCTCATGCAAGAAGGCGACGACATGCATGATCATCTGGACCGGGGCTGGACCACCGAACTCGTGCGGGAAGCAGTCACGCTGAGCGGCTTTCCACTCACGTGGTCCCTTAGCGACTGGAGCGCTCAGGAAGTTTCAGAGATGGCGGCGTAGCGCAAGGGAAAATTCTCAGGATTTTTTTACACGGGGCAGTTGCATGAGCAGGGATCTGAGTGGGACAATGGAGTGTCACTTGGAGGAAATTTGCCATGACGGTTTACTCGTTCAAGGGTCATGCACATCGCGAGAAGCAGGCTAACGAGCCGAAGCTCATCACGATTTCGCAGACCCACCCTCTCAATAACGCCCACCGCCCGCCGTATGCCAACGGCCCGGCCGCTGCCCGCGCGCTTCTCGCCCACGCGCAGCGTGAACTCGCCGACCCCGCCCAGGGCGCGGAGTATTTCGCGAAGCTTCGCAGCACCCTTCTGAAGGGCGCCGGCAACGATCGAGGCATCGACGCCCGCCTGCGCGCTCGTTCGCAGCGTGCGATCTCGGCTCTCTCGAACAACGATGTGGAGCTCACCGAAGAGCAGATTCAATTCGTTCCGGGCCTGATCGACCTCCAGGCCCGCCTTGCGGCGAAGCTCCTGCCGCTCGTCGCCACCACCGGCCAGCAGGCCGAGACGGTCATCGATCAGGTCGACAGCATCACGCGTGACGCCCTGCGCGCTGCGACGCACATGCGCCCCCAGCTCGACCGCGGCGAAGAGCCCGCCCAGGTCAGCGATTGGCAGCGGGACCTTATCCGCACCCTCGCGACTGCACCCGGGATCGACCACAGCGACGACGAACAGCTTGTCGCGGACTTCGACAAGCTGATCTTCCAGCTTGAGCAGAGCCTGCCGATCGCACTCGATCGCGACGAGCCCCTCTACGAGATCGACGATACGCTGGATCCGGCGGCCGTTGCCGCGACCGTCGACGCGCTCGAGTGGTCGGGCATGCAAGGCGCGCTGGCTGACGACGTCTCTTCGTTCGTCACCGGCGACGACGAGCTGACTCAGCAGGCGCGCGACGCGGTTTACGCCAACATGTCGATGGACGAGCGCGAGTTCGCAGCGACCAAGATCGCGCTGCGTCCGAGCGACCGCATCAACATGGGGATGCAGGTGGTGAACTCGTTCCCCTCGACCATCAAGCTCCCCGAGCCCGCGATTGAGATCGGCCGTTTCGACGTTCGCATGGCGAGCGAAGAAGAAGCGCAGGTGATGAACCAGCTCCTGCGTTGGGCCGACCAGCAGAAGGCCTATCCCGGGCCGGAAGCCGCCCACTCTGCCGTCGAAGCCATGAAGCAGCTGCCGCTCGCCGCCGGTGAGCAGGGTCGTTTCACCGTCGGCCTCGCCGTCGCGAATAACGAAGCTTCGATCGCTCACGCGGAATCGTTCCTCGCTGCCTCGGCGAAGAACCCCGATATGCGCGTAATCATCCACGCCGACATTCCGTCGGTGCGGGATCGTCTCATCGAAGCTCGCCGCCAGGCCCTCGTCGAAGCGGGTCGCGAGCCCACGTTCGCCGATGCTTCCGATGCCAACCGCAACTTCGGCGGCTGGACCCTTCGTGACAATGGCGCAGATCGTTTCCTGGGCGAAGGCGCGCACGACAGCGCGATCTTCGTCGCGAACGTCGACAAGGTCATGATCTACAACACCGCCAACGACCTGTCGGTGGGTTCGATCGAGCGTGCTCGGTCGGAGGCGATCAGCGCGCGCAAGGCCCTCGAAGCTCAAGAGGCGGCTCTTCGTGAGGCAACCGCAGCCGGCAAGACCGCCGAAGTTTCGCGTTTGACGGCCGTCGTCTCGGGCGCCACCAAGGCGAAGCACAGTGCCGATGTTCGCCTCGGAACGCTCAAGAGGCAGCAGGCCGACGCACCGCACCGCATGGTGACGCCCGGCGACATGGCTCGCGCCACCATCGTCGATCTCGCCTACCAGCAGGGCAAGCTTCAGAAGGTCTTCATCCCAGCCGAAGGCCAGAAGAGCGCCGTCGTGCAGACCAAGGCCGGCGACCTGGCCGATCAGAACCAGATCACGGCGCATCAGAAGGCCCGCGCCCTGCTTCGCGGCGAGGAGCATGACAAGCGTCAAATGCGCGACATCTTCACGCAGGCCGGCATCCGGACTGGCGGCGCCCAGCCGCACGCGGTCCTGGTCGACGGCTCCAATTGGTTCCAGGAGACAAAGGGCGCGAAGAAGGGTTTCGATGCCTTGCGTGACCGGATCAACGCCATTTCCCCGACGACGCCGATCCTGACCAGCAACAACGCGATCAACCCGATTTCGAAGGAGCTGATCGCTTCCGGTCGTCCGGTCATCCACGCAACCGCCTGGCGCGTGAGCGAAAGCTCGCGTCCGATCGGTCCGAACGGCAAGCCCATCACCGTCTCGGAGCGTCGCACCGAGCTCGATCTCGGTCGCGTCACCTACAAGGCAAAGGAGTTCGATCCGAAGCAGAACAAGGACGTCGAAGTTCTCAAGACTCGCCATCGCGAATTCACCGCTGCAGACCTCAAGGGCGCTGTGGTTGTGATCCGAGGCGGCGGCTCCATGGAAGCTGCAACGTGGGATGCCGTGCGCAAGCAGGCGCTGCTCGACGGCAAGGCCGGCAATGCCCTCTCTCCTGCCGACGCTTACCTCGCAGCTGAAAAGGCGTGGTGGGCGGACCAAGGAGCGAAGATCGTCACTCCCAAGGAGGCCGACGACAAGCTCGGCCGCGCGATCATGCAGGAGGCTCTCGTCGACTACGCCTCGCAAGCGGTGCTCGCGACCGACATGGGCAAGGACTATCACTCGGCGAACCTCATCCGCCTCGCCGCGGACGCGGACAAGCTCGCCTCCGTGACAGGCAAGGACGGGAATGCGATCCCGCTGCAGACCGCTTACGATCACAGCCTGCAGTTCTCGCAGACGATCGTGGACAATACCCTGAATGCGATCAAGAAGGACATGGCCGAGGAAGCCTCGTCCGATTACGCTCAGGCGATCCTCTCGAAGCTGCCGGGCGTCACCCCGGCGCGCGCCCAGGAGATGGGCGAAGTCTACGGCACTCTCAACGACATCTACCGTGCCGCAGAAGCCGGCGAGGCGTCGGCTGCCCTGCCGAAGGCTCTCCATCATGAGCTCGCCCTTGCCAACACATGGAAGAACGCGGTCGAGAACGTCGCCCACCTCGGCAACGCGCTCGACAATGCCGGCCTCGACGGGATCGCTGTCGGCAGCCCAGACTATCCGGCAACCGTTCGTGAGAGCGGCCGCTCGGATATGATCTATGCTCGGGGCGACATCGACCTGAACATCCCGACCATCGCGCTGGTCGTGGGCGGCGACACGAAGCCCTCCCCGGCCGACCAGGACGCGGCGCGCGCCGTCGCGACCGAAGCGAACGAGAAGGGTTGGGCGGTCTCGATCCACCTTTCCGGCGAGACGTCGGCCCGTGTCGCCAAGTCGATCGCCGAGCTGCCCGAGGCCGAACGTCCTCGGATCCTGCTCGTCGGCGACGGCGTGCCGCGGTCCAGCGATGTCAAGCTCCTCGACGCCGTTCGCGCTGTCGAGAAGGCTGGCGGTGGCTTCGTCACCCCGACTGCTCCCATCGTCCTTCGCGTGGAAGAGCGGCCGAAGACCGAAGCCGAAGTTGCGATGTCCGGTCCGGAGACCAAGACCGATCCGATGCTCGAAAAGGTCTACGCCGCCGACCGTCGCAGCGCCCTTGACCTCCAAGGACGTCAGGCTTCTGCGGTCGTAGTCGTGAAGAGCTCCGGCAACGACATGGAGATGGTTGCCCTCAAGTCGGCTCTCCAGGCAGGTCGCCCGGTCGGCGCGCTTGGCCCGTCGGACCCCGTCAACCCGACGGTGGACGATCTGCGCTATCGCACCGCCGACTACAGCGCCAACCGGCGTCTACTTGCTGGCGGCGATCGCGTCTCGGTCATGCTGGAAAACCGGCACCTCGCGTTCCAGCCGAACTTCATCCCGGACATGACGGCCGATGCCAAGCAGGTCTATGTCCCGTTCGAGGGCTCCAGCGAAGGCAAGTCGAACGACCGGCTGCAGAACCGCGATGCGGAGCGTGATGCCACGCCGCGCGGAGAACTGGAAAGCGGTGGTCGGATCCGTACCGAGATCGCGTGGCGCGAGCCTGCCCAGTTCATTGCGAACGGGCGCGGCACGGGCGACTTCATCTCCAAGGTTGAGTCCGGTGAGATCCGGCCGATCCTGGCGACTGAAGTCGACATCGCGGCACAGTCTCGCCGGAACGACGAGCGCTTCCTCGACAGCTCGAACGCGATGCTGGCAGCGGACGCCGCTCGCCTGCGGCGCGAACAGACCGGCCAGGTCGACGTTCGCTCCGACGTCAAAGCGGTCTTCGCCGAGGTGAACGACAGCGCCCGTGAAGCGATCGATGCGGAGACGCAGAGCCACTTCCTGGCTCAGCGCGCCGCACTCAGCCGCTAATCGATCGATCGAACGGGAGAGGGCCCGGCTGGTTCGCCAGCCGGGCCCTTTTTAATGCCCCATCGGCTGCGCTTCGACGAAGCGCAGAAGAGATAGGAAACCAGCGAGAGGGTTACCCCAAATTATGACGGCGCCTGATCAGCACACGGATGAGGCGTTGCCTGCGGCAAAAAGGTTCCAGGGGTGGTGGAAAGAGAAAAGCACTGGCCGTCAGCACGGAAAAACGATTTGACGGCCCCCAAGGCGAAGGATCAAAATAGGGATCTTTCGAGGGATTTTGGGCAACTGGGAGACCCTTCGAGGTCCGCCTGCCCGTCGTACAGAATCCACACTTTTCAACACCCTCGTGCCCGAGGCCTCTACAAGGATAAATTATGAAGGACAGATTCATCACCGTTCGTGCGCCGGTCAGCATCAAGATCGGCCCAGTCCCGCAGGACATCACCGCGACTGCAGGCGTTATCGCCTACGGCCACCAGAATTTCGGCAAGATCTTCAGCGAGCGCGGCATCGCCGCCCACATTCACGGCGAAGACTCGGTCGTGACGTTCTCGATCGACGGCGAACAGCCGGCCAAGTCCCAGACCGCCAACGGCCTGGTGCTTGACGAGCGCACGTTCCGCATCCAGCCCGCCGGGCCGGACCGCCATACACTGGAAATCAGCACCGATCTGGGCACCACGTTCCGCTTCGGCGGTACCTTCGCAGACGCCGTCTTCGCCAAGGCGATCGGCGACGCCTGGGTCGATGGTCGGATTGAGCCAACCGCGTGAACCTTAGCTGTCGCTTTGGATGGTACGAAAACGGCCGTGTGACGAAGTTCGTCCACGGCCGTCGGCAGTCGGACATCCCGGCTGACGAACCCTCCGCACCTGCAACTCTGACGGACATGGCCGAAGACGTCCGCATCGTCGAAGCACAGATCGACGGCGCGAGCTGGTTCGGCCGGCTCCTCCCCAGGAAGGCGGGCCAAGATCATGGCATCGTCCTCCTCTACCAATCGCCCACGGCGACAAGGACCTGATCCGATGACCGACTACGTATCCACCTCCAGCTCCGCGCAGGACACCACCGTCGGCGACCTTGCGGTCGCTGCCGCGGCTCTCGCGACGACCGTCGCCGCGTCCGCACCGGCTGAGGACAAAGTCCACGAAACGCCCGCCCCGCGTTTCGCACTGACGCTCGACCACTCGCGCGACAAGCTGCTGACGGACTTCGGCAAGGATACGCTTCAGGATCGCTACCTTCTCCCGGGCGAACGCTATCAGGATCTCTTCGTCCGCGTCGCCGGCGCTTATGCGGACGACCGGGATCACGCGCAGCGCATGTACGACTACATGTCGCAGCTTTGGTTCATGCCCGCGACCCCCGTCCTCTCCAACGGCGGTACCGGGCGCGGTCTCCCGATCAGCTGCTATCTCAACAGCGTCTCAGACAGCCTCGAAGGCATCGTGAGCACCTGGAATGAGAACGTCTGGCTCGCTAGCCGAGGCGGCGGCATCGGCACCTACTGGGGCAATGTCCGTGGCATCGGCGAGCCCGTCGGCCTGAACGGCAAGACCTCGGGCATCATCCCCTTTGTCCGCGTCATGGACTCGCTCACCCTCGCAATCAGCCAGGGCTCCCTCCGCCGCGGATCGGCCGCCTGCTACCTCGACATTTCCCACCCGGAGATCGAAGAGTTCCTCGAGATCCGCAAGGCTTCCGGCGACTTCAACCGCAAGGCCCTCAATCTGCACCACGGCGTGCTCGTCACCGACGAGTTCATGGAAGCGGTGCGCGACGGCCGTGAATGGAGCCTCCGTAGCCCGAAAGACGGCTCTGAGCGCGCCAAGGTCGATGCTCGCGCGCTGTTCCAGAAGCTCGTCGAGACCCGCCTTCAGACCGGCGAGCCGTATATCGTTTTCATCGACAAGGTGAACTCGACCATGCCGCGCCATCAGCGCGATCTCGGCCTCAAGGTCACCACGTCGAACCTCTGCTCCGAGATCACCCTGCCGACTGGCATCGATCACCTCGGCAAGGCGCGGACCGCAGTCTGCTGCCTCTCTTCGCTCAACCTCGTCACCTACGACGAGTGGAAGAACGACAAGCGCTTCATCGAGGACGTGATGCGTTTCCTCGACAACGTGCTCAGCGACTATATCGCGAACGCCCCGGAAGAGATGGCCAACGCCAAATACGGCGCGATGCGCGAGCGGTCCGTGGGCCTTGGCGTAATGGGCTTCCACTCGTTTCTCCAGGCTCGTGGTCTCCCCTTCGAAGGAGCCATGGCCAAGTCCTGGAACATGCGCATCTTCAAGCACATTCGCGCGCAGGTCGACGAAGCCTCGATGATGCTCGCCCACGAGCGCGGACCTTGCCCGGATGCCGGCGATATGGGCGTCATGGAGCGCTTCAGCTGCAAGATGGCGATCGCCCCGACCGCCTCCATCTCCATCATCGCCGGCGGCGCCTCCGCTTGCATCGAGCCTGTTCCGGCCAACGTTTACACCCACAAGACTCTGTCCGGCTCCTTCTCGATCCGCAACCCGTACCTGGAACAGCTCCTCATCAAGAAGGGCATGAACTCCGAAGCGATCTGGAACGGCATCCTCGAGAAGGGCGGCTCGGTCCAGCACCTCGACTTCTTGACCCAGGACGAGAAGGACACGTTCAAGACCAGCTTCGAGATTGACCAGCGCTGGCTGCTCGAGCTCGCCGGTGACCGCACGCCCTATATCGACCAGGCGCAATCGCTGAACCTGTTCATCCCGGCGGACGTTGAGAAGTGGGATCTCCTGATGCTCCACTACCGGGCCTGGGAGTTGGGCATCAAGTCGCTCTACTACCTGCGGTCGAAGGCCATCCACCGCGCGGGATTCGCCGGCGGTGTCGAGGCCGACAACACGATCGACCACAAACAGATTGAGTTGCCGAACGAAACGGATTATGACGAATGCCTCTCGTGCCAATGAGGGCAAGTGTCTGATCTCTCTCGGTTTTTCAAAGTTTTAGTGAAAGAGTTCCGCCATGTCTCTCCTCGAATCTCGCAAGCAATATAAGCCGTTCGAGTACCCTTGGGCGTTCGAATTCTGGAAGCGGCAGCAGCAGCTGCACTGGCTGCCCGAAGAGGTGCCGCTCGGCGAGGATTGCCGAGATTGGGCCCAGAAACTGACCGATCATGAGCGCAATCTGCTCACCCAGATCTTCCGCTTCTTCACCCAGGCGGACATCGAGGTGCAGGATTGCTACCACGAGAAATACGGCCGGATCTTCAAGCCGGTCGAGGTCAAGATGATGCTTGCCGCTTTCTCCAACATGGAGACAGTGCACATCGCCGCCTACTCGCATCTGCTCGACACGATCGGCATGCCCGAGAGCGAATATGGCATGTTCCTTCAGTACAAGGAAATGAAGGACAAGCACGATTATCTCGCCACCTTCGGCGTCGACAGCGACGAGGATATCGCCCGCACCCTCGCCATGTTCGGCGGCTTCACCGAGGGGCTGCAGCTCTTCGCCAGCTTCGCGATGCTGATGAATTTCCCGCGCTTCAACAAGATGAAGGGCATGGGCCAGATCGTCAGCTGGTCGGTCCGCGACGAGAGCCTCCACTGCGAAGGTATCACCCGCCTGTTCCACGCCTTCACCAAAGAGCGCGATTGCCTCACCCCGGCGGTGAAGAAGGACATCCGCGACGTCTGCCACACCACGGTCGACCTCGAGGACGCATTCATCGATCTCGCCTTCGAACATGGCCCGGTTCCCGGCATGACGCCCAAGGAGATCAAGCGCTACATCCGCTACATAGCCGATTGGCGCCTCAGTCAACTCGGCCTGCGCCCCATCTTCATGATTGACGAGCACCCGCTGCCCTGGCTCGCGCCTTTGCTCAACGGCGTCGAGCACGCCAATTTCTTCGAGACCCGGGCCACCGAGTATTCGAAGGCAGCGACCCGCGGCAATTGGGGCGAAGTCTGGGATAATTTCGATCGTCGGAAGTCGGCCAAAGCGGCAAACGACACCCCTACAGAAGCGGATGCCTCGCGACCTGCCGAAGGCGACATGTTCGCCCTCCCGGCGGCCGCAGAATAACGAAACCGCGGCGCCGGCGGCGCCGCAGCGACATCTATCGCTTGGGGGAGTCGTCCGGACGGATCCGACCACTCCCCCTCCGCCGCGACACGCGCTCGACGCTCTACCTCCCCGAACACCCCGGCACCGCCAGACTGCCGCCACCTGGGTGCCTACCCAAAGACATCCTCAGTCCGCCAGCGAGCTTGGCGGTTAGGGTTGAGATAGAGTTCAAAGGAAAATGTTGTGACGATCCAAATCGCTCTGAGCGGTGCCCATTTCACGCGCTTCGACCCCCAGAGCCTGCTGCAGGGCGACACGGTTCTCATCATTGCCGACCTCGCCGAGCCGCTCGAGATCGCTCCATACAGCCACTCGCGCGTGCCGACGCCGATCAGGTTCACGGGGGACGGGGCGACGATCGCTCTCGTCGACCTCAAGACGGGCAACCTCAATCGCGCGCTTGGCGGCTCTGAAGAAGGCCGCCCCAGCTACGGCGAGTATTTCCTCCCCTCGATGGGCGAGCACACGACCGTCACCGTCAACGTCGTGAACGAGACAGGCGCCGTCCTGCTAATCCAACCAGGCCACTGCCTCGGCTCTTTGACCTTCCTCCCCACCGCGGTGGGCGCTCAGGTGCCAGAAGCTGCAGCAACCCCCCACATCGCGATCAACGCTCGGTATGCGCCAAAGCACCTCGACGCACGCATGCTGCCCGCTGCATCCACCGACCCGTCCTTTGGCATCTCCCTGACCGCAGATCTGCCGGCGCCACTCACGATCCCACCTCACGGATCGGTTCAGATCGCCACCGGCCTCTTCCTGGCGCTGCCGATTGGTTTCGAGGCACGCGTCCAATCGTCCTCGTCGCTGCCGATCGAGGTCTTGGCGCAAGGACGCGCCGCAATCTCGCCGGGCCGCGATGCCATCGTCACGATCGCCAACGTCAGCACGACAGAGATCGTGATTAGCCCTGGTGACGAGCTCGCGCACCTCATCATCACACCGGTTGCACACGCGGCGCTCCGTTTCGGGGCGTCCGCTGCCGAAGTTCCCTCCGAGCAGCTCGAGACCGCCTGAAACTCTCTATGAGAGAATGGTAGCTGCCTGACGGGGCTTAGATGAAAGCTCCTGACCAGGCCCTGCGGCGCCAGCGCCGTGGGGCCTGAGCCATGACAACGGGATTTCGACGACGATGTACGGACGCTATGACTTCGCCGAACCGTTCAGCCCTTGGGCGGATGACGAGTTCTTCAACCAAGGCGTCTTCGAGGGAACTCTGTCAGAGCGCGTCCAAGCGGCTCTGGACGCGCCGCACCCGACGAGTAATCAACAAAGGCTCGTGAAGCTCGTCGAAGGAATGACGCCAGACCAGTTCGAGGCTGCGACGTTCGACGAACAGCCTCTTCTCGTCCTGGCTGGCGCCGGGACCGGCAAGACCCGCGTGCTGACGGTGCGCATCGCACTACTGGTCACTGCCGGCATGGCCCAGCCGAGCGAGATCCTCGCTCTAACTTTCACGAACAAGGCAGCGAAGGAGATGGGCACCCGCCTCAAGCGGATGCTTGATCTCGACGCAGTCGCAGTCACCGCCACTACCTTCCACGCGTTCTGCGCCCGCATGCTTCGGGACTACGGCGGCGAAATCGGCTGGCAGACCGACTGGACGATTCTGGACTCGGACGAGATGCGCAAGATGATGCGCAACTGCTGGAAGGATCGCTTCTCCTCTCCTCCGACCAAGGACGAGCTCAACGACGTCGAGCAAGCCCATGACGTGATGTTCTGCGCGGGGAACTCACCCGAGGAGGCCCAGAAGGATCTCGCCGAGGCTTCTGCCCACACCGTGTGGGACTACCAGGCCCGCAAGGCTCGCGAGAACGTGAAGGACTTCTCGGACCTGATCACCGAGATGGCCCAGATGCTCGAGCGCTCGCCATGGGTCCTGAAGGAGATCCAGCGGCGCTTCAAATACGTGCTCGTCGACGAATACCAGGACACCGACGGCAGGCAGGAGGCTCTGCTACGCAAGATCCTCGGGGACAACCCCAACGTCACCGTCGTCGGCGACGAGGATCAGCTGGTCTACACCTGGCGCCACGCGAAGATCGAGAACATCCTCAACTTCGGAACGCGCTGGAACGCCCATACTGTGCGCCTGCAGCTGAATTTCCGATCGACGCAGAACATTCTTGACGCTGCCAACCGCCTGATCCGCTACAACAAGAACCGCCTCGGCAAGGAACTTTACACCTTCGAGGACGATGGCCCGAAGGTCGCCCACTCGGAATTCGAGAGCGCCTACGACGAAGCCCGGTGGATCGTCGATCGGATCGAGGAAGACATCGCCGCCGGCGTCCCGCGCGAAGAGATCGCCGTCCTGGTCCGCGCTAGCCATGCCCTCAACTTCGTCGAACAAGCTCTCAATCAGAAGGGCATTCGCTACACCCTCTCGGGCGGCAAGAAATTCCAGGACCGCGTCGAGATCAAAGACATGTGCGCCCACCTGCGGCTGATCGCCAACGCCCATGACAGCATGGCGTTCGAGCGCGCGATCACCTCGATCAAGCGCAACGTCGGCGCCGGCCTACTTGAGGACATCGCCGCGGCCGCCAAACGAATGAGGACCGATATCACCGACGCGGCGCGTCGGATGGCTCTCGGGGGCATCATTCCACAGAACGCTCGCGGCCCGGTCCTTCAGTTTTGCCGGACGATCGCGAGCGTCGCTGCTGATGCCGTACATGGCGAGCTCGCCGACGTCATTCTCACCAAGCTCCTCGAGGACACCGGCTACACGGATGCGATCAAAGCCGATCTCGCTGAAGCCAAAGAGAATGGCGACAACGACGCCGTCGACGCGCTCAGCACCCGCCTGACAAACCTCGATGACCTACTGAACATCGCGAAGGACAAGAACCTCACGGAGTTCCTTGATCACCTCGGGCTGTCAGAGGACACGCGCAAGGACGACGGCAAGGGCGTTTGGATCGGAACCATCCACGCTGCGAAGGGCTTGGAATTCTTCAACGTCTACCTGCCTGGATGGGAGCAAGGCGTCCTACCTTCGAAGCAGGCAATGAAGGGCGACGGCGACCTCGAAGAGGAACGCCGCCTCGGCTATGTCGCCATCACGCGCGCCCGCAAGAAGCTCCACATCTCCCACAGCCTGCAGCGCTTTGGTCAAGACGCGTGGGCCTCCTGCTTTCTCGCAGATCTCGGCTTCGTGGAGCGTCCGGACACTGGAGAGGTGGCTGGCCTCTACGATCCCGATGCAGTGAACCCCTTCGACGATCTGGCGGACGTGCCCTTCTAGGCCCACTTCCGGCTGACGCGCGGGCAAAGAAAAAGGGGCGGCTCCATCGGAGCCGCCCCTTCTTTTATACGCCGAGGACCTCAGCGAGCCCCATTGCTCGTTGCTTTCCCGACCCCGTCCGGCGCAGCGCCGGGCCGCGCGGCTACAGCCCCTTTCGCGCCAGACCAGACAGCCTTCCCTGCCTGCGCCGCGCCGCCGCCGATCAAACCACCGGCGCTCGCTGTTGCGCCGCCAGCCTTCTGAGCACCGAACTTGGTAGCGTCACCGATCAACCCTTCGGTAGCCTTCCCAACGCTGCCCATCGATCCCTGGAAGCCCGCGAACTCGGTCGCCATCGACCCCGCCGCCTTGATGAAGCCCGAGATGCCGATCGCGCTCGCCAAGCAGATCAGAAAGTCGGGCACTCCCATCGGTCCCAACACATCCCGGTTCGTCTCGTTGATCTCCACGTCGAACACTGGCCCAAGAATCTGATCAAGAACCTGGATCGCGATACTCACAGCCAACGCCGTGAACATAAACGTGAGACCGGCCGCCAACACCGACGTGACGGCCTGCTTCACGACACCTCTCGTCGGTTTGAATTGATAGCCTAGCACCACCAAGGGCAACACGAACGAAACTGCACCAACTCGAAGCATGGCATCGAACAAACGCAGAGGGAGGAGCAGCATCATCATAAAGAACGCGGCGAAAAGGATGACCCCGCCCACCAGCTGTAACAGCTCGAATTGAGCCCCACCAAGCCCAATCTCGAACACCGCCGAGTCCGCCATGTAGCCGCCGAACGCCAAACCGGTACTCATCGTCTTGTGCATCTTGCACATCAGATTAACGCCCTGCGTAGCCAACGGGTCTCCGCCGACGTCGTAACCGCACAGGTCCATTCCCCCGCCGAGAAGCTTACCTCCAGCTCCCATCATCCCAGCAAGTGTCGGATTGATCCACTGGACCATCAGATAGGAGAACGTCCCCTGGCTCAGCAGGAACATGACGATCATCATGACAACGAGACGTTGAAAGATCTCATTGATACTCTGTTGAGCACCCACTGCTCCGCTGGGGCTCATCAAGAGGTACAGCTGCCAGGTAACCCAGACGCTCATGAACGCCGAGAGCGCCTGCAGCGCAGGCGTCTTGAATTGCTCCTCACCCTTTTCCCCAACCTCGGTGATCACCTGCGTCATGACGATCAGCAGTTTGCATCCCCAGCACCCTTCGTTCGAGGACATGCCGGCTTTCCACTGAGCGAGCGTCCATGACGCATCCATACCCGGCTTCGGCGAGCCGTCGTCCACCGGGACAGTAGACGGGGTCGGACTCGGCGCCGTCTGCGCCATGGCCGACGAAGAGAACGACGCCATCGCGCCGAACATCAGGGCCAAAATAATGAAAAGCTTCTTCATCGCGAACCTCATCGTGGGGAGGCTGGAAGCGCGACTACACGGCCCCGATCCTCGCCATCATCACCAAACTCGCCTCCACCCTGCTCTTCTAACACGTCGTCCTCCGGCTCAGCCGCTGGCTTAGAAAAGAGCCGCAGTGTCAGGCCCCTAAAAAGCACCAGGAACACGAACATTCCTGCCGCGAGCGTCCAAAAGAACACCGACATGATGAAAAGCGTCGATCCGAAGGTTTCCCCCAACTGAGCCGCGACCCAGTAGAGGGCGACGAGGACCGCGATGGCGCCATATCGACGCATATCAGGCGCTCGCCGCTTCTCGCGCGAGCGCAATCTGCTGGGTGATCGACTTCGGCGTGGCAACCACCTGGCTCCCGCGCATGACCATCTTCAAGGTGTGGTCGTCCGCTCCGTATGCAGCCCAGACGTCCAGCCCGACGTCATGCGGGTTCCGCAGCTTCTTATTCCCTGCCTCGTCGAACACGATGTTTCGATCGGCGTCGAGCTCGTAGCAGGACGTGCGGACCCGGATCAGCGGGCCGCCGTTCGCGTCGTCTTCCAGGATCACCGCGTAATAGTCGCTTTCGTGCGCATGGCGTCGCTCGAGCGCAGCCGCCTCCGACAGAGACATGATACTCTTGGCGCTCACCATCTCCACCGGCTTCGCCGCCATGGAGCTGGCCGGAGCCGTCTCGTCCGCAAATTTGGTTGCCATCACATAGCCCCCTTCCGCTTGGTTGATTGATTTCGAAGTTCTAAAGCGGATTTCCCTGCCTGTCAGCGGCTAAGTTGGATCTTTTGTGGATTCTTTGCGAGTGCCGCCCGGGCCCTCCCCTACTCGGCGGGGTTTCTCGCGGTCGGCGAGCGCTTCAGGAGGAAAGATCCAGAGCGCAGCAAGCCATGGTAGGCCAGCTCGAACAGGATGTGGTGGACACACCCCCATCCCGTCGACTAATCCTGTCTATAAATCCATCACGCATCCTGCCGGGGGCACGACATTGAAACGTACACTTTTGTGGGCGACGAGCGCCCTGACGGCATGCGTCGCGCTCCCTGGCGTGGCACACGCGCAACAGGCAATCAGCTGCCCCGGCCTTATCTCGGAAGCGGAAGCCCGCCGACAGATTCCCCGCGGCCTTCTCATGGCGATTGCGATCACCGAAAGCAGCGTCAACGGCATTCCCAATCCTTACGCGATGAACATCGCCGGCCGCGCGTATCACGCCCGCGATCTCAACGACATGGCTGGCCAAATCTCGGCGAACTGGTCCCGTGGCGTCAAATCGATCGATGTCGGCTGCATGCAGATCAACCTGCTGTATCACGGTGACAAGTTCAGCCGGCTCACCGATCTTCTTCATTCGCCGACGAATGTTGAGTACGGCGCAAACTACCTGATCCAGCTGGCCACAGCCCGCGGCTCGTGGCGCGAAGGCGTCATGGATTACCACAACAAGTCGAGCCAGGCTCGACGCCAATGGTACGGCTGCAAGGTCTGGAACAATTACCTTCGGATCAATGGCGCCCAAACCGGGTATGTCCAGTGCGGCCGTGCGCCAGGGGGGTCGTCGGTCGCCTCTTCGGCCAGTCCCAAGATCAATACCAGCCCGCTAAACATCCCCGGCTACAACTCGCCCGGGTCGGCACCTGCATACGCCCAGAATGCGTCGATCCAGACTGGCCGAGCGACTGCCAGCGCGCCGGGAGCGCAACCGATGATTGGAGGCCAGCCAATCGTGACCGGCCGGCAAGCGCCGGGCGCCCCGCGGACCTCACGCCCGATCTCGGCAGCGCCGTCCCCGGACGCATTGGCCGCCTCCTACGCCTCAATTCCGCTTGGATCCCCAATGGAATCCACGCCAGCCCCGCAGCCGCTGCTTGCGCAAGGCGGTCCGGCCGAGCCGATCGCCACGATTGGAGGTCAGCAGCTAGCAGATCAGAGCTTTGACGTGCCGCAGCCGCGTCAACGGGTCACTGGGTCCATCGAGCTCGCTGCGCCTGGAGTTGAAATGGGCGAGGTTACGACGTCCAACGATGTTCGCGCTGCCGCCTTCAAAGCCATTCGGCCCACCGATTGGAGCGGACGCGTTCAGGCCGAGACCAACGCTGCCGAACCGCCCGTTACAAGTCGAGGACAGGGCGGCTTTGCCCGAGTGTCGGCCTCCTCCGACTAATCTTCAGAGCGCCTCGCGAGGACTCGGGGTCACTCGCCGAAGATCACGAAGAAAATCCCGAACAACGCCATGGCGACAGCTGCGAGCCACAAGCTTCCGCTCGACCAGGCCATCGACGCCATAGCCCCGGCCGCGAATGCTGGCGCAAAGCGCTTGAGCGAGAAGCTCGATCGCCCGCCTGAGACCATGAACACGCCGAAGACCAGCATCATCACGACAACAAAGTAGCGGAAGAGATTCTCCGCCGTTTCAGCGTTGGCGAGCCGCCAGATCGGCAGCCAAGAGAACAATGCGTGCAAGGCCAGCCCGGAAAGAGCGGCGCCAATCTGGATCATGGAAGTTTTTCCTCGCTTCTCCTCTTTGGATGGGGGGTAATCTCCTGCTTGTCAAACCATCCTTTTCCCGCAAGAGTGGCAGGGAAAATATGACCACCCTCCGCGATGGTCATTCCCCTCCTCAGGAGAGATCCGCTTGGCTCGGTCGATCGATAGTGGCTCATCATCCGGGTTCGCCGCCGGCTTGTACTCACCAGCTTCTGGCCTTCATGACGTTCATCCGTTCCGGCTTTCCCGCACCGAAGCCCAGGCAGCCGCGTCGATGTCCCGAGTCCTACAACGGCTCTCGTTCGAGACCCACCCCATCCTCAACCGGCCGGTCTGCCCGATCGAGCACGACGGCGAAGTCGTCATGCTCGACGAGGAGGAACTTTCGTCGGCGGCCGGGCGAGCGCTGGCGCAGGTCATTGCCGCTGAGTTACCCCGGTTCTGCCATCTCCCGGATGTCCGGCTAGATCGCGCCTGCTTCCACTACCTGGTCCGCTGCGCCGCCAGCGACGTCCCTGCGAGATGGACGATATGACCGACCTTCTCTCCACCCTTGCTGCATTCGTCCTGATGATCTCCATCGTGGTGACCGTTCATGAGTTTGGCCACTACGCAGCCGGCCGCGCGTTCGGCCTCGTCGGGACAGTGTTTTCGATCGGCTTCGGCAGGCGCCTGCTTGGCATCAACCGCTGGGGCACGGACTGGCGAATCTCACCATTCTTGATCGGAGGTTATGTTCGCTTCCCAGAGGAGAACGACGATCTCCGACCCGGGCAGAAGACGCTAAACGCCCTTCCCCGCTGGCAACGCGCGATTGTGGTTGCGGCGGGACCTGCGATCAACTTCGTTCTCGCCGCCGCCCTCTTCGCTGTGATCGCCTACTCCTACGGCTACCCGTCAGGGCGCCCAATCGTGCTTGCCGTCACTCCCGGGTCGCCCGCTGCCGCTGCTGGCCTGCAACCTGGGGACGAGATCAAGGCGATCGGCGGCTTCAACGTTGTCCTCGCGAGCGACGTTACTCAGCTCGTGATGCTGATGCCCGGCAAACCGACATCGGTCTCCTTCATGCGGGACGCCTCTCGCCTGGAGGTCACCCCCAGACTAGGCTCACGCATCTACGACGACGGGATGGGCAACAGCGCGAAGATTGGATTCCTGGGAATCGAATTTCCCAAGGCTTTCGAACGCTCGCCAACGATCGGCGCCGCGATCACGAAAGGCGTCTCCGACGGCGCATTCACAACCTATGCCCAGCTCACCTCGATGGGCCAGATCGTCAAAGGCGATCGTTCGGTGAAAGAGCTCTCCGGCCCGATCCGAATAGCGAAGATGTCAGCGCACACTCTCTCGATGGGCACGCTCCCCTTCCTCTACATGATGGCAATGATCTCGATCGCGGTTGGCGTGATGAATCTGCTGCCCATCCCTACGCTCGATGGGGGACACCTCGCGACCTACGCTGTGGAGGGCATGCTGCGTCGGAGCATTTCCGTCCCAACCGCTAAGCGCCTTCTGAAGGTCGGCCTCATCATCATCATCGCAATGGCCGTATTCGCAATCACTTTGGACATACTGGCACTCTCATGAGCATGACGATTGACGCGCCCGCTGGCCTCCGGGTCGCCGGATCTCCCCAGGACCAATCGACGCCGCCCCGCCGGCTCGCTCAGGCGAGTCCTGCCGAACCTGAAACTGTGATCGTCGAACGGGGGCCTGGCTGGGCCTTCACCATCGCGACCTCCATCCTTGCACTCGCGTTGGGGGGCTTCGCAGGGATGTCGATCGACGGATCTCTCGAGGTTCTCAACGCGTACAATCTCGCGTCAAGGAAAGCCGCCCCAAGCACCGTAAGCCCCGTCGACCTGATCGACCATGCCGCCGCGGGCGCAGATGAACATACCACCCCTGCTTGGTATCCGGACAACAACAAGGTCGAGTGGTCCACGTCTTTGCCGATTGGGCAGCAACCAGCCTCCCTAGACATCCGCAACGAAAGCCGGACCCAAAACCGGAGGCTGATCTTCCAGCTGATTGAGGCTGGCGTCCCTCGCCAAGCGGCAATCCTCTACGTACGCGCCGGCGAGCAGGCAATCATCCAGCTGCCACTAGGCGACTATCGTATCGACGTTGCCTCAACCCCTTCTGACCTGCCCTGGGAAAAGGCCAAGGATCAAACCCCGGTCCCAACATTTTCCATACCGCTCCATTCTGCCGCGCAGGGCCAAATCCCTGAGGATCGCCTTTTCCTCGACGAAGATGGCCAGATCCGGCAGGTCAAAAAACCGGTCATCAAAGAATTTTCCCCGCGGAAGAAGGAATCGGCGGCCGCGCAGTCCGAGGAGCCTGCGGCCGCGCTGGATGACGACGAGATCTCTTACGAGACCGATCCCGACGAAGTCTGACGCTCGATGGGGGGAGGGTTTTTACCCACGCGAATTGTCCCACCTGAGAACACCCCCCCGAAACCAAAGCTTGCGACGTCCGTTCGAGTATGCGGAAAAGAGGTCACCGTTCGCGACATTCCGTTGCGGGTCCGGACCCTCAAGAGATTGTCGCCCTCGTGAACCTGCTCCAGCAACCTTCCGAAGTTCGAGTGCATCTGCACCGGCGCCACGCAGCCATTATGCGGGCGCAGATGATGTCCAAATTCCGCTCTCCAGCAGCGCAGAGCGGAATGCCCACATACCAGCCACACACGCTCTCGTAGGACCCGGTGGGCCTATATGCGCTGAGCGGCATGACCTTCGCCCTAGCGCTCGGACTCATATTCCTCGTTCTCCTTGGGCTCCGCAAAGCGAACATCCGTCTTCTGTCAGCGATCGCGGCGGCATCGTTCGTCACCGTTCTGTCGTTGGGCCTGACGCTATACGAACACCGCCAGCCCGCCGCTCCGTCTCGCATGAAGGCCGAGATTATGGGCCTCAGCCCCGCTGGCCAAGCCTTCGTCATGCGATATTTTGAGACCCGCGACCAAAACAGACGCCTTCACCCGGTCACGAACGGCGAGTTCAACACGCTGCTGATGCAAGTGAAGCATGTCGCGCCCGACGGAATCGTCCCAGTCCCGGACAACCGATCAACGCCGCCCTCAATCCTCATCATGCCGCCGGAACCAAAGGCAGCTCCTAAGCCTTCCTTTGATCCAGCGCCGGGGAACCAACCCCGCGAAATTTGATCCACAGGACCGCGACAAATTGACCGACGGACGCCGCCCCCGCGATCTCGCCCAGCTTTTCGGCCTCCACACGCTCGACATCGCGGACGGATCGCTTGCGTCACACTCCCCATGGCCGCAGACAGCGCACACGTCTCGTAGGCTCAGGCCGGTTCCAACCTCGCCTTCCAAGCGACGTCTGAGCGCGCCCTTGCGCCTGGCCGTCGTTGGTTCGATCATGTTCCTCGGCGGGATTGCAGCCGGTATGCTTTCGGACGGGGTCAGCGAAAGCGTCCTCTCGTGGAGATCCGCCCGGGCGGAGCCGCCCCAGTCTTCCCTACCTGATCACCTTCGCAACAGAGGCCAGGTGTTCCGCCTTCAGGACGTCTCTCGTGGCTCCTCGCCGGCCGTATCTATGGCGCCGCAGAGCACCCCACTTGTGGACGAGGCAGCCTGGTTTCCGCAAAACAATCGCGTCGACTGGAAGATCACTGCTCGACGGGGGGAACCGCCCCTCCCCGTGACCATCGCAAATCACAGCAGCCTTTCGAACCGCATGATTCTCTTCTACATCGCCACCGGCGATACCTCGCGGCCCTGGCAACACGCCGCCACTGTCTACGTCCGCGCTGCTGCTCGGGCGGCAATCAAACTACCCCGCGGGCGCTACTGGATGCAGACGATCACTGCCCCGACTTCCATGGCCTACGACGCGGCGATTCAGCAACCGATTGTCGAAGCCGGCGACTTGGCTTTACTCGATCCAACGAGACCGGCTCTGAGCCTCACAGTCGGCGCCTCCGGATCGGTCACAGCAGCGCGGCCGTCCGGTCGCGGCCGCGAGATGCTTGCAGGATCACAGCGCAACCCGTTCGTCGTTTCGGGAGAACCATCCGCGGAGCTACCACGAAGCAGCGCTGACCATTCCTACGATACGCTGCTCGAAGGCGAGCTGACAGGCTAAGCGCACCACTTCGAACCTTGCTGACGTAAGTTCTCCTGGTCGCAGGCGAGCGAGATGCGCACTGCGCGCAAGGCTTTAGGACGAAAATTGGCGGGGCCTGCGCGAGAGCAGCTGGCCCACCCCCTGAGCATCCTTTCACAGCCGATGCCCACCGATCGGAGGAGATCGTCTGGCCGCGAGCGAAAGACCCTCTATCGACTAAGGGATCTCCGGGGTAGAGCTTCGACAACGCTCGCGCCGAGAAGCCTACGAAAGACCCGAAAATTCTTCCTGCGGGTCTGTCCTTAAGCTAGAATGGGAGAGAGCCTGAAACCACCTGCCGAAGGCGCTGACATGTTCCCCATTGAGTTGCTCGTGCCGGTTGTTGCCATCGGCGGCGCCCTCCTGCTGATTCTGCTTTTCAAGCGCTTCATCAAGCCGCCAGCGATGGGCGCGCCGCTCCAGGCCAAGCCCATCCTTACCCCCAACGAGCTCGCCTTCATCGAAAAGCTGTCCGAGGCCGTCTCAGCATTCGAAGATATTCACATCTTCCCCCAGGTGAGCTTCCAAGCGTTTCTTCAGGTCGCTCCGTCCACGCCCAAAACAATCCGGCAAGCAACTCGAAATCGCATCTCGCAGAAGCACTGTGACTTCGCGCTTGTCGACAGTTCGAGCAATGTGCGCCTCCTCGTTGAGCTCGACGACACATCGCATCGCGGTCGCGAACGAGCAGACGCAGCACGGGATACGCTTCCAGCCGCAGCCGGCATCGCAACCCTTCGGATCCACTCACACCGCGTCTTAACGGTCCCGGCACTTGAGGCTATCATCCGTCCGTACCTTTCTCCGCCAGCAGCCGAGATTGCCTGATGGCCTATATCTCAGCCTCTTCCCCCGTCAGGGTCATCACCGTCGGGATCGATGAGGTAGGGCGCGGCTGCCTGGCTGGTGACTGCTGGGCCGCCGCAGTAGCCTTCACTGGGCCGATCCCCCAGGGCATTCGAGACTCCAAAGCGCTGTCAGCGAAACAGCGAACAGCCCTCGCGCAAGCCATCCGAGAGAATGCTCTCGTTGGCCTTGGACGCGCGTCGGTCGCGGAAATCGATCGGCTGAACATCCTTCGCGCAACGTTGCTTGCAATGCGCCGCGCGTTCGACGCGCTTCCAACGAACACCTATCGCGTGCTCGTCGACGGCAACCAGGTGCCGCCCCTCCCCTGCGATGACGTCTCTGCCGTCGTCGGCGGGGACGCACATCACGTCGAGATCGGAGCCGCCTCGATCGTCGCCAAAGTGGCACGAGACGCGGAGATGGATGCGCTCCACGCGGAGTTCCCGGAGTACGGCTGGGCCACGAACCGGGCTTACGGGACACCAGACCATCTGGAGGCCCTTCGGATTCACGGGCCGACACCACACCACCGGATGAGCTTTGGCCCTGTCTCTCAGCCCCTTCTGCCTTTTTGACTTTTACTCTCGAAGGAAATTGCCTGTGGACCTGTTCGCCCACGCTGCCCAGCAGCCTCCGGCCGCCCCTGCCGACGCGGACCTGGCGGCCGCAGCCGCCGAGATCTCGACGCTCCGTACCGAGATCGCGCGCCACAACGGACTCTACCATGGAGACGACGCGCCGGAGATCACCGACAGCGAGTTCGACGCCCTTGTGCGTCGGCACGAAGCGCTCGAGCGCAGCTTTCCCGCTCTCGCGCGCGCTGATGCGCCCACCACGACGGTTGGGGCACCCCCGAAAGCCGGCTTTCGGAAGGTCGCACACGCTCGCCCAATGCTCAGCCTGGAGAACGCCTTCAGCGAGGAAGAAGTTCGCGAGTTCGCAGCCCGCTGTCGCTCCGCCCTCGGCCTGCCGCCGACGGCACCGCTCAGCTTCGCGGCCGAGCCGAAAATCGACGGTCTCTCGCTCGATCTCCGGTACGAAAATGGCCAGCTTGTTCACGCCCTTACCCGTGGGGACGGAGCGGTTGGAGAAGATGTGACCGCCAACGTGCGAACAATCACCGACATCCCGCAGAACCTTCCGCACCCTTTTCCCCAAATCCTCGAGGTGCGGGGAGAGGTCTACATGACCAAAGACGGGCTCGCCTCCCTGAACATCGATCGCGCTGCCCAAGGCCGCGATCCGTATCCGAACTGCCGCAACGCAGCCGCTGGTGCGGTCCGCCAAAAGGATCCTGCAAAGACCGCTGCAAGGCCCCTGCGCTTCTACGCCTATGCGACGGGCGAGCTCAGCGAGCCGATCGGCGACACCCAGATGAGGCAACTCGCCACCTTCGCCCGGCTCGGCTTCGTCACGAACCCGCACAGCACCGCCTGCCCGCAGGTAGATGACCTGCTCGCCGCCTATCAACGCATCCACACACTGCGCCCTGACCTCCCGTACGACATTGACGGTGTGGTCTACAAAGTCGACGAGGTTGCCCTCCAGGCTCAGCTCGGCAACGTCTCCCGGACTCCTCGGTGGGCGATCGCCCACAAGTTTCCGGCCGAACGGGTCGTGACCCGTCTAGAAGCAATCGACATCCAAGTCGGCCGGACCGGGGCGCAGACACCCGTCGCACGCCTGACACCGGTTTTCGTTGGGGGCGTGACCGTATCCAACGCGACGCTTCACAACGAGGATGAAATCACCCGCAAGGACCTTCGGGTCGGTGACCTCGTGATTGTCGAGCGCGCCGGCGACGTTATTCCAGCGGTCATCGGCGTTGCCGACAGCGACGAAGATCGATCTGTCCGCGCTCCATACTCCTTCCCGCGCCAGTGCCCCGAATGTGGCTCTGACACCGTGCGGGGAGAGGATGAAGCAGTCCGCCGGTGCATTGGCGGACTTTCCTGTTCCAAACAGCGCGTAACTCGTCTCATCCACATGATCAGCCGCCCGGCGCTCGACATCAACGGTTTCGGCTCCGAGGCGATCGCCGAGTTCGTCGAAGCTCGCCTCATCTCGGAACCGGCCGACATTTTCCGTCTGCACACCCGTCGCGGCGATCTCCTCAGTCGCAAGGGCTGGGGCGAGGCATCCGTCGACAAGCTCCTTAGCTCGATCGAGGAGAAGCGCCGCTCACCGCTTAACCGAGCACTCTACTGCCTCGGCATTCATCAAGTCGGTCAGACAGCCAGCCGCGACATCGCCCGTCAGTACACCTCTCATTCCGCCGTCCGCGCGCTGATCGACCGGCTGCTCGGCGAGCGGCGAGCTGCTCTGGACGCCGCCGGCGGCACGCTTGACCAGAAGAGTCTTGATCGCCTCCATGAGACACTCGCCAAGCAGATTGGGATCGCCGGGATCGGGCCAGAGATCGTCCGCTCCCTCCTCAACTTCTTCGACGACAGCGACAACGCGCGTATGGCAGACGAACTCGCCGCCGAGATGATCATCGAGGATGTCGTCTACGTCACTGCCTCGTCGCCGATCACCGGGATGACAATCGTATTCACCGGCTCTCTCGAGACCATGACCAGGGACGAAGCCGAGGCAGAAGCCCAGAAGCTGGGGGCAAAGACGTCCGGCTCGGTTTCGGCGAAGACATCGATCCTCGTGTACGGGCCTGGCGCTGGCTCGAAGCTCGCGAAAGCAGAAAGCCTACGCGTACGGACAATGACCGAAGCCGAGTGGCGCCTATTCATCGCTCCACCCGGCGTTTCCTGATCAATAGGGCAGACCCAGATGGCACCGCAAACCACGAGCAATCTCTGCCGTTGCAAGTCCTGCAACACCGCCTTCCGTACAGAGCTCCCGACGAATGTTCCCGTCGAAGAGTGGGTTGCCGCTCTCTACGAAGTTCGTTGCCCAAGTTGCGGTGCCGGCACCGGCCAACTTGGGATTGGCGCCAATCTGAGCCAGGAAGAGGATATGGCTCTTCGGATCGACGGACCGGCTGACGTCCGGGCCGCGAACTGGCACGACCGCGCCGAGATCGGCGCCTCCGCCGTTTCGCTTTACCGCTACTTCCTCTCAGGCTCTACCGAGGGGCTGTGCGTGCCGGATGACCTAAGCGCCCTCCGCAGGTGTATCCGCCTCCTCGAGCACGTTCCGGAATGGACCGAGCGGATGTCCGAACTCTCGGCGGACCCCAAGTGGGGCTGGCTCGCCGCGAACTGGCCTCGCGTTGTGGACCTCTTTCGAGCGGAAGCTCCCACTCTCACGGGACCCGCACCCGGTACCCAACTGCTCCTGGCGGAGCTATCGTCCGAGGAGCCGCTGTGAGCGGGTGCTGGGTGGTATTCGATGGGCCGAACGCCGCTGGGAAGAGCAGCGCCCTTCGGGCCGTGGCGACGATGCTGCGCAACGACGGCCAGGAGGTTGTCGAAACGCGCGAGCCGGGCGGGAGCCCGCTCGCGGAGCAGATCAGAGCCCTTCTTCTCGATTCCAGCAATCGGATGGATACGACCACTCAGCTCTGCCTGTTCAACGCGGCGCGACGGTCCCACCTTGAAGAAACCATCCGCCCTAATCTCGCCGCCGGCCGCATCGTCCTATGCGATCGCTTCATCGCGTCGAGCTACGTCTTTCAGTCGCTCGATGCCGACGGCAGCTCGAATGGATCCGATGATCTGATCCTCGCAGCTCATCGGCTGTTTTGCGACGACGCTCGCCCAGACCTCAGCATCTATTTCGAAGCGCCTCTGAGCGTGCGTCGACAGCGAATGAGCCTGCGCGCCGGAGCGCCCGCAGATCGCTTCGAAGAATATGACGACGCCTTCGACGTCGCCGCTGCTGCAAAGTTCCAGGCATGCGGGCGCCTCCTCGACAACGCATACGCCACGATCGACGGCGCCGCTGACCCGGAAACCGTCGCCCGATCAGCCTATGAAGTCATCATCAACCACCTCTCGAACGGCGCTGCCCGACCGACGAGTGGATCTCAACGAATGGAGACATCACCATGAAGCACCTTTACCCTTTCGTTGCCGCGGCGCTGGCCATGAGCTCGATCGGCTACGGAGCGCCGCCGGCACCTGCGGCCAAGGTCGGGCTCGACGGACTCACTGATTTCGAGAGTGCCGAGGCCTGCATTTTCACCCCGCAGTCTTCGGCCCTCTTTGAGGCTATCGGATCCTACGAACCCGATCAGCCCCAATCGATCCTGCTCCCCGACGGAACCACCGTGAAGCCGCAAGCGAGCCGAACCAAGCCCGACGATAGAACCACGGTCATCACCAAGACCCTTGCAGCGCCCGCTGGCACCATCTGGAACGGGCTGCGCCTCACAGCCGTGCAGACTCGCTCCATAGAGCTCGAGGAGGCTGACGGCAGCTGGTACCGTGAGCTGATCTTCGCCGACACACCAGCGCAGGTCCAAAGCGCGCTGCAGTCCAAGCTCAACGCCGCAATCCCGATCGCCCGAGAATATCGCGCACTGCCCGAGGACCAACATCCGTGCGGCGGCGCGATCCAGATCGACGGAGTCGCCGGGGGCTCGAAGATCTCCTGCAGTTGGGGCTGCTGATCCGTTTCAAAAGCCAATCCGGCCGACGCCACGCGTCGGCCCGACCTTCAAAAGGGAAGATCCTCGTAGAGGCTCCATGAGGATGAAATGGGGCGCGCGCACGAGGAACCCCATGGCAAAGCTTACCCACGCTGAACTCAAGGCCCACGACAGGGCCATGTCTCTCGTCGCGTCCGAGAAGACGCTTAGCAGTGACGACATCATCGACGTCGCTGACGGCTATCACGAAGGCGCGACCCACGCGAACTCCGCCCATTCGGCCTTCTTCACCCCCTGGGACCTCGCGATCACCTTCGCACTCGAGGTCCCGGATGGCGGCCGGGTGTTAGACCTTTGCGCTGGCATCGGCGTCCTCTCGGCTGCCGCGCGCGTCTACCACCAGCACAATGGTCGACACGACTTCACGCTGGTCGAACTCAATCCGGCATACTGCGAGATCGCTCGCCGTCTGCTGCCCGACGCCACGGTGATCTGCGGGTCGATCTTCGACCCCGCCGTCCAGGCCCAGCTCGCTGGAGAACGCTTCGACTTCGCGATCAGCAATCCCCCGTTCGGCGCAAGGAACACCGCCTCGGGAACCGGGCCGCGGTACACCGGGCGCAAACAGGAATATGCGGTCATGGATCTGGCGGCAGACTACGCGCGAGCCGGCGCATTCATACTTCCGCTCGCCTCGGCGCCTCGCAGGCCGACCGACGAGCGTAAGGCGCCCCTGGACTTCGCGTACGACGCATACCAGAAGTTCGTCGATGAGACCGGCATCGAGATCCTCCCAAACCTTGGTATCGACACCTCGTTCGCCGACAACCTATGGAGGGGCACGAAAATCAAGACCGAAATCGCCCTCTGCGACTTCGATGCTGCGCATCGCCGCCGCCTCATGACAGCCTTCGACGATGGTGATCAACGAGGTCTCGCCCTCGCCGCGTAAACCCCCGATACGAGCGCGTCAGGGAAAATTCTGGATCTTTTGCAAAACTGATGGACGGATCTTCTCCGAGCGCTAATATCCCTTCTGAGAGCAACAAATGACGCTCACTCAGGGGGTTCCGTGGAACTGTATCAGCGGCCTGCCGCATCTAATGATCGCGTCTCAGTGCTGGCTTCGCCGGGCGCTCTCGATGGGCATCTCGGCATTGCCGCGCCGCGCCGGTGTGACAAGCCATGAACGCGCTTTCGACTGTCATGGCCTCTCAGCGGTCGTTCGCATCGCATCTGGGAGCTCATTGCCCCCACGGCATCGCGCGGCTTCATTGGGCCGTCATGAATTCCCTCGGTTTGGGGCCGAGCGACCTAGTCTGTTCTCCGATCGAACTGCGCATCTTCCACTCGATTGCGGCGCTTTCCGGCGCCCAGATGACGCGCAGCACGGTTGACGCCACCATCACGATCCTATGGAACGCCAGCGAAGTTGACGTTCTCTCCGCGGCCGCGCGCCTTCTCCCCTCCCGCCGGATCGCGGCGTACAACGACGAGAGGCAGATTGACGGCCTAGCCCTTCGAGGGTTCGAAATGGCCACCGCATGCCTCTTTGACCAGGACTCGAAGAAGGTCGTCCGGATCTTCGACTCCCAGCAGCCGCGTCGCCTCCCCGAATATCTTCATGTCGAGCTCGGCGAGCATAGCGATTCATCGCTCTCCATGTATGCCTCAAGGATTGCTTCGCTCCGATAGT
The DNA here is from genome assembly GCF_004135585.1 of Sphingosinicella sp. BN140058. Classification (NCBI taxonomy): domain Bacteria; kingdom Pseudomonadati; phylum Pseudomonadota; class Alphaproteobacteria; order Sphingomonadales; family Sphingosinicellaceae; genus Sphingosinicella; species Sphingosinicella sp. BN140058. The sequence continues at coordinate 74,833 of NZ_CP035502.1, read as the reverse complement.
GCGAGCGTGAGGAAATGGGTTCCTGACGACGCCTGCGGCGGAGACGTTCACCGATGGATCAGTTCAGCCTTTTCGCCGAAAGCGATCTTCCATCGCGTGATCTGGACGTGCTCGATGTGCGACAGCACCCCGGCGTTGCGATAAGCCGGGCGGCCGGCATCGACGGACTTCTAGAGCCCGACCTCGCCAGCTACGACGACGTTATTGTCGCGTTCTCCGGTGGTAAAGACAGCGTCGCGTGCGTTCTCCACCTCCTGGATCAAGGCGTCCGGCCGGAGCTCTGGCATCACGACATCGACGGACACGACGAGGGAACGTTCTTCGACTGGCCCGTCACGGCCGCCTACTGCGATGCTTTCGCCGCCGCCTTTGGGCTGATGATTTATCACTCTTGGCGGGTTGGCGGGCTCAAGCGGGAGCTGCTCAAGGATAATGACCGCCTCGCCCCAGTTATGTTCGAAACGCCCGACGGCGTTGGAACAGCCGGTGGTTTGCGCGGTAAGATCGACTCTCGCCTGCGCTGGCCGGCTCTCGCGGCCGACCTGCGCACCAGGTGGTGCAGCTCAATTGGCAAGATCGACGTCTTCGCAGCGGCGATCGCAAACCAAAGCCGTTTCCAAGGGCGCCGTATCCTCGTGGTCACCGGCGAGCGCGCTCAAGAGTCTGCCTCCCGGTCCAAGTACCAGACGTTTGAGCTCCACCGGAACCACGCTCCCGGTCCCATCGCCCGGCGTGTCGTCCACCACTGGCGCCCTATCCATGGCTGGTCAGAGCAACGGGTCTGGGAGATCATCGAACGGCACCGCGTCAACGCTCACCCGTGCTATCACCTCGGTTGGGCGCGTGCTTCCTGCGCGTTCTGTGTGTTCTCTGGCAAATCGCACCTTGCGACACTTCGCAAGATCATGCCGGTGCGGTTCCGAGAATTCGCCGACCTCGAAACACAGTTCGGCCACACGATCCGTCGTGGAGCTACCATCGACCAGGTCGCGGACCAAGGCTTGCCCTTCGAGCTTGATCCGCAAACCGTGCAGCTGGCACTGTCCACCGAGTATTCCGAAGCGATCATCCTTGATCGGTGGACGCTCCCCCGAGGCGCTTACGGCGAGAACGCCGGCCCGAACTAGTCGGTCCTAAGTCGCTCCCAATCGCCGCACGCTCAGTCTGAACGACGCAATGGCGTCGCAGGAGGGTGGAAGGAAAACTCCGTAGGAGCGAAGCTGCAACGACAGCGAACTTCCAGCTTTACAGCAAAAAAACCACTTCACCTCTATAATGGTGCCAAGGTCGTGTCGCTTGCTGGAAAGATCCACAAACTGGCGCGCTCCGCCCGAAAGATCCACAACACCGGCCGACAGAGTGTCGCGCCGGCTCCGGAGAAACTCGGGCATTCAACAACCAGCTTCTCACCGGAGCCGAACAATGAGCCTCGCACGTTACGCCAACAGGATCGATGTCATTGCAGCGATTGCCGAGACCGGCCGCCGCGGTGTCCTCATAACCCAGACACCCGCGCCCGAGGTCCTGGACCGAGTCGCCGTCCTTCTTCGCTCCGGAGCCCGCCAAGGGATCGTCCCCGAGTGGAAGCTGCGAAAGTCACCGTCGGTCGTCTTCGAGCAGCACGAGCTCGATGGAATCGCCAAGCAGGTTGAAGACGGCTTCTGCAGCGGGGCTGCGCCTTACGAAGATGGCCCGGCGAAAGCATGGCGCATCGACTTCTACGTCGACCAGGTTCTCGGCGGCCCCGAAGCCGTCACCCTGCCGGCCGAAACCAACGACAACGATTAACACCGCCTGCGGCGGGTGCGGCTGACAGCGCCCGCCACGCTCGCCGGCGCCCGAAGAGGCCGCCTATGTACACCTTGGATTCGCTCGATCTCCGCGCCCCTGTAATTCCAGCGTACGGCGCTGGGGTCGACTCCACTGCGATGATCATCGAGATGGTAAAGCGCGGCATCCCGATGCCATGCATTTTGTTTGCAAACACAGGTGGGGAGAAGCCTCCCACGATCGCCTATCTCGAGACCTTTTCCGACTGGCTGGAGCAGCATGGATATCCTCGGGTCACCGAGGTTCGGTACAAGGGCAATCATGGCCGATATTCCACCCTCCAAGGTGCCTGCGAAGCCAACGCAGTTCTCCCTTCGTTGGCCTATGGCGGAAAGTCGTGTTCCCTGAAATTTAAGGCCGAAATCCAAGAACTCTTTCTGCAAGGGCGCTCCCGCGGACCCAACAAGGCGCCAGGCTTTGAACCAGCTCTTGAGGCGTGGAAAAACGGCCTGAAGGTTGTTCGCGCGATAGGCTACGACGCCGGCGTGAAAGATGCCCGCCGCGAGGGAAAGTCAGAAGACGACAGGTACGTCTATGTCTACCCACTGAGGGAGTTTGGCATGGATCGCCTCGCTTGCATGGAAAGCATCCTCGCCGAGAAGTTACCGCTTCCTATAAAATCCAGCTGCTATTTCTGTCCGGCATCAAAGCAAGGCGAGCTGATATGGCTGCATGCACATTATCCAGAACTCTTCATGCATGCTCTGCTACTGGAGGAGATTGCGCGCCCGCGACTGACCACCATCGAAGGACTGTGGCGCAAATCAACCAAGACGCGGCCAGGTTCTTGGGTTACCTGGGCTCTCCAGGAAAAGCTGGCCTCTCGTGAGGCGAACGGCACCCTGAAGCTTATTCCTCATCAAGGCCCTCTGCCGCCTAACCCAGATGATGAGATCCTGAGGCTCACCGCTTTGAAGAAGGCTGCTTGAACCGCCGTGGTGGATGACCACCGAAGAGAGAAGAAATAGCATGTACGCCTCTGTCAGCATCGACGTCCGAATCCAGGACCCGGCAAAGCTCTATGCCGCAGCTGTCGCCTCCTATCAGACTGCCAACGCCGACCGTGCCTCTGACCAGGTGCAGCTTGAGATCGATGAATTCCTTGGGGCCGCGTCTGGCGCCAATCTGCGCGCGTGCCTGCTCCAGCTCTACGACCACGCGGGACCTGACGCCGGTCTCTCGATCGAGGGAACCAGCGTCGAGATCGACAAGGACGGGTTCGCCCCGCCACGCACCTCGACCATCCTCCACCTGTCCACAGCTCACCTCCGAGCGGCCGAGCGCGACGCGATCACGCGTGCCCTTGGTTTTGGTCCTGACAACGATCCGGTCCTTCAGGGCGCACGGGGCCTCGTTCTCGCCGAATACAATGGCCTTTATCTCCGGCCGAAAGATTTCGGCTTCTTCGTTCGCGTTCCCACTGATCCCGTCGACACTCTCCCGGCCATCTCCGCCGAAATGCGAGCTGCGCTCGTCCTCGCTACGAAGCTTGGTGCCTGGATGATCGATTTCGATCCCGACGAGACTGCGTGCGAAGGGCTTCCCGTCTTTGAGGACGAGCGGTTCATGATCCGCGATTTCAACGCCGATCCCGAAGACCCTCTCTATTGGAGCAGTGCATTCGGCTGGGTGGACCGCGGCAGCGCAGACTGCTTCTATCTGGAAGCCGTTATCAACGGGTTGGAACCGGCGGTCACGGGCAAGAATGCCGCTTGGGTCCGCGCAGACGATCACAGCGACAGCAAGGTAGACGTCGAAGCGCTGCGACCAACCGCTTAACCTCTCCCGGGGAGCTACAACGTTGACCCACGCCCTTTTCGCCGAACTCGACCTCGCCGGCGATCGCCGCGCCGCGGACATTGACAAGCTCCACCAGGGGACAGCCTTCTACACGGCCGTCCCCGAAATCGAGGCGCTGCTCGATCGCCTCGATTGGCCGAACACCGGATCCCGCCTCCTCGATCCCGGCGCCGGCAACGGGGGCTTCGTCGTCTCGGCTCTAGCGCGGCTCAACCTGGCCGCCAACGACGTCGCCACCGCAGCCACTCGTGTACGCGGCTATGAGATCCATCCTGGCGCGGCCACCGCAGCGCGGGTCAACGTGCGGCAACACCTCACCGGGCGCGGGTGGTCGCTGCCCGCTGCGATAGAAGCAGCAAACCAGATCATTCAAACGAAGGACTTCCTCCTTTCTCCCGTGCCCGTCGGGGTCTTCGACGTCATCGCTGCCAATCCCCCTTATTGGCGCCTGCTTTCTCACCTTCCACCCGACAGCCCCTATCGCCTCGACTACGAGGCGATCGTTCCAGCGCACGCCCGTGCAGATCTCCTGTTCGCGTATCTTCAACGAGCTATGGACATCGCTGCACCCGCCGCGCGGATGGGCTTGGTGACCGCCGATCGCTGGCTGATCAACAGCGGATCAGCTGAGCTTCGAGAGCGGATCGGCCGTGTCTATTCCGTGTTGGACATCCAGCGGCTGGACGCATCCTCGGCCTTCTACCGACCCAAAGCTCGCACGAAAGGTACGCCGGCGCGCGTTCACCCCGTCAGCCTCATTCTCACTCCATCGGCTGCGGGACGACCGCTGACCGCCGCGCCATTCCGCATCGAACAGCTTCCCGACGTCGACGGCGTCCCGCTTCGTGATCTCGCGCAGATCCGACTCGCGCCTTGGCTTGGGCCAGAAGGCATCTTCTACGTCCGCGACCGCGGCGATTTGCCGGCCGCGCGCCTCGTCCCATGCGTTGAGCCGGAGGACATCGATCCCGCTACCGACACCATCAAAGGCTACTCGCGATGGGCCCTCAAGACGGACAGCGCGAGACCCGAGGATTGCGTCGTCGCCCACATCGAAGCCGGTCTCGATGCAATGCCGAAGCGCGGCCGCCGCACACCTGTCTGGTTGCCGCCCGAGCGCTTCGACGGGAAACTCCCGCTCGACCGTGACGCGGTCCTCATCCCCCGGATTGCGAAGCGCTTGCGCCCGATCTTGCTCCCGGCCGGCGTCATGCCGATCAATCACAACCTGGTCTGCCTCGCCGGAGTAGATGCTCCTGAGCTCATGCGCATGCTCAACGACCCTGCTGTGCAAGAGCAAGCGGACGTTCTGGCCGTTCGGCTTGATGGTGGATATCGAAGCTACACCGCCACCCTCCTGCGCCAGCTCGTCATTCCAAGAGCGCTCGCCGTGAGGGCAATCTCCGCTCGAAGCTAAAGCCTGGGAAAAATTTCGTCCTTGGGCTTCCCCCGCGCCGAAATGTCACCGTACAATCGACGACATGGGGATCCAGAACATCAGGATATTGCCTTGCGGCAGCGATGCCGAACGTGCGCGGTTCAAGACAGCGTTCCTCGTGCTGATCCTGCTTGGCGAAGATCCGCATCGACCTAGGTCGACATACGAGCTCGGGCTCTGGGTGGCCGACGATCAGCTCCCACCCCGACCTCTCTCTGTCATCATGAAAAGCCTAGCTGACGATCGATATATCGTCCGGCACGCCGCGGCCGGCAAGCGGTCCGCGCTCTGGCTTATCGCGCAGCGCGGGATTGATTCACTGGCGCGCCGGGATGGCCTGCGCCTCGCCGCCCGCGCCTGGCTCGACGGCAACCCGAACTATACAGCCGACGAATTAGAGGTGATGCGTTCCCTCTGCCGCGAGCCCAACCAGCATCCATCAAGGCTCGCCACCTCAACCCGACTGCCCTTATCCTCCGTGCGCACCGCTCTCCGAAAGTTGCAGCTCCGATGCTACGCTGCTGCCGGCGCCGAAGACGCCACAAGCTATCGCCTCACCGCAATCGGGAAAAACGCAGTCCTCCCCGGAGCCTCTGCGACGCGGGTCCTCTCAGGATCTTTCTCTGCTCAGGCTGCATAACTAGATTTTCCCAGCAAACACTCGTTGACGAGCCTGCGTCGGTCGATCACCATAAGTCCCAAATCCCTGAGGGCATTTGCGACCATGAACCCGACCGACCCGAGCAATACGTCTCCCCCCGAACCCATCGCCCAGATTGATCCCGATCAAGGGTCGTCTGCTTCGGCAACGGGGGAAAGCGCGGTTCAAGGCTCCGAGCAGACCCCCGAAGCAGAAACAACATATCGCACCATCGATCCTACGCCGACCACGCCTGACAAGGTCGATCCTTCATGGAGCATCGCTCTGCGTCCGGGCGAAGAGCCTGTCGTTGAGTTCGGGCCCGGCGTCGCTATCGACAGCCCGCTCAACCGCAACGATCGCCAGACAGCAGCGGTCATCGCTGCCGGCACCGACGTCGCGAGCTCCGCTTCGGATCCGAAGGGTGCAGTGGCGGCAGCCTGTGCGGAGGCATCGAAGTTCGTGGGCGACGCAGAAGCGAATCCCAACAAGACCCGATACACCGAGCCGGCCGAGAAACTCGCGAAGCGCATCGCCAAGCTGAAAAAGAACCAGCTGCCCAAGAACTCTTTGGCGAAGAATCTCGCGGGTCAGCAGCACAGCAAGAACGAGGTCGTCGAAGGCGTCCCGGTGCTGCTCGAATTTTTCAAGGGCATGTGGCAGTCGGTCCGCACCCAACGCGAGGCAAGACGCCGTCGCGTCGACGAGCTTGAGGCTCAAGAGCTCAAAGACGCAGCGAAGACCATGAAGGAGCTGGAGGCCGAGGCGGCGAAAGCGGCGAGCGAGAACGCGGCGCAGCGCGCAACGGACAAAGCTGGTGCTCCTGAGAAAGATGGACCGGAGACGCCGGGCGGCGATGGTGGTGAAGGACCCGCAGCGGGCGGCTCTGAGCCAACTGTCGCGGCCGAGCCGGCCCCCACCCACGTGGATAGCGGGGAGACCGTCGGCGAGCGCATGGGGCGTGAGATCCAGGAGGCGATAAACGGTCGGCACGCGGACCCAGACTGGAAGGCTCCGGAAGCCTCCATGTTGCCCAGCGAGTTTCTCGAAGGAGCAACAAAAGACGATCTGCTTGCGGCCTCCCTTGGCCGCCCTGAGATGATGCAGAACGAGGCCAATCGCGCGCTGATCGAAGAGACTCGATCAATAGCCGACCAGCGATACATGATCGCGATCGATCCGCAGCAGCAGCCGGAAGCGCCAGCGGTGACGGAGCAAACCACGCCCGTCCCTGCCCGGGCTTCAGCCGAGCCAGCCGAACAGACGGCGCAAATCGTCCCGCCGGCATCAATCGTCACCGCACAACCTTCCCAGAAGGCTGAGATCCAAGCCACCGCGGCTCCCATCCTTCCGGATCAGGCTAAGTCAGTTGCCCCAGTGCAGGCGAAAGCTCCTCCGGCGGCCGCGTCGACAGGCAAGGCAACCATCGCTCCGGCCCAGCCGAGCGCCAACGAGCCAGCTAAATCCGCGGACGCGCTCGGCGGCAGCGGCCTTGGTATGGCCGTGACAGCCGTGAACCCGGTCGCCGGCGTCGGTCTGGCCGCCGCACAGATGCATGGTGCTCAGAAGGCGGCCGGGCAAACCCACACCCAAATGAAAGCGGCATCGGATGCCACAAAGGCCACCCCCAAAGGCTTCCAGGCCGCCGCCGTTAAGCCGGCGCCCGCTACATCGCCTGGCCCCAACCGCCGCGTCCTCATGCTCTCGCCGACTTCGAAAGAAGGATCAAAGCAGCATGCCGCTCTTGTCGTCACACTGCCTCCGAAACAACAGCGAACGGGGGCGATACACGAGCAGGCTAGCCGCCTACCACGGCCTGCGCGCCCGGTACTCTCCGTTGGGCCGAAGACTTCGGGCGGGGTCAGCCGAGTGCACGGTCTCGGCACCGAGATTAGAAAGTTCATCGGCGAAGAGCGCGCCCAGGCTGCACGCAGCGCGCCGTCCCGCGATCACGATCGTACGGCGCGATTTGTCAAAATTCGCGGTGACTCCAGCGGGCGCAGCAGGTAAGGTCGAACGATGAAAAAGATCCAGGGAGTTCCCAGCTGGTTCGCAGCTGATCCGGAAGCGAGTGGCCTGACATGGCTGCCGGTGCCGACGGTCGTGTTCGGTCGTGACGGACGCCAATACTTCGACGGCTTCATCGGCGAGATGCTTGCCCAGGAGAAAATCCCCCACGCCATCGAGGTTGTCCTCGATGGCCACACCTGGAAGTGCTTAGCCCGCCTCGCATATGGCGATGGCTCGGACGAACAAGCCGTCTTCACCTACCTGGAAAGCGAGTCCTTCGCCCGCCTCTGGAACTCGGACGCCACTACGGTTCACGCTCTTCCCGAAGATTGCATCACGCTTAGCCTAGAAGCCGCTGACACCCGGTTCCCATTCGTCACACCCAACGGCGTAATCTGTGACCTGTTTTTCCATGAAGGTCGCTTCGTCGCTCAACCGCACGAAGCCGCCGCCTTCGACTTCATCGAGCAAGCAGCATGATCCTCACCCTAATCACCACCGTCGCCATAGCAACTCTGACGCAAGCGCCAGCTGACCGCTACGCCGCGACGTCCAAGCGCTCCGAGATCCAGTTCGCCGGCATGTTCGGGGGCAAGCGGAAGTTCGTCGAGATCGTCCAGGAGCCGCAGATCGAGACTGATGTAGCCCCCACTGTTGGTCGTAGGCCTGAGCGCGCTCCCGAGCCGTTCGTGCCAGTCCGATATCTCACTCCCGAACAACGGGCGGAACCGATCATCGTCGATCCGGCGCCAGTTCTGATTTATGCGAACGCGCAGAAGGACAGCGGTCCTGAGCAAGCCTCGGAGTCCGACGCTCAATTCGGTTCCAACTACCCGGCCACGGCTGCAGACTCTGGCTATCAGCAGCCAGCTCCGAACAACGCGGCGCCCAGCTACATCACGTCGACGCCGCCACCCGCCGCGCCGGACGTCCCTTTGACACCCGCCGGGAGCGCCACCGGATCCAAGGCCGTCGCAAACTACGGCACGCCGCAATAACCGGAACGACTTCGCACATTCCTCAAGGCCGGGCCGTCATGCCCGGCCTTTTTCGTCTTGATGGCAAAGATGTGAAGAGGGGAGAAACCAATGGACCTGGTTACGACCATCACCATGCCGCAGCTCGCTTGGGCGCCTGCACCTTGCCCCACCTGCGGCGCAACGAGCACGTCGGACGCCGAGCAGCTGTGTCGCGCCACCTCGGACCAGTCCGGCGAGTTCTCATGTCTCGGTGACCGCGCTGACACCGACGGTCTGCTACTTCAGCCTGTGCAGGCCAGCCTGGACGCTTTCGACGCATGGATTGATCTGCACGCCCGCGCGGGATGAGGCGAAAGAAGTAGTAGCGGCGGCGCCGCTTGATCCCCGGGCACCCGAGAAGAGGGCGCTCGGGTCTTTTTGTTCAGTGTGGCTAAGCACTGGATGAAAGGTCCAAATTCAAAATGACGAAGTCGAAGAACCCGGTTCTCGCATCCGCCGAGGAGGAGCGCATTCCCCTCAGCCTACTCGTGGAATGGCCGGACAATCCGCGCAAGACCCGCCTCGAGGCGGACGTCGACAAGATCGCACACAGCAGCGCCTCCCGTGGTCAGCTCGTCCCGCTCCTCGGCTGGCGCGCCGCAGGCGATACCGAGACGATGGTGATCGACGGCGAGACCCGCCGCTGCGGCTATCTGAAGAACGCTGCAGCCGGCATCATCACCGCGGAAAAGGCGTACCGCGTCCTCGTCTTCCCGCCGGAGACGACACGGGATCAGCTGATCTCGATTGCCCTTGCGGCGAACACCGATCGCCAGGCGATGAATCCCATCGAGGAGATGGAAGCCTACACCGCTCTCGCCCGCGCCGGCATGAAGATCAAGGCGATCGCCGAGATGCGAGGCGTCGAGCAGCGTGAGATCCACCAGCGGCTCGCCCTCGGCGACCTCATCCCCGCCGCACGTGACCTGATCCGCAGCGGCACGCGCCAGATGGGCTGGGCCCAGGCCATGACCCTCGGCTCGCCAGCGGCCCAAGAGCGGATCGTCAACGAGATCATCGCAAACCCGACATCGTACCCCACCGGTGCGGCGGTGCGCGCTGAGCTCACACGCGGCGTCATCCCTGCCAAGTCAGCACGCTTCCCCCTGACTGAGCTCGCCGACTGCCTGGTCAGGGACCTCTTCGAGGACGGTGACCACTTCAGCGACCCAGACAAGTTCTGGGCTCGCCAGAAGATCGAGATCGACGCAATCATCGCTGACCTCAGGACGTCGCACAACGACGTCGTCTTCATCGATCGCATGCGCTTCGACGACGCCGGCTGGACCGCAGGCGGGGACGAGGCAGACGCTACCGCCGTGGTCATTGCTCATGACGACGGCTCGGTCGAGATCCGCCGCGGCTTGATCCCGCCGGTCATCGCGACCGACGAGGATGGAGAAGGCGCGTTCCTCGTCGGAGCCGACGCCGACTATGCGAGCGAGCACGACGCCTTCGCCTCCGAAGCTCCCACCGCCGTGCGGCCGGTTGCAGCAAACGACACCGGCTCGACGGCTACCGCCCCGCCGCCGCCGAAGGTCGACCTCAATCCGCTCGACAACCCGACCAAGGAGACGATGACGTACCTCATCGGCCAGGTAAGCGCGTCGCTGAAACTCCAGGTCGCCAGCAATCCCCGGTTGGCCATGGCAGCCGTCATCGCCGGCTCGCTGACGAAGCGGGGACCGACGAGCCCCAGCCTTTCGGTCACCGGTCTTCACCTCGATCCGAAGGACCAGACGTCTCAGGTGTTTGGACAGCTGCAGGCGAAGCGCTCTGCCCGCGACCGCATCGTCCTCGAAGCGGGTATCGCCGGCATGAACTCACCCGCCACGGTGATTCAAAAGCTGCTGGCGCTCGACGCCGGACTGCTCGAGCAGGTCTTCGCTTACACCGTCGCCGACTCCGTAACCGGCGCCGTCGACGAGCCGACGATCGAGATCTTCGACGCGATCGGCGCGGACGTCCTCACCGGCTGGCGCGTCGAGGAGACCTACATCAGCAAGCTCAGCAACGCGCAGAAGCGCGCCCTTGCCCTGGAGATCATCGACCTCCAGAACCAGCCGGGTCCGCGCAGCAGCCCTGGCGAGGTCACGAAGGCCATCCTCGAAGCCGTCGATGCCGACGCGCTCGCCGGCAACTTCCTGAACGCGGGGGGCTTTGTGCCGCCACAGATCCAGGCGGTGCTCAACAAGCTCGCTGCCAAGCGCGCCGCCCAGGAAGCCGCAGTGGACGCTGCGCTCCCGAAGGCCGCGTAACAGCCTTCTGCGCCCCCGATCTTCGGGGCGCAGCTCGCGGCACCCTGCGCCATCATTCAGTGCCACGCCGGCGCAGGGTGCCCATGCGAATGTCGCCTGGCACTCGCGAGACGCTCAACTATTTCTCGGCACATCTAACAAGGGCCTCAGATGAACCGCATCGCCACCTTCCGCATCGACGACAGGCTCCGCCAGATTGTCGAGCACGCAACCAATGCTCCCACCATCCGGCCGAACGGCAACGAGATGTGTGACCCTGACAATCTGAAGCCCGGCGTCACCCCGGCCGGCTTCCCCGGAGAGGATGACATAGACCTCGCCAAGATCCCCCGTGGCCTGTGGCTGGTGAAGGACAATGGGATCTACCTCATGAGCCCCGGCAACCCTCCTCTCCTCGACGACGCATTCATTGCCGCCAACCCGGACAGCACCCGACACCTCTGCGCGTATGCAGTCGAGACTCCCGCCGACGGAGAAGACTCTTATCTCGCGGCGCGCCGGATCGCAGGCGGGGACGACTTCTGCGAAAAGCTGGAGATCGGCCTCTTCCAGCAGGTGATCGCCGACGGCGCCAAGGAGCTCATGATCGAGTTCTCCGACGACGCCATGTCCGTGATGTCCCGTTGATGAGAGAGTATCAGTTCTCCGCCTCGGGCGGCGGGAAACAGCGTGATCTGGCTTTCGACGCCGTCGGCGATGACGCAGCATGCGCTCACGTTGATGCTGAGATGGCCTCCGACCCGACGCCCTATTCAAAAGGGGTGCTCACCGCGGAAGGCACAACCGTCGGCTATCGCAACATGCGCAACGGCGGCTGGATCATGGGCGACGTCCACTTCGATGATCGCCCGAGCTTTCGCGGCTACTCCAACCGTCAGCTGCGCGAGGCCTTCACATCGATTCAGAACGAGACCCACTGGAAGGATGCTATCGACAAAGTCGTCCCACCGGACGCCAACCTCGACCTTCTCGCTGCCTCAGCCATTTTCATGGCCGGAACGGTTCTCGAAACCGAAGTGGTAGCCGACGGGATCCGTGTCACTGGGGCTGGGTACTGGGCCTGTATCGGAGCGTAGGAGAGGGATCATAATCGAAGCACCTGAGCGCCATTCGATTTAGGCGGCCGTCGCCGCCGCCCTTGAGTGTGCCGAAGCCTCTCCTTCGTAGGGACAGCCTAGCAGCCCACGGTTCCTTGGTCCGATCGCCGCGGTCAATCCAACCCACAAGCCTCGTCGGCAATTGCGAAGAGGCTTGTGGCCGCGCAGCAGAAGACACATGTCAGGACCGGATCCTGAGAGGAGCGGGTATGGACGCCTCGGAAAACGCTGCCGGCGAAGCGATTGCTCGCGAAATGGCGCTGCTTGGCGCTGCAATCGTCCTTGTGCAGAAGTTCGAATTTGCACTTTACGGCATCGTCGCCGAGCTGTCGCAGCTGCCTGGCAGGGAGGGGAAGCGGTACAAGGACCTGGAACCCGAAGCCTTTCTTCGTGGCAATCCGTCCGATCTAAAAGTTACCCTCGGGCAGCTCGCCAAAGAATTCGGCGCGCCTCTGCTCCTGGCCTCCAATGAGCTCGATCGACTGGTCGCGGATCGGAACCTCATCGCGCACAATTATTGGCGAGTGTTCCACGCGGACATCCAAGGGGTCGCCAAACGGGACGACGCCGAGGAGTTCCTGACTGGCTTCATCGCACTCGTGGAACATCTCTTGAAGGTCATTTCGGGGCTGCTCACCCGCCTGAGGATCGCGGCAGCCGAGAAAGAGGGGCGCGCTGCCGAAATCACCTTGGGTGAAGACGACCTGGCGAACATGCTGCTCTACCACGGGCACGTTCATCGCGTCCTGACCTTCACGCACGAGCCGGACGGCAGTGTGACCGTTGGACCGCCGGCTGAGTCGCCCACCGCTGATGAGTGCAAACCGTAGCCAAACACTCGGCCGATTGCACGTTCGGATCGCGCGCGCGCTGACCGATTCACATGGTCCCCAGCTACCATCCCGTTCACAGCTTGAACCGGTCCGCATTCCCGTAGATGCACAATACGCCGCTGACTCCGGGGCTGGAGGTCTGAGACTCCTGTAAAGTGAGAAGTCGGTCGTGCTTGCCCGCCCGGCTGCGCTGAAGCGCTGCAAAGAGGGATGGCTTCTGAGGAAGCTATCAAGAAGATGAAAGGTCACCGATGACGCCCGAGACGGCCGCCAATGCTCTGCGCCAAGGCCAGGTTCTGAACGTCGATGTCGATACAGGAGTCGCCGCGATCGCGCTGACGATCCCCTATCTCTTCAACCACATCAATCCGACCCAGACGAACGGTGCCAGCGCGCTCGCGAAGTTCCGCAAGCTCTGTGACAACGCTGGGCTCCCGCACGACCATCAGGTCTTCGCGTCCTGGTTCGCATTCCGTGCTCTCCGCGCCCAGGCAGGCGATGCGATCCTCGTCGAGTACGACTGCCCAGTGGCAGTCGCACTGGCGGCAGCCCTCGGGACCGTGGCTGTCGCTAACGAGGCCCATATCCTTCGTGACGATCAAAGCAATCCGGCCGCGATCAGCCTGACCAGGGCCGAGCCTACCGCCGACGAAAGCGGCGTCATCGCTACCCCGGCCGGCACGCTCCGCTTCCCCGGTTGCCCAATCGCTTCCTCGATCGGAACCTGGGCTTCCGCGCTCGCAGCAATCGACAAGGTGGCCGCGAGCTTCGGCCGCAAAGCCTATGACGCCGATCCGGACGCGATCGTCGAGCTCGATTTCGTCCGCCCCGGCCGCGACGGCAAAGTCGATGCCGACTCCATCCACGAGGACTGGGCCCCGGAGATTGCCTTCCACGCCGATCTGAAGCCTCACCCGTCCCGCCTCATCCAGTCGGCTACCCTCGCGACGGTATCGCCCCCGCCGGTCGCGTACCGCCCGCGACTGCCGCGGCGCGTGATCTCCAGCGGTTTCATCTCGAACGCGCAATTCGACTTCATCGCCGCCGCCGGCGAAGCTCACCAGCGTTTCCTGCCGATCGATCCGGACGCTGACCAGCCACAGGAATATCGGACCGGGTTCGACCTTGCGGACGGCACCGGCGCGGGCAAGACCAACGAAATCCTCGGTGTCATTCTCGACAACTTCCTCCGCGGCCGAACCCAAGCCGTGATCGTGCTCGCCAAGCGCCGCCACCGTCACGGTTTCCTTGAGACATGGGCCCGCATGGGGCGCGATCGTCGCGATTTTCAGTTCCAGTGGGCGTTAAAGCCAGGCCAGGATTTCCGCGGCCGCCAGGGCATCATCCTGACCACCTACTCGACCTTGCGCGACTTCAATGCGACCGCGGAGGAGTATCCCCGCATCGAACAGCTGGAGCGCTGGCTCGGCGAGGACTTCGAAGGCGTCATGGCGTTCGACGAGTCCCAGGAGATGCGCAACGCTGCCGGGTTCGAGGACGTGTCCGGCCGTTCGAACACCAGTCGGCAGGGCTTGTCCGGCATCGCCGTTCAAGATCGTTTCCCCAAGGCGCGCGTAGTTTACGCCTCCGCCACCGGCGCAACGGATGTGCACAATTTGGCGTACGCGACCCGTCTGGGCCTCTGGGGTGCCGGCACGTGCTTCCCGCAGCGCTCGAATTTCATCAGCACCTTCGAGCAGGGCGGCATCGCCGACCTCGAACAGGTGACGCTCTCGCTGAAGGCGGCAGGCGTTTACATGGCCCGCTCTCTGTCCTTTGACGGCGTCGAGACGCGCCACCTTGCCGTCACGCTTACGCAACAGGAACGAGACGTCTATAACGAGGCATCCCGCGCCTGGGGCCGCCTGTTTGACGCGATGGGGCATTGTGCAGAACTATGCGGCGTTCCCTCCCGCGACGAAAAGAAGATGCGGGAGCTCGCTGAGAAGGGCGCTAGCGGCGCAGTCCCCTACTCCAACCTAAACGGCATGTTCGAGTCGAACCGCAAGAGTTCGATGGCGACCCTCATAGCGGCCTTCAAGGCACGCGCTGTTATCGTCGATGCCAAGGAGAACATCGACAGCGGCCATGCCGTCGTCATCCAGATGCAGAACACCTATGAGGCTCAGCTCAATCGTGCGCTCGACCGCCTCGAAGACATCACCAACATTCGTCTCGAGCCCGCCGAGCTCATCTCGTTCGCTGAGGCCCTGCCGACCGAGGAATATCACCTGGTCAAGAGCTTCACCGAGAAGGGCAACGAAATCCTCGTCTGGGAGCCGAAGCTCGATGCGGTCGGCAAGCCGGTCATCAACGGCCACGCTGCCGCCTGCCGCCAACGGATGATCGACGAAGTGCGGAGCATCAAGCTTCCGCTTCCTCCGCTCGATCAGATCATGCTGGCGTTTGGACCCGGCCGCCTGGCGGAAGTCACCGGTCGAACCAAGCGATTGATCCCGAACAAGCCGAACGGCGACCTTGACGGAGCCAACGGTGTGCTGATCGAGGATCGGACGGAGGCGCACCGCCTGAAAGACATTGAAGCGTTCCACGACGGTCGCAAGCAAGGCCTCGTTTTCTCGACCGGCGCTGGCGGCGCGAGCCTCTCCTACCACGCCAAGATCGGCACGAAAAACACAGCGCGGCGCGTCCACTACGTGATCCAGCTCGGCTACCGCGCCGATGAGGTGACGCAAGGTTTCGGCCGAACTCACCGATCGGACCAGGTCCACCCGCCGATCCTCACGATCGTCTCCTGCGATTTGCCCGCTGACCGCCTGTACGCAAGCCGCATTGTCTCGGCGCTGTTCAAGCTTGGTGCCCTGACCCAGGGCCACCGGCACGCGGCGTCCAACGGAATGTTCGACGAACGCGACTGCCTCGACGGCCCCTATGCTATCGCCGCGTGGGAGGATCTCCAGCTCGACGTTCAGGAAGGCCTCATCCCGGATTACACCTGGGAGCAGTTCATGATGGACCTCGGGCTGGATTTCTCCGACTCCGACGAGATGGAGGAGATCGGGAACCGCAAGGCTCGAAGCGTGCTCACCAATGTCAACCGCATGATCAATCGTGTCGCCGCTCTGACCGACCGACGGCAGGATCTCATTTTCGAGCACCTGCGCACGCGGATCGACAAACGGATCGAGAAGGCGATCGCCGACGGCACGTTCAACGCTGGCCCGGAGATTCTCAAGGCTTCCTCTCTGCAGATCGTTTCTGAAAAGCTGATCGAGCAGGACGAAGTCCACGGAGCGCGCACCCGCGTCCTGCGGATCCGCAAGAAGTCGGAGCTTGCCACCAACACTTGGAAGGAGGCGCAGCGCCGGTATTTCATCAGTCGAGCTGGCGCCGGCGGCTACGCGAACTTCGTGAAGCACCGCACCACCGGCCAGGTCGCTCTGCACGTGCCCGGCAAGCCCTTCGTCGACATCATGGGGCGCCGCCTCGCGACGAAAGACATCATAACGCCGACGTCCACCCAGAACCGCCTCGCGCGCATCGTCGAGCGAGAGCCCTGGATGCCTATGGGCGACATGGAGCTTCTCCAGGCCATGTGGGACGCCGCGGTCGAGGCTGCGCCGCGCGAGGCGATCTCCTACGTGACGATCGTCACCGACGCCCTTCTCCCGATCTGGAGTGCCCTCAAGCAGGGGTCAGGATTCAGGAATGCCGTTTACCGGCTCCAGACGGACGAGGGGCAACAGATCGTCGGTCGACCGCTCGCACCCGAAAGCCTGGAAGGTTTCTTCTCGATGATCGGCGTCAGCGCTGCTCCTTGCGACGAAGAGGTTGCGGAGATCGCCGGTCACCTCCGCACCGGCGCGCGGGTCGCCCTTGTGTCTAAGGCGACGGCTCCGCACTACCTTTCGGGAGTCTTCACTGGATCCGAGATGACGGGCGTCGAGATCGAGATCGGGGCGTCTCCCTCGCCCACCCTCAACGTGGCTTTGGAAGCCCTGGTCTCCGGGCACCCCGGCCGCGGTGCTGGAGCGGTGCTCAGGATCGCTTCTCAGCGCAGCGCCATCGACCACGCTCTACGCACCGTCATGGCTGTTGCCCCGGCGAAGTTCGTCGAGGAAGACATCACGGCGAAGGTCGCTCCTCTCGTGCCGTTTCCGCTCGCCGCCAACAGCGCAGCGACTTCTGTGCAACAGCAGCAGCTCGCCGCATAAATTTCCTCGCCGTCGGCTTGAGGGGCTGGGACTTGTCAGGATAAACTAGAAGCATGAGCAAGCTTCCAGCCCCCAACTATGCCGAGATCACGCGCATCCAAGATCGCGCGATCGACGAAACGACCGAGGAGCTCCGCACGAAGAACGTCGTGCTCGTCGAAGCCCCAACCGCCGCCGGCAAAACGCGGATCACCTCGCGCGTGATTGCCAAGCAGCAGGAGGAGCTTGGCCGCGCGCCGAAAACCATGGGTCTTTCGCACCGGAACTTCCTGGCTACGCAGGCGCAGGAAGAACTCGCCAAGTGGGCTGCCGACGCCGGCCTCTCCTCCGCTACATCGCTGGACGGCAAGCTGGACCAAAGCAAAGACGTCAACTTCGCCATGGTCCAGACCGCGAAGGCGCGGAAGGACGATCTGGAGCCGGTCGATCTCCTCGTGGTCGACGAGGGGCACCACGTCTCCGACGCGAAGAGCGGCGATTACAAGGAGGTCCTGGACCGTCTCGTCGAGCTGAATCCCGACATGAAGATGGTCCTCGTCTCGGCGACGTGGGAGCGCCCAGACAAGAAGGGACTCTCGCCGCACATCCGAGACGCCGCCCGCGTGACTATCGGCTGGTCGGAGCTGGAACGAGCCGGACAGATACTGCTCCCTCGCACGGTCGAGGTTCGTACTTCCACCAAAAAGGGCGGCAACAGCCAGCAGATCGCCGCTGAACATTATCGCCCAGAGAAGGACGCCAATGCCGACGGACTCACGAAGGCTCTGCGAGAGGCTCGCACCGAGTCCTTCCACGAAGAGATGGCGATCCACTGGGAGCGCTTAAACGAAGGTCGACAGACGATCGCCTATGAGTCGACCATTGCTGGAGCACGGGCCTTTGCCTCAGAGATGCGCGAGCGCGGCCACGCCGTGGCCGTCGTCGACAGCGACGCGCCCGGCAAGGAGAACGACGACGTCCTGGCTCGCTACGCCAAGGGCGAAATCCAAATGGTCGTGTCCGTCAAGAAGATCGACGAAGGGATCAACGTTCCAGCGACTCGCTGCATTCTTATCCTTCGCGAGACCACTTCGGAGATCGAATACAGCCAGATGGTAGGCCGCGCCGCTCGCGCGGGCACTGATCCCGCTCTTCGGCAGGTCCAGCCCCTCGTCATCGATGGCGGCGCTTCGACCATGATCCACGGCGCGATCGAGCGGCGTGCAAAGGTCGCTGATTATTTTCAGACGCTCGAGCGCGTCCACCCGAGGCAAGATCTTAGCCGCGTTGCCGCTACCGAATACACGCCTTGGCGGACGATCCACAACAACCCCGAAGTTAAGGCGCTCACCGCCGGCGCCGGTGTGCTGTTTGCTGCCGCCGCTGGCCGGGGCGCCGACGGCTCACGCCTGTACCAACTTCTGGAGACCGAAACCGTGCGCGGCCGAACCCAGCTCACCTTTCTGAAAGACGAGCAAGGCAAGCGGCTCCCCCTCGGCGATGACAAAGCCCTGAAGGCGATCGAGGTCGAGCGGCTGCTGCCCGCACGCCACTCGCTCATCCGCATGGAGAGCACCAGCGCTGGTACTGGCCGGTCCATCCTCGATCAAAAGGTGCGTGAGGCAGCGGACCAACATCTCGCTTCCGTGATCCAGTTCACCGCCCTCTCCCAGCGCGGCGCCAGCCGATAAGCATCCCGGCGCATCTTTTCCGGATGCAAACATCCAGCCCGAAAGCTACGATCCCACACATGTCCAAGAACTTCCCCAATCTGGCCTACCTCGGCGTCCTCGCGGCTAGCACTTCCGTCGGTCAACGGTCCGTCGAGATCGCCATCACCGGAGCCGTCACGTTCAGTTCGTGGACGGACTCGGGCCTGGACGTGTCGAATGAGGCCGTTCGGACCTGGCTATGGAAGGCCGGTATCAACCCCGATCACGTCGAACAGACTATTCCCGACGACTACCTTGCGAATGAACTCGTGAAGCCTGCTGTCGGCGATCGCATGCTCCTTATCCACCACGAAGATGCCACCATCCCTCTGGTGCAGGAGATCCAACGCGCACTCGGCGACCGGGCGCGCGTCACCCAGCTGGATCTGGATGGTCCAATTCCCCACGATATCTCCGGCATTGCGATCCGACGCGCAATGGCGCTCGAAGCTCGATACGAGGAGGCGATCGCGGCGTCGGCTGAGGCTCCCCTGAGGCACGTTCTCGACGCCGAGATGGACGGCGAAAGCTTGTCTCGCATCACCGTTGACGGCCCGTTTCTGGTGAACTCGTGGGACCTCACGCCAGCGCCGGACTCTAGTCTGGACAAGGCGAATATCGCCTCGTTCGTCCTGATCTCTCTGGCGGGAGCGCAAGGGTTTGCCTACGAAATCGCGCCTGGTCGTGGCGGCGACGAGCTGCGGCGACTTGCAGCCGATCTTGAGCTCAACGAGCGCCTCGAGCACGTCGAGAGTGACCAAGCGGCATAGCTTTCGTGGGTCGAGCTTAGGTGCCGGACGGACAAGCCGGCCGATCAACGAACGACTTTTCTGAGATGGCGAGGGACCAATGGTCCTGATCGCCTGAGGAAAGTTTTTCATGCCTTTCAATGCAAACGACGCTGCGCTTGCCGTTTCGATCCTCAGTGACGAGGTCACCCAGGACATCGATTTCGTCTCGATGCAGCAGTACGAAGCCGACTGCACAGCAGCGGCCGGAGCCGCTCGTAGCGCTGTCATAGCTGTCCTCAAGGTCTATGGCCTTCATCAACTCGGCAGCCCCGACGACGGGGACGAGATCGCGGCCCGCGAGTGCATCGACTCCGCCAAAGCCTTTGCAGCCGATCCGGCGGCCTTCCTCGCTTCTGTCCACGGAAGCGCGCCCGCGGCAGGTTCGGCGCAGCCAGCGGCGGAGCCGCTCGCTCCTGCCGCCCCCACCGATCAGGCAGCAACAGCCATCCCTACGAGCATGCTGTTTGAACAGGCGGCAAGAGCGACCGTCATCGAAGAGCCGGTCGCCCAGGTAAGCACGGTACCGCAGCCGATGCAGGGCCTCTTCAAGGGGATCAAGCCGATCTACAACTCGGACCTGATGCCGACCTTCGTCTGGGAGACGGCGCAACCGGTTCTCCCGGAGCTCAAGCCGCACTACAGCTTTGACGGCTTCCAGGTGTCTATGATGGCTGTAGCCATGGACCGTGGGAAGCCGATCATTGGCGTTGGCGAACCTGGCTGCGGGAAGACCGTGTTCTACGAGCAGGTCGCCGCGCGGATCGGCCTCCCCTGCACGGTCATTCCCTTTGATGGCAGTCTGACCCGCGCCGAAATCATCGGCTCCTTCCGGCAAGTCGCGACCCCGACCGGATCCGCCACGCCGTTCGTCCTCGGGCAGATCCCCCAGCTGATCCAACGCCCGGGCATCATCGTGCTCGACGAGATCGACCAGGCCGATCCGGACATCATGTACATGCTTCACCCGCTTCTCGAGGGCAAAGACCACCTGGTCATCCAGGAGGATGGTGGGCGCCGCATTCCCCGTCACCCCCATTGCTACTTCGCAGCGACCGCAAATACGAAGGGGCGCGGCTCCGACAATGGCATGACCCACGTCCGGCAGGAGATGTCGGAGGCGACGCGCGATCGCCTGCCCTACTGGCTTGAGTTCGAGTACATGAAGGAAGCTAACGAGATCGAGACGCTCCAGCTAGCGACCGCCATGGAGCTTGCCGCCTGTCAGCAGGCAGTGAAGGTAGCCACGCTGATCCGGACCGGTTGGGGGACCGGCGAGCTGTCGCAGACGTGCTCCTTCCGCCAGCTTGAGGACTTGGCGGCGCCGTACCGCAGGTTCTCCGGGCGAGGTTCGGATGTCGCCCTCGCACTCGCCGCAGACTCGGTCATGGCCGGCCGTGCGAACAAAGACGATGCAGCCACCATCCGCGGCTACATCCAGCTCGCGACCAACGTCGACCTCAACCTTCTCGAGCGCTGATCCATGGCCGAGATGACCATCCTCGGCGTCGCCCTCCGGCGCCTCATCGTCTCGACTGTCAACGGCATGGGCCGCGGAGATCACATCCGCGTGATCTTCCGGGGCACCCGCGCGCACACGAACGGTCAGACGATCACCCTTCCCGCCATCCGCGACATGGCCGTGATCCCTTACAGCGTTGCGCGCGCGCTTATCGGCTTCGCCATCCACGAGGTCTTCCATATCCGTATGACGGACTTCAGCGCCCGCATCCGAGCGGCGGAGAGCGGGAAGCTGCCGGTCCTTCCGGGGCAAACGGCGCCGCTCAAGCTGATCTTCGACTTCGACAACGCTATCGAAGATTATCGCATCGAGCGAGACGGATCCAAGGAGTTCCCCGGAGCCGTCAGTGACCTGACCGCCTTGCGCACACGGATCCACCCCGCCGTCAGCCGCTTCCCCGGCGCTTGGTATGCCGATCCGCGTGCCTGCGGCCCTCTGGCTCTCACCTGGACCGGAAGCGCGCTGAACCGGTTCACCGTTCCCGGCGTGCAGGATAGCCTCGACGCGATTGTCCCGCCTGTCCGAGCGCTTATCGACAGCTGGACCGATCGCATGAAAGACGTGGCCTCGACTGAGCACGCTGTCGACCTGGCGATCGTCTTCCACCAAGAAGCCTGCGACTATGCTGCCGCCAGCCAAGGAAAGCCTTCCCAGCGCAAAACGCCTGCACCTCAAGACCCTGCTGACGCATCAAACGACCGGCAGGACACAGCCGCTTCAGAGCCACATCAGCCCGACCATAAACCCTCCTCGGACGAGGCCACGCAGGCGCCACAGGAGGAGCGCAACGAAGGTGAGGACGGCGGCTCTGAGGGAGCAGCCGCGGCCGAGCCGGACGCCGACGCGAACCAGGCGCCCGCGCCCGCCGAACCGGAGCAAACAACGAAAGTCGATGACGACGACAGAGACGGCGACGGGCAAGCTGATTCAGGGTCGGATGCTCCCACCTCTGCCGACGAGAAAACCGGAAACGAACCTGGGCAATCCGAAGCCTCGCCCGAGCCACACACGGATACGGCTGGCGACGATGATCGCGACGCCGGCGAACCGAGCGGCGCGGCTCCGACCGACGACGCGCTCGAGACTGGCGCCGAACATCGTTCCGCCGAGGAGGGCGCCTCTGGTTCGACACAAGCACAAGACGGCCCAAGCACATCCTCCGCGGCAAGCTCAGACGCACCCCAGACAGGTCCGTCGGAGAGCCGAGACGATGGGAGCGACAGCATGTCGCCCGACGGCCAGTCGGACGGCGTCGACGGCATCACGTTCGAAGCTCCGGAAGCAGGAGAGGACGCCTCGAGCGGCACCGACGCGGGCGCTCGCCAGCAACAAGACGGCAAGATCGATCTGAACGACGGCATGGGGCAAATGCCAGCCGACGATGGTGCCAGGGCAAATTCGCCCGAGAACTGCAGCTCCTCGGATGGACACGCGGCGGATCCCTTCGAGGGTGCTCTCGAAGATGGAGCTGCCTTCGACGACCTGCTCGACGATCTTCGAGAGGCGATCCAAGAGAACCCGCTCCCGGAGCTACCGCCACAGTCGATCGATGGCGAGGTTGATCCGACCCAGCTCGTGGAAGCCATCAAGGGCGCCAATGATGTCGCGCCGAACTACACCTCCGCTGACCCGGACCCCGACGCCAATCAGTCGGACGATCAGAAAAAGCGCGGCGCAACCGCACACCACTACAACGACAACCGGTTCGAGGATGTGGACGTCGGTGCCGTCGAAGAGAATAAGTTCGCTGCCCTGATGGATGCTGCCCGAGGCGTTATCGGCACCACCGCGCGAACCATCCGTCGCCTCCTGATGGCTGAGGAGCAAAAGGGCGTGCTCCGCAACCGCCGCTCAGGCGAGTTCGACATCCGCAACATTTCGGCCGTCGTGCGAGCCACTGGCAGCTGCTACAAGAAGCGCTGGCACCGCCCGGCGCCCGAGACGCACCTCTTCGTTCTCGCCGATTTTTCCTACTCCATGGCCGGGCGGGAACTCGACACGGCGGTCATGAGCACCGTCGCGATTGAAGAAGCCACCCAGAACACGTCCATAGCCACGTCCATCTACGGCTACGCGGGTCGCTCCCCCGTCGTGCGCCTTTTTGCGTTCAAGGAGGGACGGCAAGCCCGCATCACGACCCGCCGCAAGCTCGGGGCCTATGAAGGCGTCTCGATGGGCTGTACGCCGACCGGAGAAGCTATGGCCGCCGTTGCTGAGCTTGCCGAGGACGTTCCCGAGAAGCGGCGTGTGCTCCTGATCCTGACGGACGGGACCGCCGACGACGTCGGCCTGTGCAAAGCAATGGTCCCCTTGATCGAGAGCCGGGGAACCGAGGTCGTCGCGATCGGCATCATGGATGACTCCGTGAGAAGCTGGTGCCCCAACAGCTTCGTCATCAACGACATCTCGGAGCTGCCGACCGCTCTGCTCTCGGTAATCGATCCGCGCGCCCACAAAAGGGCGCTGAGGAAGGCGGCATGAACTGGATCAAGCCCTTTCCTTATGACGCCATCGAGACCGAAACGGCCATTCTCCTCGTCTACGGCTACCAAGGGGCAGACGGGCGTCCAGCTCGACTTGATGCGGCGCCTGGAGATTTGTCGATCGGTCGCGCTGACGGCACGCTCATACGGTTCATCAATCTTCATCCACGGCTCGCGGCCGGCATCCACGGCAAGCCGCTGGTCGGGGTGGAGCTCGAAGACGCCTCAGCGATCACCTTTCTTATCGGCGCTTCTGGCGCACGAGCAGCAGAAACGGTCGGTGCTTACGTGCCAGCCCAGTTCTACTGGTTTCTCGGGCCCGAGACAGCGAGCTTGTCGGATGTTGCCGACCGGCCCGTCTCGAAGCTTTTCCAGAATGTGCTTCGGCAGCCGCTGGCCGTCGCGCCTGGCCACGCCTTCGGCGGGCCCGCGATCGGCATGTGTCAGACGCGCCGCGGCGTCATCGTGCTTGCACCTGCCCGACGGTGGGGCCAAGCTCGCCCTGGACTTGTGATCGATCTTGACTTGGCGGCCGGCACGGCAACCGGTTTTCCTGCTAACGACAACATCTCGGAGTGCGTGATCGCCGCACACGACAGCGCTGAAGCGCCCCCTCAGCATCAGCCTCGGCGGGCCTGGCGATCTCAGATAGCATGCGCGTTCCCCAGAGAAGCAGGATAATCATGTCATGACCCTAGAAACCTTGCGGATCGGCGTCTAAAATTCCCTGAGAGGTGGAGGAAGATCCTTCGTCTCCTGCGGGGACGCCTGTGACACAGATTCAAGACGCACGGCCGACCGCCGCGCCTGCTGCTGAGGCACGCGGCTGATGCCCAAGCGTGCCCATTTGCCGATGCTTTTTTCCCAAGGGGAGGTGGGCCGTAAGGCGTCCACCGTTGAAGGGAAGAAAGTCTTGCGTTCCAAGCTCGCACTCAGTTCGGATTCGATCGTTCTGCCCGGCCTCGATCTTGTCGATCAGATGCGGAATGACGGCATCACCGACCGATACGATCTCGACGGCGGCGGCTATGAGCTCGACGAGAACGAGGTATGCGTTGACCTGTTTTGCGGCGCCGGCGGCACCAGCGAAGCGATCTTCCAAGCGCTTGGTGAATCGCCGGCGTTCGCAGTCAACCACAACCCGACCGCGATCGGTGTTCACTCGGTCAATCATCCAGACACGATCCATCTGGAGTCGGATGTTTTTGCTGCGGACCCGGAAGAGCACGTTCCCGCTGGGAAAAGCATCGGGCTCCTAGCAATGTCGCCTAGCTGCGTGCATTTTTCCGGCGCGCGCGGGGGCGCACCTAAAGATGCTGGTATCCGCGACCAGGCATGGATCGCGGGCCAGTGGGCGACACACCAAAACCCTCGGTTCCGACCGCGCGTCATCATCGTGGAGAACGTCCGCGAGTTCTTGACTTGGGCGCCGCTCAAGGCGAGCGGCAAGATCGACAAGCGCTTCATCGACGCTCAAGGCCTCGGCTCGACCTTCAAGGAATGGCGCGCGCAGCTGCATGATGCCGGCTATGTCACCGAGTATCGCATCCTCAACGCCGCAGACTACGGCGTCGCCACTTCGCGACGTCGCCTGTTCGTGGTTGCTCGCCGCGACGGCCTGGCGATCCGCTTCCCAAAACCCACGCACGGCCCCCGAAATTCACAGGCGGTGAGGCAGGGACTCCTGAAGCCTTACGTCCCAGCCTCCTCCGCGATCGACTTTTCGCAGAAGTGCAATCCGATTTTCATGTACCAAGCGGACGCGAAGAAGGCCGGCGCTGTCCGGCCGCTCGCCGATAACACCCTCGGTCGCATCGCGGCCGGCGTTGAGCGGTTCGTTATCGAGGCGGAAGACCCATTCATCGTCTCCTACTACGGGCCGAAGAATGGCCCCACCTTTCGCGGCCAGTCGACGGCCGAGCCCCTGGCGACTCTCACGACCGAGAACCGCTTCTCCGTTGTCCAGCCACTCGTGACGCCGATCACACACCACGGGCCGGGCCGCTACTATGCGCCGAACGAAGATCTTTTTCCGACCTTCACGACCGCCCAACGTGGCGAGTTCGCGATCATCAGCCCCGTCTACTCGCAGAGCTCCGGTACCGACATCACCAGCGGAGCTCTGATACCCCTCCGCCGGGAGACCAATCCAGTTGAACTCGGCGGCTTAGTGCCCGCCCTCACGGGCCATAGCCAGATGGCGGTCGCATTCGGCAGCATGAAGCCGATTGCCCAGCAAGCCTCTTCCCCCGGCCAAGTCATGCCGTACCTTCCGACTGGCAGCCTCATCGATACCGCGTTCATCACGGCGACTGGCGGCAGCCAATATGCGGCGAAGCCACGGCCCGTCGACGTCCCCATCAACACCTTCAAGTGCGACAACCGCTCAGCCGTCGTCGTACCAACGCTTGTCCGCGTTGCTCACGGATCCGTGGACCGCCATGGCAAGCGTCGCGGCCGCGGCGACCACGACGTGCGCGATCCGCTGCCGACCCAGTCGATGTCGAACGAGTTCGCCGTCGTCGAGCCTTTCCTCGTCACGTCCGGATACGGAGAGCGCAAAGGTCAGAAGCCCCGCGTGCACGACCTCAAGGATCCATTCCTGACGTTCGTAGCTTGTGGCGCCGGTCGACAGGAAGTTGTCGCCGCAAGCCTGATCCGAACCGACACGCCGATGTCGAAGCCTGTCTGCGCACCTCCGAGCGAGCAGGTCTTCGCCTTCAGCGCCGCCGGCAGGTTTGCTATGGTCGACAGCCGCTTCCGGTTCGACAACGACAACGAGAGCAGGTTCGCCGCTCTCGTCGTCAACAACAACACCAACCGGCTCGCCACCTCAATGCTGGCGCCCGTCCCGGCGATGACCACTGGCAATCAACAGATCGTCACCGAAGTCGGTCTTGCCGCTATCCACATCGGTCAAGAAAACCACACTGACCGGGGGCGATCTGAGCGAGAGCCTGTGTCGTCTATCACGGTCAGCCCTCACCAAAGCATCATCACCACGGGTCTGATCCCGACCCACGCCGCTGCCTTCATGGGCCAGAACAATGCCGGCAAGGTCGGTCACCCGATGACCGATCCGATCTCGACCTTTTGCGCTTCCGTCAGCCATCAGAGCGTAATCACCACCGGCATGGCGCCGCAACCGCGCGCGCACGTCGTCGCCGCCCACATGGCTCAGCAGAACGAAGGCAATGTCGGCCACTCGATGCTGGACCCTGTGTCCACGATGACCTCGAAGGCATGTCAACAGAACGTCGTCACCAGTCACATGCTGACCCTCCGACAGAACGGGATCGGCAGCTCCATGTCGGATCCGGCCGCGGCATTCTGCGCTCGCGGGAACCATCACGGCGAGGTGCGTGCCTGCTTCGTCAAATATTACGGCGAGGGCTCGCAATCCCAGGCCGCAAACGAGCCGCTCGACACCCTGACCGTCAAGCCTCGCTTTGCCGTTGTGCAGGTTCCCGTCGAAGATCTGGGCCTCACCGAAGAGCAGCGTTTCGAGGCCTGGTGGATCGCCCGCTTTCTCGAGATCTACGGCACGAAGGACCAGGGCAACCCGAACACGGCACACCTCGACGGCCCACGACCCTCAGTTGTTGGCCGCCCCGGCGCTATCCTCTGGACTATCGAAATGAGGATGCTGATCCCGGAAGAGGCAGCAGCAGCGTCGTCGTTCCCCGACGACTACGTGCTCGACCGCACCGCCGACGGCAAGACGGTCTCCAAGACCAAAATGATGGGCCTCATCGGCAACGCCGTTCCGCCAGGCCTCGGCAAAGCGATCATCGGTGCGAACGTCAAACCGAAGCGATCGGTCGCTGCGGCTCGCCTTCAACCGGAGCAAATGGCGGCTTGATATGGCATCGGTAGCGCAGCAGGCCACTTCGGACGCAGCTGTCATCCCGTTCCGACGCCCGGAACGGGAGGCGCTGCGCTATCACGCCGGCAAATTCCAGCTCGCCCACTGGATCATCGAGCATCTCGCTCCCCACCGGCAGTATGTCGAGCCATACGGCGGCGCCATGTCGGTTCTCCTTCAGAAAGAACCGGCCGAGATCGAGATCTACAACGACTGCGACTCCCGCGTCGTGGATTACTTCGACGTCCTGAGGGACCACGTCGCGGCCGCCCGGCTACGACAGCTTTTGCAGCTAACACCGTTCCATCCAGCAGAGCTCGAGCTCTCTGGCGAGTGGCACCACGACCCGGTTGAGCGTGCCCGCAGGCTCGTGGTCCGCACATTCATGAGCCGAACCACGGAGGCACTTCTCATCGACGGCGTGCCCGGGTTCCGGTCCTGCGTTGGTCGCTCGGGCGCATCGACTGCGCGTGAATGGGCAGCTCTCCCCGATCACCTCGAGGCGATCACTCAACGACTCCGCCTTGTTGCCTTCAAGCGCTCCGACGCGCTCGACGTCATCGCCAAGTGCGACACGCCGGATACCCTAATCTTTGTCGACCCGCCAAGCCTTCCGGACGCTCGCGCAACAGCCCGCCAGCGGTCGCGCCGGGCGTTTCGGGCCGACATGCCCGTCGCTGACCACCGCGCCCTCCTACAGGCTCTCAGGGGCTCCGAGGGCATGGTCGTGCTCGCTGCCCAGGAGAGCGAACTCTACGATCGAATGCTCGCCGGCTGGACCAAGTACCGCCCACCTGCGTCCCTCGATCCAAACCGCGCCAAGATGGACACCCTGTGGCTCAACCCCCTCGCAGAAAGCCGGCGCCCATCGCCGAGCCTGTTCGGAGCACTGAAATGAAGGATCGCTTCACCGGCTGGAAGGCCGGAGCCTTGCAACTTCACCGCTGGCTCACGGGTCCGTCGTCCAATGCGGAGGCCCGCTTCGGCCACTGGCCCTATTTCGCCCAGTCAGCCTTCGAGGCCGCGTCCGCCGCGGCTGGCATCGCCGGAAAGGCAAAGAAGCTCTGGCGCGACGGGAACGCCAACGCCCTAACGGTCAAGGACATCCAAGAGGCTCGGAACCAGATCAATCTCGCGCTTGGGATGCTGGAGATGCTCGTCGCACAGGATGACCTCGCCACCTCTGCCATCACGTCTGACAACGCCGCCGAAGCTGACGCCACCTACGCGAGCCACGGCAACTTCGGCCTGCTCGCGCTTGGCCATCTCGAAGAAGCGGGCGAGCTCGCCGAGCACCTCGCCGCCGTCGCGGCCGGGCGCGTATCGCTCGCGAACGCTCTCCCTTCGATCGGCGCCGAAGCCGCCGACGTTCGCATGTACCACCAGGTCACCTGCGAGCAGGCGCTGATCCCGACGGAAGCCTCCACCGCCGCCAAGTGGGCGATCGTGCAAAGCCGGTTCCCAGAGGCTGCATTCAAGCTCCAGCAAAGCACCGGCACGGCCGATCACGTCGCTGCGATGGCCGCACTCATCTCGCAGGAAACGACTCCCAAGCCGAAAAGGAAGGCCGCATGACGATGATCTCGACCCACTTTCCGAACGTCGACGAGGCCTACCGCTATACCGTCGGGCGCATCCTCTCAGAAGGAGCCGAACGCTCCCTGGCGGTGTAGCGGAGGCAGAACTCGCCGTGCCCCTTTCCCACCTTCGGCCAGAAGCCCCAGGATCCACCAATGAAGGTTGCACTCGATCTCGACAACACTCTGATCGCCACCGTGGAAGGCGCGCGGCTCGCTATGGCACGTGACCACGGCCTGGAACCTTCGGAGATCATCGACACGAACATCTACTTTGATCCGTTCACACATCACGACGAGCACTTGGCGGCAAAGCTACGCCCTGACTTCGCCTTCTGGGATCGCGAGGACGTCCTGCTCGGCGCACCGCTCTTGCCTGGCGCCCATGCTGCCGCTTGGCGCCTGGAGCAGGCTGGCCTGCTCGGCTGCTACATCACCCGGCGCCCGCCGGCCGTCGCTCGAATCACCCTCAGGTACCGCGAGCACCATGGATTGCCGCCGCGGCCGATCGAACACGTCGGAACCAGTGACGGCGCGTCCTACTACGACACCTGCAAATCCACGATCTGCAGCCGCTATGGCATCAGTCATGTGATCGACGATCATGTGAAGGAAGCGGAGCTCCTCCACTCGGCCGGCATCGAAGTCATCCTGGTCGACGCTCCGATCGGCCGGGCCGCACGCGCCGAGTTCGCCGCAGCTCATCCCCACATCCGCATCATGCCGGACGCGGCAAGCGCCGTCGCGCTGCTGCTGTCGGAGCACGCAGTTCCCCGGACTGCCAGCTGATGACCCAAATCTTCAGCTTGGCGCTTACGGTGCTCGGGTCCATCTTGCCTCTGCTCGGAAGCGCCATGATACCAAACGGCTCGCAACGCTGGGGCGCCGCGATGTTCGCGGCGGTCGGACTGTTCCTTTTCGTCGGATTCGTCAGCGCACCGGCATCGTCCTTCATGTTCGGCTTGTGCGTGGGCTTCCTGCTGGCGACGGCAAAGCTCGCCACCGGCATTCGTTTTTTCTAGGAGATCTCAGGTGCTCTACAATCTCGTTCTGCGCTTCCGTAGCGGCTGGGACAACCTAGTCGACGCCTGGGATGATCGCTCCGTGCACTCGGCCGCTCTCCATGAAGGCGTCAGATCCATCCCGGAGCGCCTACGATCCGCAAGCCGAGAGCAAATCCTATCGATCTGCGTCATCCTCGCGGTGATGGTAGCTCTGCAGGTCATTCTCTTCGCTTAGGGCGGCCCCTCAAGGTGGGCCCCTTGGGAGGAAGAAATGCGAGAGTTCGACGTCACCGTCCTCATGACCGTTCGAGTGAAGGTGCTCTAAGTACCGGCTTTCGTATCCCTTCCCATGCGCCAACTTCCGAAGCTCGGCGCCTGGAGCTGAGACGACATTCCACCTGCCGCCAACTTGCCACGGAAGAATTGACCATGGACCTGTTTTCGACGCCTTCGCCTCGCGAACCCACCGCCCGCGAGGCCCGGTCCGGCGACGCCGGCTTATCGCAGTGGTTCACCCCTTTCTGGGTTGCCGAAGAACTGATGGACCGCACCCTCAGCAAGATGGGGCACGTATCCGTGTGCGAGCCATCTTGCGGCACTGGAGCATTTCTCGCCGCCGTGCCGGAGTCTTACACGGCATTCGGAGTCGAGATCGACCCATCCCTCGTCCCCGCCGCGATCGCGAACAGCGGTCGCGAAGTGCTGGTTGGCGACTTTCGAACCGTGGACATCGGAGATCGTCGACCAGAGCTCATCATCGGAAATCCACCATTCGAGGTGGATGTCTTCGAGGGCTTTCTCGACCGAGCGTTGGACATCCTCCCGGAGGACGGATGCGTGGCGATGCTGATCCCGGCCTATTTCTGGCAAACTCCGGCACGCGTCACTCGCTGGATGTCGAAATTTTCCATCGAAGTGAATTTGGTACCCAGAACGCTTTTTCCTGGGCTTTCTAAGCCGCTGACCTGGTCCGCCTTCCAGAAAACGAGTGCCCGACGCTTCTCCGGGCTCCTCATGTTTGCTGAGACCCGCGACATCGAAGCGATGCGCCCCGCGTTCCGCGAGGCGCTGGCACGGCCGGGCACTTGGCGAGAGACAGTTTCTCTCGCCCTGCAATCGCTGGGCGGCCAGGCGTCCCTCAAAGCGATTTACGACGCGATCGCGCCGGAGCGACAGACATCGCCTCACTGGCGCCCGAAGATCCGCCAGACGCTCCAGCGCGGCGGTTTCAGGGCCTTGGGTGAGGGACGCTGGGCCCTGGCGCCCGCTGGCCTCGCACAGGCTGCTTGACTGCCCAGCAGGTCTGCCGGCCCAGGCGTGTCAGAACTTACTTCGATGCCGGCGCTTCGAGGCGTCACAACTTAGTTCGAGCTATCAGACCCACGATGATGGTGTCAGAACTCAATTAGGAGTGGTCGACCATGCTCACGCACCGCCAGCGCACTCTCCTGTCTTTCATCAGCGCGTATCAAGACGAGCACCTGGGCGTCTCTCCCACCTACGCCGAGATGCGTGGCGCACTCGGGCTCGCCTCGAAATCTGGCGTAACCCGCCTCCTCGCGGCTCTTGAAGAACGAGGGTGCATCGCCCGCTCGGCCAGCGCCGGCCGCGCTCGTGCCATCGAGATCCTCACGCCAAAGTGCCCGCACGCCGCGACCGCCACCCAAAAGCCGTCTATCAAGGAGTTTGGAGATAGCGAACTGCTCGCCGAGATCATCGACCGTGGGTATCTCGTCGGCCGCGCGAGCTCTCTTTCCGCTGCCGCATGACCGCGGCCTCTTCTAGGACCTGACATGCCCCGCCTTTACGCCTACGACTCCGAAACGACCGGCCTCCACGTCGTGGATGGGGACAGGATCATCGAAGTGGCGCTCGTAGAGATCACGCGCAGCCCGAACCCCCGGTCTTTCCATTCCTACGTCAATCCGGACGGCCGACAGGTTCATCCTGAGGCGCTGGCAGTCCACGGTATCACCGACGAGATGGTTGCAGACGCGCCGACGTTCGAGGACGTGCTCGAGCAGATGCTGGACTTCATAGGAGACGACGAGCCGGAGATCATCATTCATAACGCCGCATTCGACGTCCCCTTCCTCGAAACCGGCTGCGCAGAGATCAACCGCGCCTGGCCGGACTTCAAGATCATCGACACACTGAAGCTCGCCGCGCGCCACTTCCCCGGACGTCGGCATTCGCTCGACGCCCTGTGCGGTCACTTCAGAATCGACCTGACCTCCAGAACGAAGCACGGCGCGCTCGTCGACGCATCGCTGCTCGCGCAGGTTTATCTCGCCTGGTTCGGCCAGGGCGGCCTCGACCTCACGGCCCAGTCGGTTACGCAGGTCGCCGAGGACATCTCAAACCTCGGTGCCCTCAACACCGTCCTCGTCAACAACCCCAACGGGCTGGTTTCCACCTTCCCCGCCTGGGCGCCTTTCCTCGCACCTGCCGCGGCCTGATGAACCCCCAGCTTGAGCCTACCGTCGTTCTAGACAGCTATTGGCGTTTCGCGGCCGAGCGACACGCCATGTACCTTCGACGGTTGGAAGATCCGATCGGCCCATGGACCGACGATCCAGTCCTGCGGGCTCACCGCTTCACGAACACTTACCGCGCGGCGGACCGGGTGAGCCAATACCTCATCCGCGAGGTCATCTACGCCGATCACAGGTCGGTCGACCCGACCGATACAATCTTCAGGATTCTCCTGTTCAAGATCTTCAACAAGGTCGACACATGGGAGATGATTGAACACGCCTTCGGCCCCATCTCGTGGCAAGCTTTCGACGCAGCCGCGGTGGACGATCTACTAACCAGGGCGCTCGATCGCGGCGCGACGATCTACTCCGCAGCCTATATCATGCCCTCGCCGGATCTTGGACACGCCCGCAAGCACAGCAACCACATCCGGCTTCTTAGCCGCATGATGGAGGACGGCATCGCCGCTCGGATCGCCCGCTGCGGCAGCCTTCGCGAAGTGTACGAGCTCCTCCGCGGCCAGCCGAGCCTTGGGCCGTTCCTCGCGTTCCAATTCGCGATTGACATCAACTACTCCGACGCCATCAGCTTCTCGGAGGAGGAGTTCGTTGTCCCCGGGCCGGGAGCATTGGACGGCATCTCCAAATGCTTCAGCTCGATTGGTAAGCTATCCCCAACCGACGTGATCATGGAGACGACGGCTGTTCAAGAAAGAGAGTTCGAGCGTCTCGGTCTCTCATTTTCTGGCCTGTTTGGTCGCCGCCTCAAGTTGATCGACGTCCAGAATTGCTACTGCGAGGTCTCCAAGTACGCTCGCGTCAAACATCCAGAGTTCCCCGGGATCGCCGGTCGTACGCGGATCAAGCAGAGCTACGGACAGCCGCAGCAAGCCCTTTCTCAGCCCTTCTTTCCTCCCCGCTGGGCGTTGCAAGTGCCAGTCTACAAACCAGCACCCCAACTGTCTGCGCAGGGCTTGCTATTCTAACGCCTCACTCATCGCCGCGCAGGTCGAGCCACCGCTCCTTCGTCATCAAGGCATCCCCAAAAGCAACCAGTACCGTCCGCTCGGCGACAAGCCTTTCGCGCCCTCTGCAGGGATATTCTTCTCCCAGAAACCAGACGCCTTTCCCGTCGGTGCTTCCATGAAGCCGCAGGATTACGTCCAGCTTACGCATGTAAGCCTCGCGATTGGCCAGCACATTCTCGACCAGGCTCTCCAGAAACTCCCGATGGCGCCGCGCCTCGTCCAATAAGCCGCACCGAACGTCTTCCGTTTGTGCGGCCGCCACATGAACGACCAAAGCGGTCAGCTGTCCATCCAGGCGCTCCCAAACTGCCGCAAGGCTCATTCCGGGCGGTAGCGGCTCTGGGGCGCCGATCGGCTCCAGGGGCCTCTCATCACCTGCGCCGGCCATCAGCTCGGATGCCGTAGTTCCAGGCGACGTCGGGACAACGCCAGCACCCACCGCCCCGGTGGGTACCGTGGCCGCGCTGAGCGCGAGAACTGCGGCTAAGAAACGCTTCATCGTTGCCCCCAGAATGCTCCGGGAACCTACCGATGCGCAAAGCGGATGCAAGGCGGAAGAAGGGAAACTCGCTGTGGGGCACCTCCCACGCCTGAAGGTGTCTAAATTGAGAGGGAGCGCCTTCGGCGGGGGCAGTTCCGTGTTTGACGCTGTGCGTTCCGCTTTTGAGAGTAAGAAATGACGCTTCCGGCCGATGCCCTTCCCGCGATCAATCTGCGCGGGCGTTCCTCCTACTCGATCATGCAATCCGCGCTCGTCGCGAAGAAGATGCCGAGCTATGCGGTCAAGGAGAGCCAACCCGCGCTCGGTCTTATCGATCACCGCAGCCTCGCCGGAGCCCTGGAGTTCGCCTCCGCTGCGCGAAAGGAAGGTGTCCAGCCCATCGTAGGCTGCGACTTCGATGCCGAGGCTGGCCGCATCACGCTCATCGCTGAGACGGCGCAGGGCTGGGCAAATCTCTTGGCCTTATCGCGTCGCCAAGCGGCGTCCGAAGCACTTGCGATCGACGACGATGACCTCGAGGCCCACTCCGAGGGCCTGATCCTGCTGACCGGAGCGCCAGGCTCAGCTCTCCTCAACATGGTCGACCACGACAAGTCGGTGGCGAACAACTGGCTCAAGCGGATGATGCCGTTGTTTCAGGATCGCTTGTATCTGGAGATCTCGCGAACGACCGGCCGCCGAGCCTCGGAAGCCGTGCTCGATCGGATCTCGCGCGCCTACAGCCTCCCTCTGGTCGGGACCTCACCCGCCGCCTACGGCTCGCCCAAAGACTACGAGCTGCTCGAGCTGCTCCGCGCAATCGACCACAAGAAGCTGATCGACGACGCAAACCTGGTCCGGCCCGAAAACGGCCAGCATTTCAAAAGCAGCGCCGAGCTCGTCGCCCTCTTTGCCGACGCCCCACAGGTCCTTGAGAATGCCGCGCGACTCGCACTCCGCTGCAGCGCGGACGCGGCACCGCAATCCCAGAAGCCGATGCTACCCCGCTTCCCGGATGCCCAGGGGCGCGAAGACGAGATGCTCCGCCAACTTGCGGCGGCCGGCTACGAGACGCGCATCGCGAACATTCCGGAGGAGGCTAAAGCCGAGTACCGCGCACGCCTCGCCTCGGAGCTCGACATCATCTGCAAACAGGGCTTCGCCGGCTACTTCCTGATCGTCGCCGACTTTATCGGCTGGTCCAAACGCAAAGGCATTCCAGTCGGCCCCGGCCGCGGCTCGGGCGCTGGCAGCGCCGTCGCATGGGCAATGGGGATCACCGACCTCGATCCGATACGCTGGGGCCTCCTGTTTGAACGCTTCATCAACCCCGAACGCGTCAGCCTGCCCGACTTCGACGTCGACTTCTGCCAGAGCCGCAGAGACGAGACGATCCAGTATGTTCGAGAGAAGTACGGCGAGGACCGCGTCGTCGCGATCGGCACCCACGGCTCCTGGAAATCGCGCTCGGCCTTCGGGGACGCCGCTCGTTGTCTTGGCATCTCGGCAGGCGCCACGCATGCCGCCTCGCAATACCTGCCCGGAAACGCCCCCTACTCGCTCGCTGAGACCGATCCTGAGTCTCCGAGCTATCTCTCACCTGAGGTCCGAGCTTTCTTCAAGAAAGATCCAAACCTCGACCGCGCACTGAAGCTGGGCGAAGCGCTGCAAGGCTTCGTTCGACAGCACGGCCGCCACGCCGCCGGCATCATCATCGCGGATCCCGTCGTGGGAGAGGTCGTGCCCGTTATGCGCGATCCCGGCGTTGGCGATGATCTCGTCACTCAATTCGACATGAAGGGTGTCGAGGATTCCGGCTTGGTCAAATTCGACTTCCTGGGCCTGAAAACCTCCACCATCATCAAAGCCGCAGTCGAGCATGTCCGTGCCTCGAATGCCGAGCACGCTGATCTCGATATCCTGGACATTCCGTTCGACGACGACGGGATTTTCGAGATGCTGAATGCGGGCTACTGCCACGGCATCTTTCAGCTCGAATCCGAGGGCATGGTCAAGGCCTTGAAGCAAGTCAGGCCCACATGCTTCGAGGACCTCATCGCCATCATCTCGCTTTACCGGCCGGGTCCGATGGACAACATCCCGACCTATGCCGCTCGAAAAGCGGGGTTGGAGCCCCTCCAGCTTCCCCATCCAGCCCTCGCCAGCCTGCTAAGCGAGACCCAGGGCATTCCGGTCTACCAAGAGCAGATCATGCAGATGGCCCAGATTCTCGCCGGCTATACGCTCGGCGGCGCCGACATGCTTCGCCGAGCGATGGGCAAGAAGATCCAAGCGGAGATGGACGCGCAGCGCGAGACGTTCATCGAGGGCTGCATCGTCTCGCACGTCTCTGTGAAGACTCACGATGGCAAAGTGCTGCGCATCCCGTCGAACAGGAAGCTGAAGCGAGCCGACGGCGGCGACGCCCTCACCGCTCAGGCAGCCAAGGATGCCGGCGCCGCGGTGATCATATCGATCGAGCCTGTCACGATCGTCGAGATCCACGAGCATCGCACACTCGGCATCAGTCGCGAGCGCGCGATCCAGTTTTTCGACACCATCGACAAGTTCGCCGGCTACGGCTTCAATAAGTCTCACGCAGCAGCGTACGCTCTCCTCTGCTGGCAGTCAGCTTGGCTGAAGCTGCATCACCCCGCTGCATTCTATGCAGCCGCGCTTACCTACAACGCCGAAGATTTCGACAAGCTGCGCAAGCTGGTTCGCGAAGCCCGCGAACGTGGCATCGAGCTGCTCCCCCCATCCCTCGAGAAGTCCGGCGTTGCATTTCAGCCGGACGTCACAGCTGACGGCCAGCCAGCCGTCCGATGGGGTCTCGGCGCCGTGAAAGGCTTGGGCGGCTACGCCGCTCCCCTATCAGCCGCCACCCACGGCCGGGGCATCAAGTCTATCGAGGATTTGGCGAAGGCGCTGGCACCTCATGGGAACGCGTCACAGCAGGCCAAAGCTCTCGCGGCCGCGGGCGTGCTCGACGTCTTCAACAAGAACCGCCAGGCTGCCGCTGAGCATCTTGTCGCATGCCTCAAATTCGAGTGCGGCCAATCTGGGCAGAGCCTACTCTTCGATCTCGTTGCGCCCGCTTGCCCGAAGGTCGACGACCTCTCCCGAGATGAGAAGCGAGCCGCTGAGATCGACGCGATCGGCATCTCATTCGACGAGCATCCCCTCGCGAACGCCTGGTCTGACCTCCGCCGCCACGCCGGCGTCGCACTCGGCAAAATCGACGAGTTCGTCGGTTGCGGAGCGATCACGGTGCTCGTTCGCGTTGAAAGCTCCTCGAAATCGGCACGGGGAGCGTCCACGTTCGCCAAGATTTCGGACGCATCGGCGGAGATCGAGTGCGTGATCGACCAGGACTTCGCCGCGACTGCGGCCGCCACCCTCGTCGACAACGGCGAGATCATCGTCGCGGACATCGCCAAGAAGCCCAACGAGGGCCGGTGGCGCATGGTCCAGGCCAAGCCCTTCCGCAAAGCGGAAACGCCGCAGCGTATCCGCCTCGACATCAAGGCAAGCCATAACTGGGAGGACCTGCGACGCGTCCTCACCTCCGCCGGCCGCGGTCAGGACCGTTTAGACATCATGATCGACCTCGGGGAGAAGAAGGCCCGCAAGGTCCTGCCCGCGTGCTTCAATCTCACCCCCGACGTTCAGGCCGCCATCGCACAACATCCTGACGTGCTGGAGATGAAAGTTCTCTGATCGAGCTTTCCCGAGAAAACTTCCTCGGCCATAATAGGTGCCAAGGGGATCTTCATGTCCGATCAAACGGTATCCGTCGCGGCGGTTGTCCGCACCTGTCGATCGTATGCGCAGTCGTACCGCGACGACGCTCACGCGCACCTATCCGCGAACCCCGCCCTCAGCGTAGAGCTGGAGGCCAAAGCCCAAGCAGCAGAGGAGCTTGCCTCGGAGTTCGAGACCACGCTCCTTTCAGCCACTGCCCACGATCTTGGCACATCGCTGGACGCCCTTGCACGCCAGATTGACCCGGACGCCTTCGCCGGTTTCGATAGCATGATCCAGCGTCTGCGCGCCGAGGGGAATGACGAGGTCCACGCCATCAAATTGGCGCGCGCTGCCTACGACACCGCCATGGACAACGCTCGCGCCGAAGCCGCGAACAGCCTCGCTGACGACCTCGACATCCCCGACGGCGGGGAGGACGCGTATGGACGGGGGTTTCTCGATGCATGCCTTTGGCACGAGGATCGTGCTCAGGAGCTTGACGCCCTGGAGGCTCAGGCGCTTTTGGTGCCCGAGAAGCTCAAGTTTCACCAACGCGCTCAGCGCCATCGGCTCTACGCAAAGGTCATGCGCGAGCATCTGACGGAGAAGCTCGAGCACGATCGTCAAGCAGCTCGCGCGAAGCACCCGCATTCCGATCGCTATCCGGGGATCTCTGCGACAGAGCCGGCGATCCCACTCGCGGTGCAAGCGGCCTTCCTGAAGCGTCGATCTGACTTCATCTCCGAAGACGCTACTGATTGAGC
The DNA here is from genome assembly GCF_004135585.1 of Sphingosinicella sp. BN140058. Lineage (NCBI taxonomy): Bacteria > Pseudomonadati > Pseudomonadota > Alphaproteobacteria > Sphingomonadales > Sphingosinicellaceae > Sphingosinicella > Sphingosinicella sp. BN140058. The sequence continues at coordinate 36,306 of NZ_CP035502.1, read as the reverse complement.
GCCGACGCGGCGGTTCCCGTCTATGAGGAAGAATGCCTGTACGAGCTCGGCCGCTCGCCAGGATGTTTAAAAGAAAATCCAGATGTGTCTGGTACAGCTCTCGCACAGCACCAAGAGGAACAACGCATGACCCATGCCCTTCGTCGCTCGATTGTCGTCGCCTCCGCAGCCGCAATTATCGGGCTCGCCGGCACTCACGCCAGCGCGATCGCCGCCAACGCCGCCCAGCCAACCATCTCGGTCGAGCAGATCCGAAAGATCCTCGAGGAGAACCCCGAGATCGTCATCAACGCGCTAAACAAGCACCAACAGATGCAGAACCAGGCGCGGGAGCAACAGCTCGCCGCTGCGGCCGGTCCGATCGCAAAATCCATCATCGCCGGCGATGACCAGGTGGGCTTCGTTGGCGCTCCTACCGGTAAGCCGGTGATCGAGTTCTTCGACTACAATTGCGGCTTCTGCAAACGATTCCACTCGGAGACGGTCGGTAAGCTGGTCGCCGACGGCAACGTGAAGGTCCTTCTCGTTCACTCGCCGATCCTCGGCCCGGGCTCCGAGCGCCTCGCGGAACTGTCGGCCGCCGCACATCTGCAGGGCAAGTTCGGCGCGGCCCACGATTTCCTCATCCACCATAGCGCCAAGGATGTCGCAGAAGCGGACAAGCTCATTCCGGATCTGGTGGCTGCGGCGAAGCTCGACAAAGCCAAGTTCGATCGTGCGCTGGCCGATGGCTCTGCCAAGAAGCAGGTCGCCTACAACTCGGACCTCTCCAAGCAGGCCAAGGTGTCCGGCACCCCCATGGTCTACGCCAACGGTCGCGCGATCCCTGGGGCGATCCCGTACGAAACCCTAAAGACCATCCTCCAGTAAAAGGCGGTTCGAGTTTACACGCAAAAAGGGGCGCCTCTCGGCGCCCCTTTTTTTTGTTCTCTTAGAAGGGACCGGGGCGGAGGCATCTTCCCTCGGTGCTCTTCTAGGAGTATTGTGCTCCGACTCGATTAGATTGTTCGATCATAGATCCTCTATCGAGTCCGTAAGTATCAGAATCCGCTGGCGTCTTGCATCAACGCACCAAACAGCTCGCTGAACGGAACTATCGAATACAAGCCTGTAATCGCGTAGACGAGAATCATCGACAATCCGCCGATGGCTCCCATGATCGGCTGCATCAATTCCAGCCTGCGTACGTAGATCGCCTTGTTCTGGTCGGCGACCTCTTCCAAGATCTCTCCCAGCCGCTCCTTATCCGTCGCCATCGACAAAGCCGCCTTGTCCGTCGGGTGGACGGTGCGGAAATCCGCCGCCCAAGGCTGACCGGTTTTCACGTTCTGCAGCGCACGCGTGAGATCGTCCTTCAGCGCGCCTTTTCGGGTGTCGGAGAGCGTTGTCTCCAGCGACTCCTCCAGCGTAACGCCAGCCTTCACCATGAGACTGAAGCGGTACAAAGAAACGAAATTGTCCCGCGTGAAGATGATGTCCTTCAGGAACGGCAAGCGCATGACGACCGCGTCGGAGAAGTGCGGGAAAATGCGCTGGCCCACCGTGATGAGGAAGAACAGGAACATTCCGAACATCATGAAGAGCATCGTCAACGCAGCTGTCGCGTACGCGACCATGTCGAGCCAGCCCCACTCGATCGGCGTCTTTGTAAGCGTGAAGAGCTGCGAGGATTTAAGGTAGGGCGTCAGCCATAGCGGACATGCGAAGAGGCTGATGGTCGCCACGACGACCCAGAAGCCAGCCTGATAGATGCCCTTCGCACCCTTCGTCGACGCTCCAAGGATCTGCCGCTCGAATTCAGCCGCTTTCTTGAGAGACGCCGCGGCGCCGCCTGTTCCTTGCGCGCCGGCTTTGACGAGCAGTCCCACTGCGCCAGGGAAGTTGCGCTTGTCTTCATACATCAGGTCGGAGATCTGACGCCCTGCCGCGACGCCAGCTTCAAGCGATGCAGCTGCCTTGCCGATCCGGCCGCCGTGACTCTGCCGCAGGATCTGAAGACCGGTGGTAAGCGGCACCTTGGCGATGTTCATCGTCGCGAGCTGGTGCAGGAAGATGTAGCGCTCTGCAGCCGACAAGCCGCCGCCCTGCCGCTCTTTGATCTCGAGCGGGCTTGTGATGACGACGCCCTGACGCTGCGCGATGAATCGCGCTTCGGACGGCGATTTTGCGACAACCGGGATCTTTTTGATCGTCGTGTTGTCACGAACTGTAACCGCAAACGTCGGCATTAGCTTATCCTAACCGTTACCGAGACGTACGTCCCCGACGGGGCGCCGTTCGTGTCGCAATCTCCACCGTAGAGCGCTCCGGGTCGCTGATCGCGGACCCGCTGGAAAGCTTCCTCCCTCCAGCCGCGACGCTCGGTCCGAGCACAGACGTATCCGTACCCGGCACCAGTTCCGTAGAAGTAGGAGATGTCTCCACCATCCTCCCCGCTGATCCGGGCCGGCAAAACTTCACCGGCAGTCGGAACCCGCCCAAGGTCCTCCCGAGTCATTGCCAGGTAGATTAGCTGCCGCTCCAACGTTCGCCCGACCACCGTAGACACCTTGGCCCGCTGCGCGGCGTAGAAGCTCGAGTATGCGCCGAACGACATCATCGCCAGCGTCATCATCAGGGTCAGCAACGAGACGATGATGTTTCCCATCCGGTCCTCTACGCGCTATTCAGCGGACCAGGAGGCGGCACCGATTTCCGCCTCCTCGCCAGACAGATCATCATCATCGTCATCGTCCACGGGGCCGCGTGCGATCCTCGCAAGCGCGATGCGCCTTTGACGCTCCTTCTCCTCGCCCGAGAGGGTCTCCATCGAGGCAACAGCCAGCTTGTCCGCAACGATATGCCGCTTGGCGCGCTCTTCGGTCCAAACGGCGCGGAGCACCTCTGACTTCTCTGCCCACGGCTCCATACCAGTGGAGAAGGTCCGGTAGATCTCCGCGCCGTCCGTCACCTTGTTGAGCAGTTTGAGCTCGATATCCTTCCAGAGCGGTTCCCAGTACCAGTCGGCCTCGTCGGAAGACATCATCAAGGCGACGTCAGATGGGCGGCGCACGCGGGCGATCTCCGAGATGACCGTGCGGCCTGCGTAGCCTTCGCCGAAACACTCGACGCAGCGCGCTCCGTCACACGTCGGGCAGATCGTCCGAACGAGGTACTGGACGAGCACGCCACGCAGGAGCATCTCGCAGTCCTCGATTGGCACTCCGAGCCCCTTCAAACGCTGCATTGCCATCGCAACACCTTCGGCGTGGATGGTGGCAAGCACCAAATGCCCCGTCTCGGCTGCCTGGATCGCCTTCGCGGCGGTCATCGGGTCGCGGATTTCGCCGACGATGATGACATCGGGATCGCCTCGCATGAACGCCCTGATGGCCCGCGGATAATCGAGGCCGACCTGATCATTCAGCTGGACGTGCGTGACGCCGGGAATTCGATACTCGACCGGGTCCTCGATCGTGTAGACCGCCTTCTCCATGCGCGGCATCTCTCGAACCGTCGCGTTGAGAGTGGTCGTTTTGCCGGACCCCGTTGCACCAACGATCAGGACCAGCCCGTTTCGATGCTCGTTGATCATCCGCCACTCGTCGACACGAGTGATTCCGAGCGCGGTCAGCGGCATCTGCGCCCGGCGCGGATCGAGCACGCGCATGATGATTTGCTCTTTGCCGGCAGTCGGGATCGTCGCGACGCGGACGTCGAACGGTCGGCCTCGGACAACTGTCGAAAACGACCCGTCTTGCGGCACGCGGGTTTCGAGCGGATCGACGCTCGCGCGATCCTTCACCATAGCACAGACGCGGTGATACTGATCGAGCTTCCACTTATGGACGAGCATCCGCTTGCCGTGAATACGCAGGTAGACCTCGTAAACCGCCTTCTCGGGATGAATATGGATGTCCGAGGCACCGTTCGCCGCCGCGCGATCGAGAAGGATGTCGAGCACTTCCGCATCCTCGGTCCCTTTCGGGATGATCGAATCGGCGTAGAGATCGGTCCCGAGGTCGACCTTCCCTTCTCCCGGCTCCGAGATGCGCTCTATTCCCTGCTCAAATTCTTCCCACCGCTGGTACGAGAACGGGACCTCGTGGATCTCGCGATCATCGTAGGGCGCCAGGGCCTGGCGAACGAGCGAGATGCTAGAGAGCGACGAGAGCATCAGCTTCGTGTCGGTTTGAGCGTGAACGACGATCTTGAGCTCGCGTATCACCTTCTTCGGTAGACTGACGTCGAAGTCCAGAGTCTGCGCCAGCCGGCCTGTGTCCGTGTTCTCGATTGCAGCAACGATCTTCTCGCGCGGGACGGCACCCGTTTCGCCCAGGACCTGCGACACGGGCACATTGCGGGCGCGAGACTCCATGATCGCCGAGCGGGCAGCGCCAACCTCTAGAAGGTTTTTCTCAACCAAGAAGCTCGGCACGTCGGCCGCGCCGGCTGACTCGGAAGGTGGTTTGGGTCGATCTCCCAACGCCCGGCTCAGCAGTTGCTGTCTTGCGAGCGCGCCTTCATGGATAGACAGGCTGCCTTTGCGGCCACCGCCGCGCCGAATGAAACTGAACATTTTTCCCTCACCGCAGCCGCAGCCGCCTTCTCTTGATGACGCTACAGGGACTTTTCCCCGCCTGAAAGCATTAATCCAGAAATCTTCCTCGGCGGGGAGCGTTTCCTCCTAGTTCAGGCAGGTCCAGGATGACGTATTCGTACTGCGCCGAGCGCCGCGCCGAGCGTTGTTCGCTTGCGCGGCGGCGTAAGCCTGCACTTCCGGTCCCGTTGCTGGAGTTGAGACCGCGGGCAGCGCGTCGTCTGCTCGGACAGCGCTGGAGGCTCCAACCGAGTCACCGAAGAGGATTCCAGCCCAGCAAGCACCCGAGGATCGCATTTGGGTGCCAGATCCAGAAACCGAGAGCGCACCGGAGTCCACCACTGGATTGACAACTGCCCCGTTGATTGAGCCATTCGACATCTCGAAGATCGACCCGTTCATCAGCGAAATTCCAACCGGAGCAGAGCCAGCGAACGAGATCACGTTTCCGCTCAGCGTCGCCTTGCTCTTTTGCACGAACAGCCCCGGATTCACCGCAGCCGTGTAATTGATCGTGTTGTTCTTCAAGTTGGTTTCGGCGCCGTCATACAGCAGAACTGGCCCTGCAGCCCTGAGGATAGATCCCGAGAGCGTCAGCCGCCCGTTCTGCGCGATCATGATGCCGAGGGTCGTCCCGATGGTGATATCTGCACCCTGCGCCTCGATCGATCCGCCGTTGAAAAGCGTCAAACCGTAGGTGGCGCCGCTGTTGAATACGTTCGTTCCAAACAGAGTGATCAGCGCGTGATCACCGCGGATCGATCCAGCCGTGATGTTTCGCGCTACGACTTCCCCGTTGTACGAGCGGATCAAGGCGTACTGGTCGAAACCGACGCCGTCGAGGGTGAGCCGTCCAGAGATGTTCATCCAGCCCTGAGCGGTTGACCGGAAGACCGATAACGTAGGTCCTGCGCCCCGTATGGTAAGGTCTGAGCGGTCGGCGAACCCATCGGTGGTCACCGAGCCGGGGTTGAAGTCATAATTGCCAGCCGCAGCCTGTATGGTCATCGCGAGAGGACGCCTCGATTGATAATAGTCGAGAGCAGTCTGGAAATCTGCCGGATCAGATGCAGAGGCGCCAGAGCCGGAGGCCCCCGGCGCAACGAAAAACACCAGTTTGCGAGAGTTCACCGTACGCGCTTCGTCGACACCGCCGTCGCGAACGATCGGGCGAACGATCGCGTCTGGCGCCTGAAACCTGCGCGAGCCCGGGTCGTAGACCACTTCGTTGCAACTCGGCGTCGCTGAGAGCTTCGTCCGCGGCGCCAGCACATAGCCAAGCAGATTCGGCATGGCCGCCAATCCGGCGTAACCAGGGCGCCCGCCGGTCACGTATGCCCTCCCGGAGAGGGTCGTGGTCGCTATTCCGTAACTTGTGCCATTAGCGTTCGAGATGGTAACCGCAGCGCCGGTGCCGGTTGCCGATCCGAATGGACAGTAGACGAAGCGTTGACCGAAAGGCGTCACCGCCGTTGGCGCGAGATCGGCCGGCAACCCGTACCCCTGCCCCGCAGGGTTGGCAGCACCCGCAGGCAGGAAAATGGCGCCCGTACCGTCCGCAGCGGCTGCGCGCACGAGGATGGCGTTCACGACACTATCCAAACGCCTGACCGTTTCAACCCGGCCCGCAGCGTCAGTCGTGACCGAAATCGTCTGAGCGGAACTCACCGCGATGTAGCCCAACAGGCCAAGCGTCGCGATGGCAATGACAAACCAAGCTACCATGATCCTACCTCAAACAGCACGGGTCGCGCGGCGACAGCACGCCGCCGGGCGCGTTCGACCCGTCACATTTTAGAATGTTGTTGGGCGTCGGCATCTTCGCCTTGGCGCGGGCGATTGCACAAATTTTGTTGGCCCTAGCGAGGTCGCCGGGTACGTCACGAAGCAGCGCGCGCCCCTGCAGCGTCCAGGTCGAGTCCGCCAGCGAGCCGTTCTTCATGTACTTCTCGCTTACGAGGATCTCTATCGGCTCTCGTCCGGCTTCGATCGGCGCCTTGCCCTTCTCGCTGGCATACTGCTGCGCCGCCCTCGAGATTTGCCCGACGTCGTTGAGGTAGCTCATGGCCTCAACCTCGACCTTCCCTTCCTGGAACTGATCCCCGAAGTAGATGGCGCTCGCGAGGGCGAGGCTGATCGCGAGGATCACCCCAATTAGACCGATGATGACGTTCGACACAGATTATCTCGTGGTCTTGATCGTAAGGCCTTTGCGGCCGATGGCCTTCGCCAACTTGTCGAACGGCTCATACCACGACGTGAATGCGCAGAACGCCGCCGATGCGTACCAGAACCACCAGCCAGTGTAGAGCGCTGCCGCAAAGAAAGCCGCCGCGAAGCCGGCATCCGCCAGCTTCACGCCCCTGCTCACTTTCTTGATGCTCACGCCGTCGGCAAGCGACTTCCTGGACTTCGACGCCATCGCGTTTCCCCGCATGGGTTTCTGGAATAATTCTGGATACGCGAGATCGGGCGAGGCCGCAACGAGAGTTTCGTGTGGATCTTTTAGAGGCGGGTATAGACCACATAGTCATGGGACGCTGCAGCGCCGCTTACCCCAACATCGTGCATCCGGAAGCAGCCGCTTTCTCTCACGACAACGGGACGAACATCGCTGCCAAACACCGTGGGGATCTCGTCGACACCGGGTTTGCCCTGCGCCTGGAAATTCACAGCTTCACAGACCGCCCGAGCCTCCTCAGTTCTCCCGATGCTCAGGAAGACCAGGTCGGCATAGTAGCCTGTGCTTTCGAGATCTCCCGAGAAGAGCAGCTGGAACGGATAGCCGCCACGGTCGATGAACGGATTGACCGGTACCGCCTTGAGATAGCCACTCTCGCGCAATGACGCGATTGGCGTGCGGGCTACCAAGGCGGCGCCATTCTCAACCTGTCGCATCGATGCCACGGAGACGATCTGGGTCGCAGCCTGGCGCAGCTCGAGCGCGCGCTGCTTGTTCTGCATCTCATCAACATCCGGGCCGGCATAGTGGAACGTCGCCACGGCGATCCCGATCAGCGGGTTCGCGCCTATGAAGCCCGTCACCAAGTTCGACATCGACGATCCCTCCAGCCGCCTCTACTCACAGCCTCGCATAGGCGATGTAATCACCTGCCAGAAGGTTAGGGCTCATGGTGGTAGAAATCCCTACGCAGCCGATCTGGTAGCTCATAGCGCCGGCCGGCGCGGGTACCGGGCCGCCGGTCTGCCTGCTGATCTCATCACATATCTTGCTTGCTCTGAGCCCAGCCAGCTTCAACGCGACAAAATGGGCCACGCCCGTTGTATCGCCTGTTGCGTTCAGAGCCATTGGCGCCGGGCCGCCGAAGGGATTGCGAGGTGCTTCAGGGAGATAGTCGGGATTCAGGGAACTTAGATCCGTCCCGCTCTGGAAGACGGAACTCTTCTCCAGGTCCCGCACACGGATGGCGTTGGCGGCGCTGCTCACCGCCTCGATCGCAAGCTGCGCGTCGCCCTGATTGTGGGTTTGCGTCACGCGCGGTCCGAAGTAGGTGGCAGAGGCCAGCGCGAGGCCGATCACCATCATTGCCCCGATGATCCCGATGATCACGTTTGACATCGTTTTCTCCTACAAAAAAGCGGGAGCCTCTCGGCCCCCGCTTTCTTCACCTTGGCAAGCTCAAGCCGACCCAGAGCAGCGGTGGGCCGACCCGTGTCGGATCGGCCCATTTGCCTTAGATGCGAGCGAAGGCGACGTGATCGCCCGACGCGATCGCCGTACCGACCGCGCCCGTCGCCTGGAAGCAGCCGGACGGGGTGGTCGTCGGGACTGCAGTCCCGGTCGGCGGCCCCGAGGTCGGCATGGTCTGACCGGACTGCCGAGCGATCGCTTCGCAGATCTCAGCGGCATTGTTGCCGAGCTTCATCGCGACGATCCGCGCGGGTACCGCCGCGCCCTGCGTGCCGGTCTCGCTGATCAGCTCGATCGCCGCGCCGCCCGTCGGGTTCACCGGCACGGCCTTCAGAAAGCCCGCGGTCTGCAGCGCAGTCGCTGCGGACGTCTGCACGGCGAATACGGTCGTGCCGTTCGTGGTGTTCGCCATGTTCGCGGCATTGCCGACCTGGTTGACGGCCTGCACTGCGGCGGAGGCACGGCTGTTGTTGACCGACTCCTGGAAGCGCGGGCCGAGGTAGAGAGCGCCGGCGAGTGCCAGGCCGATGAAGAGGATGACACCGATGATGCCAATCAGCACGTTCGACATGAATGTTTCCCTTTGACCGGGCCCGGGATTGGGCCCCACACGAAATCCCAGGACGCTTAACCGCTCTCTAGGTAGACAGTTCGTCCCCCCCTACAGAACCAGTCACGATGTGCGACGCTGACGTCCCGGAATTCTCAGCGCTCGCTGCCGACCCCTCCGATGGGAGCTCAGCTTTTCCTTGCGTAAATTTACAATAGTTCCTGCGCGGCCAAAAGCCCCCCCAGGAAAAATTATTCTTCTTCGGACGAGACCCTGCCGAGTTCGAGCTTCACCCCCGGCGTGGGACATTCCTGTCCCATGCAGAATCCTGTCATCTTCCAACCTGGGCACGACATTGCAGCCGCCGAGGAATCACCAAGCGTGGAGTAACCCCCTTCCAGCGACGACCATACCGCAGTGATGGTCGTTTCCGTGCGGCTGACGGATGTCGCGCCGAGCGCCCGGACCCGCGCTTCGCATTCCTGGTCGGAAGTCTTCACCTGCTCGACCACCGCGTCGCGGCGAACGGCGTTCGCCACGCCGGCGCCGGCAGAGACTGCCACGAACACGGCGGCCAAAATCATCGATCCAAGGCCGTATTGCCGGCGCTGTGCTGGATCCAACATTCTCTACACTCCTTAGAGCAACAGCTCTGGTTCTACGGCAAGGGCGGTGGCGGCACGGCGCTAGGTGGCACAGCGCCTGGCAGAGGCGGCCCGCCAGGTAACGGCGGACCGTCGACCGACATGGGGATCCCTCCGCTTGCTTCGGCAGGTTCGACGCCCGTCATCGCCTCGGCGCCTTCCGGCGCAGCCATCGGCTCAATTTGCCTCTGCGACGTGCAATTACCGTTCCCATCGTCCCACCCAGGAACGATGTTCCAAGCAGCACCTGCGAACTCCATCTTCGCCACGCACTCAGCGCCGTTCAGTGCCGCCTTTACCTTCTCGCTCTGCGCGCTCGGCAAACTGGCAACATCGCTCATTGCCAAGCGAGGTAGCGCCCATGCGCTCGTATCGAGAAACAGCGCCGATAACGAGAAGACGAGCGACATGCCGCTCGCAGCCAGCAGCCCGACGCCGGTCAGAAACACCTTCGACCCACGCCGGTCGATCGGCAGCATCTTCGCCGTCTGCAGCGGGACAAACGATCCTTCGGGCGGCGCCTGAGTCTGCGGCAGCATGATCGCTTCGAGCGTCTGGCTCTCATGGTCGAACCGGACCTGGAGGGCGCGATTGACCATCGGCACCGCGCAGATGCGGTTCGGGTCGTCGTCGAGCATCGCGAGCACATCGGGAAGGAACGCTCGACCGCCACCTTCCTGCATCTCAACGGCAAAGCCGTCGCGCCATTCCTGCACGTAGATGAAGGATGCATTCGGAGCGGCGAACTTCTCCTCGACGAAGGCACGCGCAATGACCTCGACTTCCCGCGCCTTCGTGAGGCCGCGGTAGAAATTGATGGCAACGAGGTTCGGGATCGAGAAATGCTCCTCGCCCTTCGCCTTCTTGCTGCCGCGGTCCGGCTTGAAGCTCTTCGGGCGGACCGCCTTGTCCTTCTTCACCGGCGCAGGCTCGCGATCACGTCGCTTGCTGTCCGCCTCGTTCGCAGGGACCGGTCCGCCCTTCACAACCCTACCGCTGCGACCAGAGACCTCCAGATCCTGCGCCGCTGGGGCCTGCGACGCCGGAGATGCGCTGCCTGGCGCCGGCAAAGCTTGGCTGTCCTGCTGGACTGGCGCCGGTCCCGCCGACGTCGGTTCGAAGCTTGCTTGACCCGCAGCGGCGATGGCTGCCGCCATCGCCTCGCCGCGCGCTCGGCCCCGGAAGGGAAGGCCGAACTTCGATTTGCCACCCTTATTGCTCATAGCTCTTCTCCGGCTGGGCCATAGACCGGCGACGATCGGGCCCCGCAGCGTCCACGCGGGCGCCAAAAAGGTTCGTGCCGCGATAACCGCCTTCCGGCGCCGCCCATGGCTCGCCATCGTTCCCAACGGTCAGCTCGTTCGACTTGCCAGGGACGGGCTGATCCAGACCAGCAACCTCGTAGACAGTCACCGTCGGGCGAAGGATGATGAATACCGTCTGGGTCTCATTCTTCTTCGTCTTGGAGCCGATGCCGTACAGGCCAAAGGGCCCATTCTTGTCGACCGACGCGAGTTGCCGGCGCAGGCCCCCAAGGACCACAGTCTCCCCAACCGGGATGCGTACGATGTCGTCTAGCTTCTGCTCTCGCGTACGCGGCTGAGTGAACGAGCCGAGCTGGTTACCGGCGTCGAGCTTCACCATCTCGATGAGCTCGACGAGTTCGAGGTCGAAGGCCACCGTCACCAGTCCGCCGGCGGCTTCGTAGTTTGGCGCGAGCTTGAGTGAGAGGCCCGTCTCGAGCTCCTCGGTCTGCGCGGACCCCATCGCGCCGGCGAAACCGCCCGACTGGCCTCCGTAGGTCGTTGCTCCGACCCCTGACACATACGGGATCGTTTCGCCCGAGCGCCAGTTCACGCTTGTGCCCGCGAGAGTTCGAACCTCAACGTTCTGATCGACAGCGACGTTGCCGTAATTCGACAGGAACTTGATCGCTCCCGTGATGTCCAGCGGTCGCGTAGCTCCGAGGATGGTCGCAGCCGGATTGAAGACGCGCAGCGCATCCTGGCCGAGCGAGAACAGACCGGACGTCGGCAGAGCATCAGCCCCGGTGGCTGGGGTGCCACTCGTGCCGCCCAGCAGCGTTCCAGAACCAACAGATCCACCTGACCCTGTCCCCGTCCCCGCTCCCGCGCCTGAGCTCGGCGGCCGGCCGAACGTCAGGCCGAATTGAGACCAATCGAAGCCGCGAGATGCGTTCTCGTTCATCGTCACAGAGACGAGAGCGACCTGCATGGTCACCTCAGACGCATTCCTGCCAAGGCGCAGAAGGTACGGCCGGATCGCCTCTTCCGCGAGGGCGCCCGGCGCGACGAACGAGACGGTGCCGGCCTGGAGCGACGCAACGACATTGCTCGCACCCTTCGCCTTCAGCTCCTTTACGACCTGATTCATCAGATCCCGGTTCTGCGGCAGCATGACCGAGTACCGGCCGACGGGAGCAACGTAGATCCCCTCGTTCCACCAGAGGGTCACGCCCATCGACCGCTGGATTTGGCGGAAGAGCCCGCCAAGCGTGCCCTCGTACCGCCGGAACGGCAATGCCCTCCCCCTCAGGTCGCCTGCGCCGACTGCCTTCCGCGCGCCCAGCGTAGCGGTCATGGCCGGCTCTGGGGCCAGGATCTCCCCAGCAGGCTCCGCCTTTTGGGAGGCCTCCCCGTCGTCCGACTTGTCGCTCTTCGAAGGCTTCACCGATCCTGACGACACCGCGATCTCGCCTCCTTCGTCATCGATCCCGTAGGAGCCGTCATCCCAGCCAAGGATGACCGAAAGGCCCCGCTCTTCCAGAAGCATGAGCAGATCGTCGAAGGTGGGCTGCTGACCAGCGAAATCGATCCGGACCTTGGCTTCTCGGATTGACTGCGGGATCTCTCCACCGACCGGCTTCAGAGCGAAAAAGTCGCCCGTCAGACGAACTCGCCTCACGGCCGGCCGACCCATCGAGAAGTTGTCACCCACGAACTTCTCAGCTGTCGCGCTCTGCATCGGCGGCGCGCTCACTTCCTTCGAGCGCTTCGCCTCGGCGGCGCCCGCCGCTGCTACACAAGCGGTTATCAAAAGTGCCGCCTTCGCGCGGCCGGTCAGCTTACTCATCGTATGACTTCCTGTTCGCGTTTCAGTCGCAACTCGGAATGAAGTTGGCCTTCACCGCCGCGCTGATCTCTTTGTCCGTGAAGGCCACCCGCTGGCCGTTGGTACGGACGAACTTCTGCCGCCCATTGATACAGCCGAGGAAACGAACGCCTTCCCCCTGCGCGGCTTCGATCGCGCCCTTCGGCGCTTCGACTGGCGCCGCAGGCACGCCGCCGGGCATCCCCGGAGCGCCGGGTGCGCCGGGAATTCCTGCCATAACAGGAGCGCCCGGCATTCCAGGCGGCGGTGCCATTGTTCCCGGCACCGCAGCGCCAGGCATATTCGCTCCCGGGACAGGCGCGCCAGGAACCCCGGGTGCAGCCGGCGGCGGAGCCGCGTTGGACTTCGCTATCTTGGCTTCGAGCACTCTGAGGCGCTCGTCCATCATCCTCTTTACTTCCGCGCGCGACGCCGCCGCGCTTGGGATGAACGGATTGCTCTGCGCGAGCGCAGGCGCAGCGGCGGCAACGGCCAACATGCAAGCGGCCACGCCCAGTATCCTGGTCGGCTTACGGATCATTGAGGAACTTCCCCCGGTGATTTCTAACTCGTCCTCACTTTGATGGGGGGAAAGCGAAAGGCTGGCAAGCGCTATTTTCCGCAAGATGTTTTTTCCTGAGCGATCGGGTCTCCACCGTGTTCGTTCAGGAAAAAAGCTGTCGACGCACCTCCATCCTGCCCCTATTCTCCCACACATGGCTATGGCAGTGGAACTCGGTCGCGCTAAGTTCGCGAGGGAAAAAGGCGGTACCCCGGAGAATATCTTCTGGGACCTTTCGACGGCAATTTCGGGCCACGCGATCATCGTGGGCTCGTCCGGCTCCGGTAAGACGCATCGCTTGCGCTACCTGATCGACCGGCTGCAACGCGTGGTCCGCAACCCGACCATTCACATCCTGGACGTGCATGGGGACATTGCCCCCAACCACCCAAACAGCGTGCGCTTCTCCGAGACCACCCCTTACGGGCTCAACCCCCTCGCGGTCACGACCGATCCCGAATTTGGCGGGGTACGGAAGCGCATCAACACCTTCATCAGCATGATCAACCGCTCGACCAGCCACTTGGGCACTCGGCAGCTGGCGGTTCTGCGCGCGCTCCTCAACGACCTTTACGAGCTCAACGGCTACGATCCCGCGAACCCGATCACCTGGGACCCGGCTACGAACCCGCTGGTCAGCGGGATGTCCGCCCAGACCGGCACCCACCCGGCCATGAGCGATCTCACCAACCTTTGCGCTTGGCGGATCAAGAATCTGCTCACCGGGTCCGGCAGCGAGGCTTTCCGGACCCTCAATGAGATCAACAAGACCTACAAGCGTATGGCCAGGCTTCAGCGGAAACTGGCGCCGGGGGAAGAGGCTACCCTAGAGACGATGAAGTCCACCTGTATCGATCAGTATGCAGCCTTCGTTCACTCGATCGAAACGGGCAAGGAGCTGGACGACCTCCTCAATTACGAGTCCGTTGAGCCGATGCGTGCGGTGTACGAGCGCCTCAAGCAGCTCGACGCTACCGGCATCTTCAAAGACCAGCCGCCTCAGTTCGACCCGCGCGATCCGCTCCGTGTTTACGAGATAAGCTCGCTCCTTGAAGACGAACAGAAAATGTTCGCGGAGGTGTTGCTGGAGCGCCTGTTTATCGACGCCAAGGCTACCGGGCAGAAGCCAGCTCCGGATACGTTTATCGTGATAGACGAAGCCCACAAGTTTATGACCGACGAGAACGATCATATCCTCAACAGGATGGCGAGAGAGGTGCGTAAGTTTGGTGTTGGCCTTATTCTGGTTAGTCAGAATTTCGAGCACTTTCCCGAGGACCTCATCGCCAACTCGGCTATGACGATGATCCTGGGACTTCATGACCTGCATCACAAGCGCGCTGCCAGCAAGCTTGGGCTCAAAGTCGATCGCCTTAAATGGATCAGGCCGAAGCATACCGCCTTGGTTCAGGTGCGCAGCGGCTCAGGAGCAGGCCTCACGAACGCGTTCAACGACGTTTATCTCGCGAGGGGCTGATGTACCCCTATCGGCTATCCCCTACGCCTGATCCGGACTTCATGGTCATGTTCGACGCCTCCCACGCCGAGGCGTTCAACCGCACAGCTCGCGCCGCGGGACCATGCCTGGGCTTCATGGGGCAGTCGAAAGGCACGCTTGGCCTCCTCAAGACACCCCAATTTTATCATGTCGGCCCGATCGATTTCACGAACAACGTTGTCGCGGGTGCCTCCGTGGAGGAGTTTGGCTCCCACCTCATGTTGCCGGCCCAGCGAAGCATGTTTGCCGAGCTGCGCAGTCAGCTGAACGGCCATGTCAAAGCGGCGATGGTACAGGGCCTGATGGCGCTGGGTGTCCGCAGCATCAACCTTATCTTCTACAATGGCGGGCCGCTCCTCCTGATCCCGCCGGCGCCGAACGATCGGGCGTCCGCCGGTCGGAACCGGATCGCTACCATCCGGTTCGAGGGCGCCTCAACGATCGAGCAGGAGCGGCACTGCGTCATAGCCAACCGATCCTCGAAGATCGCCTATCCGCTCCTCTGGCATGCCCTCGATCAGCAGATCCAGAAGCACTCCGAACAATCCGGCACGCTTGCAGAAGATCTCCTCGACAGCCCGCCGCCGGATGCTCCGGTCCATTTCCGTCCGGCACCCACCCGCCCCGTCCATTCGAAGGCGGCACCGGCGCCAAAGCCAGCCCCCACCCCGTTGGCGGCCGCGGGCGCGGAGCTCGCACAAAGCCTTGCAGCGCTTCACCAAGGTGAAGACGAAATCGACCAACTCGGAGACGCTTACCGCCCGAGCGATCCCCCTCCTGAGACGGGATCGGCGCGCAATCACGGAGGCTCAGGTTCCGAGCCGGCTAACGACCCTCCTGCTGGACTGGTCGAAGTCGACGACTTCGCGCTCTACCGCGATCTCCAATTCTAGGTTTCCTCCCAACGGGTTGACGCCAAGCCGGCCGAACCGCATTCTCCGGCCGGGCGCGCGTTAGGCTCGGGTAGGAAGGTGATTCCGTGTCAACCGATGGACGGAGCCCTGATCGGGCGAGGTAGTGCCAAATTTAGATTTACTGATGTAGATTCTGATTGGTGATTGAAATGTTAGCCTGGTTCATCGTCCCTCTCGAGTACCTTCTTCTCCACGCGAGAGCTGAGCGGTACATCGCCAAAGCCGCGGCGGCCGCAGGGTCGCCGAAACACACGCGCCTTATGCACAAGGCCGTGGCGCTCACTCTCAAGACGGAAGAGCTGCAGTACCGGTTCCCGGCCGTCACCCAGAAGATCACGTTGCGCCGCTTGGAAAAGCAAATGCGCGACGAGCAGAGCAAGTAGGATCCCCACGATGACCGACCGCGTCCCCTACCGCCACATCCCCGAAGCCCAGCCGGACTTCGCGGCCACGCCCCAGGTTCTCGAAGGCCAGGACATCACGCCGCGCACGTCCGGGTGGCGCCAGCAACACCCACAGGTGCGCAACCTCGGCACCTACGGGCAGCCACTGCAAACCAGCGAGACCATGCGCGGTTTGTCCGCGGAGGATCATGGCCGTTACCCGATCGATCCCCAGATGGCGCCCTACCTGATGCCGAACACGACCGTGACGGTGCATAACAACGCCCAGAACTATCGGCCCTGGAAGCAGGAGCTTGGGCTGTCGTTCGCGAAAACTGTCGGCAACTTCTTCGCCTGGCCATTCCGCTTCGCCGGCCGGATCATCGAAGGTCTGGTCATGGCAGGCGTCGGGCTTCTGCAGAAGGTTCTGCTGATCCTCGTCGCGCCGATGCTGCTATTCGCCGGCGTCAACTTCTACCAGGCCAATAAGGACCGGCCGGCTACCGAGATCGCCGCGGACCTCGGCAAAGACGGCGTCCATCTCGTCGGCGCCATTCTCGGCGGAGTCTGGGACGGCATATTCGGCGACGACGAGCCGACCGAGAAACCCGCCCCCGAAAAGAAGAAGGCCGCCGAGTGATCTCGGCGGCCCCGCTTCATCCAATCGACAACTCAGACCTCCGCATCGCCTGATCGACCGGTTCGCCAAGTCGGCTCCGCAGCCTCTCGTAGGCTTGCTGATCCCGGCATTGCCCCTTCAGGTCCGTCGACATCCAATTGAGCGCATCGTCCGGCACGATGATCGGCCTCCCGACTTTCTCCCGCTCTTTGCCACCGGCCAGCAAGGCCTTCGGAGCCACAAATGCGGCAGGCGCCGCATCCACCAAGGCAAAGGCACGTACTGCCTGATCGGCATCCAACCCATGGGCAACGACGATCTCCCGTCCGCCCTGAGCCACCCATTCGAATACCGCGCCGTCCATCTGCGCACGTTCGATCTTCGTGGGAATCACGATCGAATACGCCCCGCCGACGGCGATTTCGCCCCTCATCGCAGCATCCATGTCATCCGCCATCGCAACGAAGACCTCGGACCCCTCAGGATTGTGCTGCGTAAGGCGGCGTAACGCGGCGCTTTCCTCGACCAGCCACGGAGACATGTCTTCCTCGGTCAGAGCTCGGTTCGCATAGACCTTCCGCCGCAGGCTTCGGAAATCGAATGGGGGGAGCTCGGCGGCGCCCTCGAGCTGCTCGCCCCGCCGGATCGCATCGAGGCCGCAGAAGATCTCCCAACCGCCCTCAAACACCACATCGTCCGCAGGCAACATCCTTAGGAAGCCAAACTCGTCCGCTGTCGCCAGGTATCCAGCGGGATCTGACGAGTAGCGGATCGTGACCAGGGCTGGCATCTCCGCACCTGCGTCATGCGCAAGCCGCTCAGCGTCGACCAGCAACCGAGCCTGATCCTTGAAGAACTCGACTGCGCGCTCGGCCTCGTCCTCGCTCACGCCGTGCGCCACGACGTAGCACGCGACGAGGCCCCCATCATCGTACCGCAAGGCGCGGCTTTGCACCTCGGCAACCACGATCGCGCCGTCGAGATCTACCTCGCCGTCCGCTCTGCACACGGCGCCAAGCCGCCAGCTTTTCTCCGACAAACCGCTACTCCCGTGGATCTTTCTCTGCGGTAATCTATCGAGAAACCGATCCACGTCCAAGCGGGTTCTTTCACAAAAGATCCTCAGACTAGCCCTGAAACCGCTTGACGGCTCCCGCTGCCGTCCGTCAATTCTACGCTCCGGGAAAGATCCTCTGGAGAAACCAATGAACCGCCAGCTGCTAAAGGCAGTTGCCGTCACGTTTTCGCTCACCGCTTGTGGAGCGGATGATGCTGGCAAGCTGACCCAACCTCCAGTGAAGGCCGTCACAGCGCGCGCCCTCAAAGAGGTCGACCCAGAAGCTTATCACAAGAGCATCGAGGCTGCGGTCGCAGAGATCCCACAACCCGACATCCAGTCCTTCCAGCGTCTCTTCATTTGCGAGATGCGTCGGAATGCGCGTCAGCCGCAGCCGAAGCCCATCAGCGCCGATTACCTTCGCGCGCTCTACTCATACCTGAAGGCAAACCCGGCCGCGGCTGGCGTCTGCTCCCTCTGAAAGGCTCTCCAATGCAAAAACTTGCCACACTGATCCTCATCGCGGCGCTATCGGCGTGCGGGTCGGAAACCGCGCCGTCCTCGCAGTCTTCTGCGGGCACTTCAGCGGCAGCCGGCACGGCGGACGCCCCAGGGTTGCCGGCGGCCCAGAAGCCTGTCGAAGAGATGCCGACCACCCTGCAGGGCATCGAAGCCGCTCAGCAGCAGGCTGAAGCCACATACGCGGAAGCTCTCGAAGAGGTGCCGCCGGCGCTGCGTGAGAAGCACCAAGCGGCACTTAACTGCGCTATCGCGGCGAATGACAAACTCCCATGGAAGCAGCAAAGGGAGATTGGCGTCGCCACAGTCCGCGAGATCACTGCCCGGCTGAAATCCAATCCCGAAGCGACGCTCTGCAGCTGAGTGGAAAAGATCCAGCATTTGCCAATCTCCCTTTGACGGCTACAGGCTTTTCCCACATCATCAAAGGATGGCAACAGCACCGAAGTCGCACGTCCCCATCGGCGTGAGCGGCCATCCTCTGACTGCTGAGCAGCAAGCTCTCATCGCCTCTCCGCCGTCGGAGACAGCGCGTTGGATTGCCGGCGCCGGATGCTCGAAAACCACCTCACTCGTGGAATATGCTCACGCGTGGAGCGACTATTCGGGACTGTACCTAGCCTTCAACGCTCCGATTGCCGCGGAGGCGAAGGGACGCTTCCCCCGTCACATCCGCACCCAGACGGCGCACGCCCATGCCTACCAGTTATTGAACATGCGGCGGCACCAGGACCGGATCATCAAGAGCAACCTTCGGCCAGATCATCTCGACGGCTGCCAGGACCTCCTCCGCCTCGTGGGGAGCATGAAGGAGCAGAGCGTCCGCCGAGCGGTCCTCCGTAGCATTCAGAACTTCCTGATCTCCGGTGACTATGAGGTTCGCGAGTACCACCTATCCGGTTTCCCCATCCAAACTCGTGCGGCTTGCGTGCCGATGGTGTCTGCGATCATCGACAGGTTCATGGACTTCGATCGTTCAGAGCTGCCGATCACACACGACATGTACCTCAAGAAGTTCCAGCTCACTCGAGCCATCACCGGCTTCGACTACCTCCTCCTCGACGAGGCCCAGGACTGGAACCCCGTCCTGCTCGAGATCGCGCGCAAGGCGCAGCTGCCATCCAAGGTCGTCGGCGATCCGTGGCAGTCCATCTACGCGTTCCGCGGCGCCGAGAACGCGATGGACTCTTTCCCGGGGCCCGTCTTCCCTCTCTCCAAATCCTTCCGCTTCGGCCCGAAGATCGCTGCTGTGGCCAACTACGTCCTTTCTCAAAGCCTGACGCCGCCCACCTGGCCGCTCGTTGGCTTCGAGAAACAGGAGAGCTTCGTTCTGCCTTACGAGGGCCGCCTGAAGCGCCGCTGCACGATCCTAGCCCGAACGAACTTCAGGCTCTTCGAGGGCCTCGTGGCGATGAAGCTCCCCTACCACATGGTGGGCGGCATCGACGAGCTCATCAGTCAGGTTCGAGCGGGCTACGCTCTGTACACCAAGCAGCCCAACCAATTCATCGATCCATTGGTCTCGCGCTTTCTGACGTGGGACGACTGCAAGGAGGCGGCCAAGGCCGAGGAGGATCCTGATCTTATCCGACTGGTGCGCATCGTCGAGCAATACACGACGGCTATCCCAGAGATCCTGGTAGACATCAAAGCGCGCTTCCAGCCGGACGAGACCGACGCGCAGCTTATCCTATCGACCGGACACAAGGCCAAGGGGCGCGAGTGGGACAATACCGTTGTCCTCGACGACTTCCTCGGCCCCAACGAGCTTCGGGCCATGCTCAGCCGCAAGAGGATCACGCCCACGGAGTACAACTCCGAAATCAATCTTCTTTATGTTGTACTTACGCGGGGCAGGCAGACGCTCTCGATCGCTCAGCCGCTCTACGACGAGATCATGAACGAGGCTCGCATCGAGCACGATTTCGACATCATGTAAGACGGCATGCCCGCTGTGCCGATGGCACTTGCAGGGAGAAGAAATTGATTACCGATCGTTCGCAGCGCTGGCGCGATCGCCGCAATAAGTTTGTTCCCGCGAGCACCGTGATCGACCCCTCCGAGTACGCGGTCGACGTGATTGATTGTGGCAAGATGGCTCGGCCGTTTGTCATCGAACAGCACTATTCGGGCTCGTTTCCGGCATCGCGGCTCTCGGTCGGTTTGTTTCGAAACGGCGCCGCCGGCCGGTCGCGACTGGTTGGCGTTGCCACGTTCTCGGTCCCGATGAACAACGCCGCCATCATCAAGCACACTGGCCTGACTAGCTACAACGCTGGCGTCGAGCTCGGCCGCCTCGTGCTGCTCGATGAAGTCGCCGGCAACGGTGAGACCTGGTTCTTGTCCCGCGCATTCAGGCACCTTCGCCAGGAGAAGCAGGGCATCATCTCGGTTCTATCCTACGCTGACCCAATGCGGCGCGTCGGCTCCAGCGGAGTTATCCTCGGCGGCCATTGCGGCCAGATCTATTCAGTGTTTGGGGCAGCTTACCGCGGACGCAGTCGACCCAAGACCGAGACGCTCACGCCCGATGGACAAGTCTTTTGCGAGCGAGCGCTCTCCAAAATCCGGAACAGGGAGCAAGGCGAAGGCTACGCCATCGACGAGCTCATCCGCCGCGGTGCCGAGCGACCCGCCGGCGAAGACGGGCGTGCCTGGATCGCCAGCCTGATCGATCGCGGCTTCTTTCGAAAGCGACGGCACCCAGGGAACCATGTCTACGTGTTCCCGCTCACGAAGGCCGCGAAGATTGCCGACCGCCCCTTGGCTCATCTCCCCTACCCAGTGCTCGATCGGTCTCGAGTAAGCGACGATGTCACAGCTTTGCCCCTGCTCCTCGCGGCGTAAAGTTTCCTCAGCCTCACGACCCAGAAAACTTCCACAGGCCCATTGACCCACACGTCCTGTAGCAGGAAAATAGGTGCCTGCTCTCTGGAGACCTGATCAATGGAAACGATACGCGCCGTCGCCATCATAGCTCGCGCCGAAAGCGCCGGCATGGACGGCGCCCGCTGCCCCGGTGCCGCGGCGCTTCACAAGCGCAGCGACAAGATGGGCCACGCCGCTGCTCACGCTATCATTCTTGCGTCGGCAAACGGGCTCAATCCCGAAAGTGATCGAGCCACGCAGATCAGATTGTCGGCCGCCATCGATCGCCAGGTTGCCGGGCGCGCATCAACACAGTCGACAGCCGGTCCCGTCGCCCGCGCAATCATCGCAGACCTCTATCTTCAAGAGGCCGCTGCGCAGCGGCTGGAGTTCCTCGGCTCGCAGGATCCACTTCGGCACGTTTCAAATCCCGCATCTGCCCGCGACAGCGGCAGCCACCGGGCGCACGAGATCCTCAACCGAAACAGCATCAGCCCTCAGCAGGTTTTCGAAGGCGCGACCGTGGACGATCTTCAGGCAATTGCGGCTGGCCGATATCACCAGATCAAGGCAGACCGAACTCGTCACGCCGTCGCGTCAGTCCTTCATCTCAGCGAGGCGCAGGTGAAGCTGCCGACCATGCGTGTGCCGCCGATCGAGACCGGAACTCAGGCACCCGTCGCTGCTCCCAGCTTTCCGTCAGCGACTTTCAGCTCCGGACCCCGCGTGCAACAGCCTGTGGCGGCCTTCGGTCGCCGTGGACTCGAGCGTTGAGCCGGATCTCGACTCCAGGGAATCCCTGATCGCACTCAGCCACAAGAATGGCTCGGGTAAACTCGCTGGATCTTTATCCTCAAGCTCCGCTTGACGACCCCCCAGATTACCCTCAAGGTTGCCACACACGCTATTCGTGTGGATCCTTGGGGGTTTTCCTTGCACAGTACCAGCACAGCCACCGTGGTTGTCCAGGTTCGTGGCCCGACAGTCACGTACGGGACGCTCAAATTCAGCCCTATCGTCGACAGTCGCGCTCACTCGATCGACGTCGAGGGTTTCACCATCCGCGCCGGCGGCAGCCGCTTCACCCTGGACGAGTTTCCGGTGTCGCATGCCGTTCCGGAGCGGGCCAAAAACGACATCCTTGTCAACACGTGGGAGCTCGATGAGAGCGAGCGCGCATCGTTCCATGAGATCGATTTCGAGCTGCCCGACTATGACGAGAGTCACCGGCTCCACTTCCGCTACGTGGAGCATGATGCGATGCCCGAGCTTCTGTTTCTCGAGGTCGAGGACGAAGTCGGCAATTGGCTTGCGGTCGAGGACACGTACCTCCTCGAGCTGCTCCCTGAGAGCTTCCGCCGCGCGATGGAAGCGAGCGTCGTGTCGGGCATCACGTCGCACAATCTCGACCTGCTGCCACTCGCCGCGGAATAGCGGCTTCCAGCCAGAGAGAAGTCGACCGGATGCGGTGGTAGTCCTGCTATCACCGCATTCGTCGTTCTGGGTTCGCCGATACCGATAAATCCTTAGCTTGGGTGCAGAGGGTCTTTGCCGAAGAGGGAGCAGGTGATAGGTGATCGTGCTTGTTGGGTGTAACCCTAAGCAGCGATGAAAAAGATGTTCTACGTTCCCGTCCTCGCCTTCGTCCTCGCCGTCCTCCTCGTTCCCTCGACGGTGGCGGCCGCAGTCCTGGCTCTCCTCGTGTTCGCCTACCTCAAGTATGCTGGCCAGCCGTTCAACCGGGCCGACGCGAACAATCTGCGCGCGCAGATCGCCTATCGACTTCTTTCCGTGAAGCTGCTGGCGCTCAATGGGCCGATGGATGACGACACCTTCGACGTCCACGCAGACATCGCGCCGGATGAGCCGCAGGCTGCTGAGCTGCGCGGCAAGCTTCGGGAAGCGGCCTTCGCCTACCCCGACGATTGGGCGGAATACGCCCGCCAGGTCTACCGCGCGTACCGCAAGGATCCCGTCCAACTGGCCGATCGGCTCGAATTCATCGTCTGCCAGCTCCGCGCAACGCCCGGCAATATCTCCGCCGACTCTCAGGATCGGCTGATCCAGCTCGCCAAGTCGTG
This sequence comes from Sphingosinicella sp. BN140058, assembly GCF_004135585.1. NCBI lineage: Bacteria > Pseudomonadati > Pseudomonadota > Alphaproteobacteria > Sphingomonadales > Sphingosinicellaceae > Sphingosinicella > Sphingosinicella sp. BN140058. The sequence continues at coordinate 13,269 of NZ_CP035502.1, read as the reverse complement.
GAAGTTTGGCCCGGAACACGTTCGCGGCCTGCTCGCCAAGTTCAAGGCTCCAGCGTCCTCGAACATGCTCGCCTGGAAGTAGGGCGAGACATCGTTGCGCAGATCCGCCCCGCCGGCCCCGCCGGCGGGGTTTTTCTTTTGCTCCTGCGGCAGGAACCTTCGGGAGCTTCGCGCCTTAGCGCTATCGATCAGGGTCCCAGTCCATGGGATCCTTGCGAGCGCACGCACCGACCGAGTCCTGTGCTGTGAGCCAAGGGAACCCACCGTATCTGCTTCGATTTTATCCTGCAAAGCGGGGGGCACGCAGAATCCCTTAATCCAGAAAAAACCAGTCTCCATATGGAAGTTTCCTGTTGCGCTTCTAGAATGCTTGCAACGCACGATGTTTCCAGGAGTGATCCTTGTCGACCCTTTCATCCCCCGGCCGTTCATCCGTCCAGTCAGCAAGCGCCTCGGCGTATGCTGGACGGCCTTATGAGCAGCGCCTGACAGAGAGCGGACGCAAGATCGTGAACATCGACCTGGCGGCCGACCTCGTGGACGCTGTCGACAGGATCCGAGGCAAGCATCGCCGCGGCGTTGCGATCGATGCGCTCCTAAGCGTCGCTCTCGGGATCTGCACCCTCGAGGAGGCAATGCAGCGTATGCACTAGCCCAAACGCAAGAACGGCGTGGGTTCGTCAAAACCCACGCCGTCCCTCGATCGATGTTGCGCGCGAACCGTTCCACCAGTTCTCCTTGCAACATAGGACCAAATCCACGGACCGTCAACCGAAGGCGGCTCCGAATGCTGGATATTACCTAAGATGCAGCCCCAACCCGAAACTCCCTCAGGGGTCGCCAGACGGCACCCTGACTGGGACGAGGTGACTGAGCTCTCCACAGCCGGACGAGCTTCCCTCGACACGGTCCCGAACTACCGCCTTTGCAAGGCCGCTACCCGCGCGGAAGCGAGCCCGCAGGCGCGCCTCCTTCTCGTGCATCTTATCGGATATCTCGGCGTCGATCAGCGTCAAGATCCCTCCGCCCGCTTCGTCGTCTTCCCAGGCAACACACGCCTCGCCGACGAACTGAATTATTCCACGCGATCTATCCAGCGGCTTGCCGACGAGTTGGAGAGCAAGGGCCTCCTGCGCCGCTGCTATAACGGCCTCAATCGGCGCACGGGCTTCGACCTCACCCCTCTCGCCATGCAACACGAGACGATCGAAGCGAACATCTGCGCCGTCCATACGCGCCGGAGGCAAGAGCGCGATCGGCTGCAGCTCGAGCTCACGTTGGAAGCCGATCGCATCCGCCGGCCGGTCACTGCGTCACCCACGACATCCCAGGATGACGAGGCTGTCACCCTTAACAGACCAAATCATCAAGATTCAGCAGAGTCCGGTCTTTCTGCAATTTTGGATTCTGTTGATGAGAGCCTGATCGAGAAGCTCGGTCCCTCGGGCGATCCGTTGGCGCCGGAAGCAGAGCGAGAGGCTCAGATCCTTCAGCTCTTGACCGGATCCGGTCGTGCCGCCCACCTGGGTTGGTTCCTGGCCAAGAAGACCTATGGCCTGGATCGAGCCATCGCCTTGTGCGCGATCGCAGAGAACGATCCGAAGCGAAAGGCCACCACTGAGCGGTATTTCGGCTGGCTGGTCCGCATGGCCATGACCGGCGATGGGCACACCATCATCGAGCAGGCTGCTTACCGCGCGCGCACCAAGGCTGGGACGGCCGGGGCTAAGGTCTGCGCCCCAGCTCCCGTGCCAACGGCTGAATTGAGACCGATCGTCGGCGAGGATGCAACCATGACCGCGGTCAGGCAGGCTATCAAGGAAGACGTCGGAGCTGGCCCCTACCATTCCTGGTTCGACCACCTGACCTTCGACGTCACCGAAGACGTCGTCACCGTGCGCGCTAGAAATGCCTTCAACGCCGCTTACGTCGAGAGCAACTTCGGAGGAGCGATTGAGGCGGCGCTCACACTGCTTCCCGCTGCTGACCAGCGGAGTGTTAGGTACGAGGTGGCTTAGGCTCGCAACGAGCCTCGCAGGAAGAGAGAGGAAACGCCCTCGCCGAATCCAGCCGAGGGAAGATTTCGCACGACTGAGGCAGCCGAAGATCCAGCCCAGTCGTGCACTCCTCACCGATCACGCCGCCCCGCGTCTACAATACGTCCATACACCCGAGGGAATTTATGAAGCTTCTCATCGAGCGCGCTGCGCTTCTCCGCGTCCTCAGCCACAGCCAGTCGGTCGTCGAGCGGCGCAACACCATTCCAGTTTTGTCGAACGTCATGATCGAGGCCCGTAACGATGCGGTTACGCTGACTGCTACCGATCTGGATCTCCAGATCACCGAGACTGTCGGAGCGCGTGTCGAGCTCGGAGGCCGCATCACGGTCTCGGCGCACACACTCTTCGACATCATTCGCAAAATGCCGGACGGATGCGAGATCGAGCTCGCTGCCGGCGACGCGCAGCTGACCATCACCGGCGGCCGCGCCCGTTTCCGCCTGGCGATCCTTCCCGCCGAAGACTTCCCGGTGATTGCCACTGGTGAACTGCCCACCCGCTTCGAACTCGACGCGGAAGAACTCGGCACGCTTCTGGGCCGGGTCCGGTACGCGATCTCGACGGAGGAGACCCGCTACTACCTGAACGGCATCTATCTCCACACCACTGACGAAAAGGAACTCCTCGCGGTGGCCACCGACGGTCACCGGCTTGCCCGCAATGGCATTCCAGCACCGGCAGGGATCGAAATCGATCCCGGCATCATCATCCCCCGGAAGTGCGTCGCGGAGCTGCTGAAGCTCGTCGACGAGGTGGACGGCGACGTCTCGATCGAGCTCTCGCAAACCAAGATTCGCTTCTTGCTCGGCAATGCAATTCTCACGAGCAAGGTGATCGACGGCACCTTCCCGCAGTACCAGCGCGTGATTCCGACGACGAACGATAAAATCGTGACTGTCGACGCGACCAGCCTGGCTCAGGGCATCGACCGCGTCGCGACGATTGCGACCGAGAAGACCCGGGCTGTCAGGGTCGACCTCTCATCGAACAAGCTCACGCTCATCGTCGAAAGTCCGGAGAACGGCCGCGCGGTCGAGGAGGTCGAGGCCGACTACACTGGCGCTGACCTGTCTATCGGTTTCAACGCCCGATACTTCCTCGAGGTCCTGAACCACCACAAAGCGACGTCGATCGAGATCTCTCTTGCCGATCCGGCGGCACCGGCGCTTCTTCGGCCGAAGACCGAAGGCGCGACGGAGATCGGTATTTTGATGCCGATGCGGGTCTAAGTGGTTGTAAGGATTGCATTTTTTGGCACAGCACTGATTACGCACGTCCGACCTCCTGGTCAACAACCCTCCAATCAGAACTGATCCGTACCATCATCAACGAGCCCCCGGAGACGCTCTCCGGGGGGATCGATTCTGAACCCGCGCACCTTGGAGATAGCTCAGATGGCACGGAAGCTTGTTCGCGATCGCCTGGCGACCAGGATTCCAATGGACCAACTTAGGTTTGTCAAAAACACGGACGAGCACCTCGCGTTGCTCCGCGAGAAGCTTTGCGAGGAAGGCGACGAAATCGCGGCTTCCTCTTATGCGGATCCTGTTGAGTATGCCGATGCCCTCCAGACCCTCATGGACATGGCCGAGACCGCAGGCATTCCGTGGGAGACTATCGAGCAGGCCCGGCTCGGCAAGCTTGCAGATCGGGGCGGTTTTCTTGGGGGCCTTGTTTACCAGGTCGACTAGAGAGCCCCTCGGGAACTCTCCCGCCCGCTTCTCCCTAGGCTCGCGATGTGGCATTCTCCGAGGATGACCTCCGCGTCAGCTCTTAGAACACCCCTCGCCCGCGCGTCGGACGGCGTGCGCCACGTCGACGAAGTGACCGCCGACCACGGCCCCTTCACATGCCTCGGCTGCGGCACCTCTCTGCGCTACATCAAAGAGAGCCGGGAGATCTGCAGCAAGCGCCGGATCTACACTCGACGAGCTCACTTCTCCCACGAACCAGGCGCCGAATGTCCTAAGGGCCTCGAGACAGCACTCCATCGCTGGGCAAAGGAAGTCATTGCGGAAGCCCGCGGCATCCTTCTCCCGCCCCATGTGGTCACGGTCGGCTCAGCCTTTCAGCATAGCGTGACGGTCCGAGACTCATGGACCTTCGATCGAGCCGCCATCGAGGAATGGGAAGAGGGGCTCCGCCCGGATGTTGTCCTCTATCGGGGAGACCGGGAGCTGCACGTAGAAATCCTCGTCTCTCACGAGACGGAAGCCTCCAAGGTTCGGAAGATCGCAACTCGCGACGTCTCTGCAGTCGAGTTGGACCTCAGCGAGGTGGATCCGGCGGAACTCAGCCGCGCTGAGCTCGCCCAAATCATTCTTGCGGACAGCCCGCGGCGCTGGTTGCACCACGAAGAAGAGGCATCTCGAACCGCGAAGGCTGAAGCCGAATACCGTACCCTGCTACTGCAGCGCGGAAAGGCCCTGCGGGATGCGGTCCTCCGGCCGCCGGAGGCGCGACCGTCCAACACTCCGGACACTCGTCTGTCCTACTACGGCCTCTCGCCATTTGTAGGACGCGAGGTTCCATTTGCGTTCTGGTTTAGCGTGCCTCCGGACCAATGGCAGCTCGCGGCGCTCTGCCACTATGCGGTTGCCCATGCTGAGGGACCTGGCGTTGAGGATGCCGAAATTCCTTATCGGCCGGCGGGAGCGGACGGCGCGTCGTGGACATATCGCAGAGCCGATCTCGAGCTCGCTCCGCGCCCCGACCTGCTCGCGGCCGCGGGCTTCACCGCCGAAACCTACGGGTCTCCCCAGGTTGCGATCGCTGCCTACTTAGATCTGCTCTGCGCCGAGCCCGACAGAATTGCCGTTCACGCCACGCAGCGCCGCATTGTCTCGCGCGGGACGCGACCCGGCCACCTCGTGATCAACACCGATTGGCTTAGATACGTTCGGCGGAGAACCCAGCTCGAGCGATCCTATCGACGCGCAGCGTTCCGAAACCGGGCTCCCAACACCTTTGCGGCTTGGCTGCCCATGAGGCGGCAGGTGCCAGAAGAAGCGGCGGTGACCAAGGGGCAGTCGCCGCGCAAGATATGTCTAGGCGGCGGGCCCATCTTCTACCGACTGCTCGCCCATATCGACGCCCTGCGCAACATGCTCGACGGAGGATGGGCAGAGGCACTGCTGTGGGGTATCGAACCGCTCTGGGTGCAACGAGACGCGCAGTCGAGGATTGCCGCCGCCGGCGGCTACTCGCCCGCGCGGGCCGATCGCTATTACATTTGCCAATCGATCGAAACCTTGAACGCAACGCGCTCTCATTCGGAAACGATGCTGGAGATAGGCCGACGGCACTTCTGCTCGGCGAAGGCAGCGGCCCGGTTCCTGGACCAGCCCAACGAGGCTCTTGGAGGCGATACCCCGCGCACCTTCGCCACCGACATCCCATCGATGCAGAGATGCATCTCCCTCATGCCTCGTCTGCCGGGCCAAAACGGCCGTCAACGGCTCTGGTGACCTGGCTGCCGTATTCTCAGCCTGCGAGCGTGTAAGCGGTCGCGCGTGCCGCCAGCAGCGCAATCTCCGCCTCGCAGCTCTCCACGATCGCCGCGGCGATCTCGGCTTCGCTTAGCGCGTCCCCGGCGGCGGGACGATCCAGGGCAGCAAAGATGATCCGGCCATCTGGCACCGCAGTATCCGTGCCGTGATAATCGAGTGGGTCGAGCCTATAGAGATCGCCAGCGCTCAGATCGGCCTCGAAGCCGCTCGTGATCAACCGATGGCCCTCGGAGACGAGGACCAGGCCCCAGACGCAATGCTGGGAAGGGACATCGGCATCGATGTGCGGCGCTACCGGGCCGAACTGACCGCCCATCTTGCCAGCGAACGTTAGGCTGTCGTCGAACCCCCATTCTTCGTAGGTCGTGCGATGCTCTTTCTCTGCCCACGCGAGCAGAGTCGGCGGCACCGCGATCACATTTTTGAAGACGGCAGGCTCGATCATCGTCCATCCCCCCCAGGATGATCTAAGCAGACCGGCGGGATCCGTCCCGCAGGTCATGGCTTAGATGTTCAGTACCCCACGTTGGCCGCTACGACCTGCGGCACCGGCTGCCCCGGCATCTGCGTCGGCTGCGGCTGGTACGGCATAGGCGAGCCTCCCTGAAGCTCGAGCACGCGCGGTCGAATGATGGCTACCATATAGCCACCTTCATCCGGAACTGCGTCGGCAAGCACGACCACTGCGCCCGGCGTGACGGCCAGCTTGCCCGCCTGCTCCTGCGGCGAACCGAGAATGGCATAGCTGAGGCTGACGCGACCGCGCTCGTACGCTCCACCGGCGAGTTCAAGGCCTCGCGTGCTGGAGGCGGTTCCGCCGCAACCCGCGGCGTGCGAGGAACCCATGCTCGCCTGAGCCGACACCATGGTGGTGGAGCCCAGCGCCTGAACCTGACCCTCTCGCGCAAGGAAGGTCTCGATGACCGCACCGGCGGTCGGATCGAGAACCATCGTCACGCCTTTGCCCTCAAAGCTCACGGTTTCGACGGAGTCTGTGCGCTCGACGAGGGCAGTCCAGTCGACCTGCCCCTTCGTCGGATAGACCTTGAAGAACTTCACGTCGTACGGGTTAAGACGCTGCTGCGCGTAGACCTGATCCACAATGCCCTTGATCCGGGCGACGCCAGCGTCATCCGCCTGAAAGCGGATCATGTTTCCGGTTATGACAGCCTTGACGTTGTTCTTCTGCAACGCGTCTGCGACCGCGAGCGCGAGGTCGCGGCTTGCCGGCATCGGCAAAGTCCATTCACGCCCGCCGAGCAGGTAGACGCGCTCGCCATCGAACCGCCAGCGCTTGCCCTTGGCGGCCGCGACGCGATCGAACGCGTCTGCGAGGTTCGTCGCCGGGATCTGCGCTGAAATGATTTCACCCGGGCGGCCATCCTCGGTTACCGCCCAAATTGGCCGCCCTGCCGTCTGCGACAGCCGCATCAATGCGTAGTCGGACGTCCAATTCTCAACGTTCGTCGCCGGCACCGGGACCGAGCGTAGCATCGCCGACTTGTCACCCTTCGCCACGATCTGCTGCTCGATCTGCAGCAGGATCGGCGTCGGAGTGGTTCCGGCAGCCATCCCGACGCCGAAGATCGGCGCCTCCTCCGAATAGCCGCACTCGCTGACCGCAGCGGCCACCGGAGCATATTGCGGAGCCGCCTGCACCGGCGTGGAAAGAGCGACCGACGCAATCAGCGCCGCCGAAACCAACTTCTTCATGTATTCCCCCAGCCGCTCAGGCTTTCTGGACTCTCTGCAGAAAAGCAGAAAAGTCCTGCTCGTTCAAGCGCCCATTGTTCAGGATCACTACGGGTCCTTCCTGGATCTTTTCGAGCATTGGCTGGAAAGAGATGAGCCCTGCTTCAGAGGCGAACGGCGAGGCAATCACCACGCCACGCACCTGATTCTGCGTGTTTCGCAGGATGCCGCGGTAATTGTCCACGACCTGATCGCCCGGAATGGTGATCAGGCGAAACCCGTCGTCAGTGGCAACGGCATGAACCAAGTCCCTTTCAGCATCGTACCACAGCGGAATTCTGGCCAATCGGCAGCTGAAGAGAATGCGGCCGCCGCCGTGTTCCGGCGCGAGATCGACCATCAAGCCGCCAAGTCCGGCTGGGTGTGTCTTCGGGTCATCCTGGAACTCGCCTCGGATGGTGATGAGGAATTGCTCCTCATACTCCCGGCCCTCCTTCAGGCCTCCGAACTCGATCTTCCCGATCTCTTCCATGATGTCCATCTGCTGCACCCGTTCGAGGGTCAGGGGTTCGGAGATCATCAGCAACTGGCGACCCGCCGCCGGCGGAGCGGCTGGAATCAACGGCGCCTCGTGAGGTTTGGCGCCTCCCGCAGCCGGCGCGTGCGCCGCGAGCTCGCAAACCAACTCCCACACTTCGACTCCCGGGTTCCTTGCATCTGCCGGGAAGAACGTGTTCGCATACTCCCGGCACTGGCTTTCCTCGGAAACCAAGATGCTCGCGAGCGCACCCGCGGCGCGAAGCGCATCGGCGTGATTCTCCAGAAGCGACGGATTCTCGTCACCCAAGATAGCCACGGCATCGCCGAGCTTACGCGCCTTGATGACCGCCTGCGGGAGGCGCTGCTCAATGAGCTCGACCTGCTCCGGCGTTATGCGATTACGACGCTGCATCATCTTCCGGGCGAGATCGCCGCGGTTGCCCAGTGCGGGAATATCGCGATGCTCTTCAACGAGGCCCGCGATGAGCGAGGTTGCCTCTTGGCCCTTGAGCCAGTCCCGCGCCACCGCCAGCGAGAACGTCGGATGCTCGTAGGCCGCGAAGCTTGCCTCATCACGAAGAAGCTCCCGCACCTGTTCAAGTTGCTGCTCGTGCATGGCAAGCTGCAGCTCGTCGAACTTCTGCTTGGCGTCCCGTCTGGTGCCGAATGCCTGAAATCGCGGCAGAAGGTGCTCAGCATCAATCTCCAGCACCTCCACGAGAGATTCAACGGTGGGGAACAGCTCCCCGCCCTCTACAAGGACGTCGTCATCGAGGATCCCTGCGAGAATGCGCGTCGCATAACGCCACCGCTGAGCCGCTAGCGCTTCTACCCGCTCCTTCTCGGCCGCCGCTTCCTCTTCTTGGCGCCGCTCATCATCGAGTCGGCGCTGCTCTTGCTCTTGGCGGACGCGATCGGCTTCCGCAGCCTCATCCTGGCGCTGCTTCTCCGCCTCGGCTTCGCGGCGAACCCTTGCCTCTTCGTCGAGGATCTCCTGCTGCCGCCGGGCCTCCTCAAGAGCCAGAAGACGTGCCTCTTCCTCCTTCTGGGCGATCCAGCCTGCTGCTCGAGAAACAAGGGCAGCATCGGCCTCCCAGCCCGCTACCCCGATCTTCAGCTTCTCCGAGAGCACACGGGCCTCGTCGAGGCCCTCACTCTCAAGCGCGCCCACAAGACGTCGCTCCAGATCGGCGGCTTCCAGCAACGAGCCGTACATCTCGAATTTGGGCGCGACGATCGCCTCGCTGATCCAATCAGGCAGATCTTCGAGCAGCTCCGGCATCGAGCCAAACCATCCGTTGGTTTCCGTGATGAACGGGCGATCGAGAACGCCGATCGCGATACGAACGGCGGCGTCCCTGCGCTGCTCCAATGGTACCGCGCCGCGGTGGACCACCGCGATGGCTGGGGCTGCGATCGTCACTGTTGCAGGCAGCGCTTCCGGGCCGTCCTTCCGCTGATCATCGACCGCGACATTCAGCGGCAGGTTCTGCTCGGCCGCTTCAGTGCGAGCCGCCGTTTCATCGCCCTCGCGGTTCCCTTCCCCAGCCGGCCGACCATCTTCCTCGATGCGCTCGGCGTCAGTGCCTCTCGCCGTGGCTCGATACTCACCTTCCGGCTCATCCGGCATGACCAAGTGTTCGGCGCTCGCGATATCGACATCGCCCGGTGAACGAGCGCGCACCGCATCCAACAAGTCGTCGCCCATGGTCTCTGCCCCTGCATCTTCGCTATTCGCCTCATCCGCAACGGCCTTCGCCGCCTCGGAGAGCATTGGTTCCAAATCGATCTCGCGCTTCGGCCGCGGTGCCAGGTCCGCCGCCTCGGGAAGGAGATTTGCCTCTTGGTCGAGCAAGTCGACCTCCAAAGTGTCGGCACCCACTACGGTCGGATCCAGCCTTGTGCTGAGCGGCTCCGGCGCTGCCGGAATTTCATCGCTGCTATAGGCTGGGGTCATGGTGACGACCTCGCCGTCCGACCCGAACAGCGCGGCGTTTTCGCCGCTGCACACGTACGCGTGATAGGACAGAAGATCGGCGGCCCCAGACCAGCTTGCCGCCCGAAGCTGCGCAAGCTGATCAGGCGTGAGAGCCATGATCACGCGGTCGAACGACCGCCGATGCAGAGTGTTCGTATCGATGCCGGACGTTTCGAACTCGAAGATCTGGACAGCGTGACTGGCGTACCGCTTCAGCAACTCGTCGTTGCGATCATGCTCCAGCTTTGCCACCCCGCTTAACTCCTCGACTGGCTTCGGAGCCTCAGGCCCCCTTAGATCCGCCGGCGACAGGTTTCCGTGGGCGCCAGTGGACGCAGCCGCAACTTGAGCCATGGCTTGCTGGGTGGCCAAAGCAGCGACCGCCACAGGGTCCTTGGCCTCTGCCTCTCGCCGCGCCCGCAGGCGCTCACGCCGAGCATCGATCCGGCGCTGAGCATCGGCCGCGGCTTCCCGGTCCTTTAGCGCCATTTGCAAATTCTCACCGGCCGCGACCATTGACGCAGACATGCCGACCCAAAGAAACGGTCCTGCAGCCAGCCCAATCGGCCACCACCACGACATCTCGAAGCCGCTGTTCCAATGCTGAACGAAGAGCGCCCGTGCTGCCGGGTCCGCGAAGTCATATTCGAGGCCGCTCAGCGCCGCACGGTGGCCCAAGGCGATCGTGATGATCCCAGCCCACAGCGCCGACCTAATTCCGAAAAACCCGACCGACGTCGCGAACCCACCAATCAAGGCCCAGGCAATCAGCCCTTCGATGTCCGTCATCAGAGGCAACGCCTGCTTGGCGGCGATCGCCGCCAACGCCGTCCGCCCGCACGACCATACGAACCGGCCGCCCCCAGTCTTGGTCGCCTTCTTCCTCGCCTTCTCCCACCGATCCATCATGTCCGACAACGCAGCCGGAAGCTTTCCAGGCCACGCCTCGAAGCCGACAGTGACGGCCCCGCAGCATACCAATGCGACCCCTAGAGCCGCGAACCACGGCCCATTGACCATCGTGCGAAGCATCATCAGGCCGGCGAGGCTCGAAAGCGCGAAGAGCGCGAGCGCAATCGTGACGCGCATTCCGCTGTCGAGCGAGGAGAAGGCTTTCTCCACGGCTTAAGCCGCCTCGGCTGCCGGGGCAGCTTCGGCCGCCGCAGCGCCCTTGTCGCCCTTCCGCGAGGCCTCCGAAGCATCGTCGTTGGAAGCTTGGGCACCGATCTCAGCGAGCTTCGCCGCAAGTCCATCCGGATTGCTCACCAATGCGGCAAGGTCGATCTTGCCGCTGGACGCCAGCTTCTGGATTGTCTTCATAAGTTCCCGGCTCTGGGCCTCGGCGGTCTCCCTCTCGATGATCGCCTGCACGACCTTGATGTCCGCTCTGATCTCGCGATCGCTTTTCTCGAACTCCGCCATCTTCGCGCGATGGCCCTCGAGGTACTTGGTTTTGCGACTCTCCTCTCCGGAGAGGTCCCGCTCCAGCTTCGAAAGCCTGGCTTGTGGCGTCTGAGTGCCCCATGGATATGCATCGGCCATTGCCGTCTACCCCTTTGTGAGTTGTGGATCTTTTCGGCCCGCATCATAACCACCGACGGGCCAGTCTGGAAAGCGAATGTTTAGTGTGAAAACGACAAACCAGCGGCGTCGAGAACATCCACCTGATCTTCCTCGCGCACCGATCTGACCTGCTGCCGTGGAGCCACCACCGCGTCCTCCAGTCCGACCGGATTTTCGATCTCCAGCCCGTCACCAAAGAGGGAAACAGGAGCGGCCGATAGATCCAGACCTTCTACGTCCTGCCGGGCGATGCTCTCACGAGACAGGACGTTCCCAAGGTAGCCCTGGTTGACCAGGAACCATGCGGCGAGGATGTCAAAGGCTGACTGGCATTGTGGCCGGAACGGAGCCGGGATCATCTTCGGGTTCACGAGCCGTAGCGCCCAATCGAGCTTCTGCCTGATCTCCTTGAGCTCCTTAGCTTTCTTTTTGACCTCGGCTTTGCTGAGCCCTCGCTGCGCGACCAGGACATCAGAGAATTTATCCCAGTGCTTGATCAGCGAAGAGAGGTTGTCGTGTCCCTGCTGGACGAGACGAATTCGCTCCTGCTGCTCCATTGCCTCGATCTTGGGGAGCACGGCAGTCACCTCAGGCGACCGCATGGCCATCACGCGCTGCATCAACGTGGTCAGGTTCGAAGCAAACTGCATTTCGGGTTCTCCGTTGAGGATCTTTCTAAGATCTTTTAGACGCCCAGACGTGGGCTGACTACCGAAGTTTGCGTGCGAGCGAAGCACACGGGAATGGAAGAAAATGAGTCAGCTGGACATATTCAAATCGAGCCAGGAGGGCCGGGCGGCCGCGGCGCCGAGGACAGGCTTCCTCGACGCGATCAAGGCTGGGACGCTGGATCGGCCCACCATGGTCAGCTTGGGGTTGGGAGTCGATTCCGTCGCTATGACGATCGCCCTCATCCAACTGGGGCATATTCCGTCTGCCATCTATTTTGCCGACGTCGGAGCAGAGCGTCCAGAAACATACGCCTATCTGGACGTCTTCAACGCGTGGCTGGAGCCTCACGGCGTTCAGATCACGGTTGCTCGGTACCTTCCGACCAACGCGCCATACGACACCCTCACCGGCGAACTCCATAAGAATGGAACGATTCCGGGTGTTTCCATGGGAATCGCCAGCTGCAGCATCAAGTGGAAGCAAACCGCGATCCACAATGAAATTCGGGGCATGCCGGCTAAGGGCCGTCGACCTGCTCTTCCGGGCTGGCAAGCGGCCCTCGATTGCTGGGCTCGTGGAGAGCGCGTCGTTAAGTTCATCGGGTTCGACGCCGGATCGAAGGATCGCCGTCGGAGCGGCCCGACAGGCGATGCCCACTATGAGCACGTCTACCTTTTGCGCGAGTTGGGCATGGATAGGCTGGATTGCGCGCGACTCATCAAGTCGGCGGGGCTCCCTATCCCTTTAAAATCAAGCTGCTTTTTCTGCGGCGCTTCCAAAGAACAGGAGCTACGTTGGCTGCACCACTATCATCCGTCCCTGTTCCGGGAAGCTCTCGTCATCGAGACGCGGGCTATGCCGAAACTCACCAAGTCCGAAGGACTCTGGCGGCACACCAGGATCAGCGACGGACGACCGGGCAATTGGCGGCTTTGGGCCGAACGTGCAGGCCTTCTGGTTGAAGATCCGGCCGCACCGGACGGCTTCCGCCTCGTCCCACAGAGCAATCCGCCGCTCCACTATCCAGATGATGAGATCGGGCACCTTCTTGCCGCCGAGCAGTCCCTTTTGAAGGCGGCGTAGTCAGGAGAGCATCAAACCGCGGCTCGCGGCCGCGCCCCGAACGACGGAGACGCCCGCGAGGGCAACCTCTATCGATCCTCGGCGCCCCTTTCCCATCAGAAGGTTCGGGGCCACTTCCACGAAGGCTGGCTTGAGATCGAGCTTGCGGCCGGCCAGCACCGAGAGATCAAGC